>JAKFWA010000084.1 GCA_021732995.1 Planctomycetaceae bacterium | reverse complement strand
GATTACAACGAGCATCGTCCGCATAGCGCGTTGGGCAACCGGTCGCCGAGCGAGTTCGCGAAATTATCAGCCGGGGCGCGCCCCGGCTGATAATTTCATTGTTCACTAACATTCCCCGTGGCTCAAAGTCGGGGGCAAGGTCAGGGCTGTGGAAACTCTCATACCACCTGGATCAGAAAATGGGGAGCAGGTCACTCGGGCGCAAGAGCCTCTGATTTTCAGGGGCTCTTGCTTTTTTTATCACGGTGACAATCTCCAGCCCTCTCGAGATGCCCGTACTCGCATAGATGTCTGAATGTCTGGTTCGTCTGAACTGCCCTTCTCGATTGCAAATCATAGTTGACTTTTGAACTGTCAAGCAAAAATGCAAGCCTCACACAGATTCACCTGAGTCCCTTTGTATCTCCGGGTCATTACTTGAGCTTCTTGTCGCGAACTGTTGGTGACTCTGCTAGTGTGAAGATGATGAGCTCTTCTCCCGTCGACGTACTGATGTCGTGATGCAGGCTGATGACATCAACGCCAGTCGTTGCTTTAATCATCGCACAGAGGAGAGGTCGCGCCAGTTCAATGAGCTGAGTGCGAACTTGCTTCAGCAGGTCCCGCCCCTTTTCTGGCTGGAGAGTCTTCACGAGCTGCTGCTCTGCCACGGTCAGCACTCCCTGAAGGCGAACGACAAGGAGGTCCCCTAGCAGATGAGTCTGGACATTTTTCGGACCGCGACCCAGATATTCCTGTTCGAAACTGGCAATTCCTTGACAGATCCCCGCCTCAATCTCTCCTTGTGTCTTCATCTTCACCCCTGGAAATTGCTGCGTTAAAGGACAGTCGCGAAGGCTATGGGTCAGTCAGCAACGGAGCTACAAATTGTGGTTAAGCCCGCTCATTTTGCGGCAAGTAGTATCATTCGGAGAATGACATGCTGAGCGCCTTGTGTTCCGGACGAGTTGCGATACAACCTGTGATGTTGAGAGCGAGCGTGCTTTTGAAGAACAGTCGCTGTGCCTCACCAAATCTCGGATGACTGAGTATTGCGCAGTCCGACAAGTCTCGGCAGGCGCGTTAATAAGTAAGCCGACGCGGCAGAACTCTTCAGTGGTTCCGTCACGTCGGCTTTTTGTTTGGGGCGGGTCGAAGCCCGGAATTGCCGTGGGCGTACACTGGTTTCAACCCAGTAAAACGCAGTGATTTCGCAATGCTCCTATAACGACTCAGTAAGCTTCGGAAGACTCAATAAAGCGCAATCTGGCACAGCCGGAGGGCGCGTTAGTAAGTATGCCGACGTGGCGAATCTTCAAAGGATTCTGCTGCCACGTCGGCATTTTTTTCGCCTCTAACAGGGGGCGAATGTTCTCTGGCAGCATATCTGCCAAGTGTTTCGATTCTTTTGAATGGATATGAAGAAAATGAGTCTATCAATGACTAGTGTCGGCAACGTGCGTTCCAACGGAGTGATTTCTCTGCAGAGGCCCACGTTCTGGCGTGCGTCCGGCCTCCTGGCAGTTGTCAGTGCTTTGGCACTGTCTCCGGTTCAGGCGAAAGATCCGGTTCCTGAGGCCAAGACTACCATTAAAGCGCAGGCAACTCGCGCCCAACCAGACTCAGCGACGATTCCGGAATGTATCGCGAAGCTGAAACTCAGTGCCCAGCAGCAGGAACAGATCAAGGAGATCGTCCACAACTACGACCAGTCGATGGGCGCGGTATGGAAGCAATTCGGCGACCGGTACATGCAGACAATCAGCATGGAATCCTCGCTGCTGGCTGCCATTGAGGACAACCTGACCGAACCTCAGCGGCAACAGGTCCGCAATCAGCGCCGCAAGACCGCTCAGTACGAGAAGGCCATTGCAGCGACGAGCAGCAAAGTTAATCAGGCCAAGGTCACTCCCAACGAGGAAACCACCAAGCCTGCAAATGCAGCCGAAGAAGGTCTCGCATCGTCGGGCGTGACCCTCACTGACGAGCAAGAAGCGACAGCAGACAAGGTTCAAGAAAAGTACCGCGGTCAACTGCGGTCACTGAACCGAGATATTCAAGGCCTGCATACCAGGCTGGTGTCGCTGGAAGCCGACAAGCTGGTGGAGATCGAGAAGATTCTCACCAAAGAACAGCTCACACAATTGCGCTCAGATCGACAAAACGCGCCGACCGCTCCGAAGCTGGTCGTAACGCAATCTGAAACGCGGAAGGCTGAGTAGAACTATTGCCTGCCGTGTGGCGGAGCAACCCCAAGCTGCTCCGTCACATGGTGGGTGAGTTTGACTGAACTGAACGGATTTACGAGAGATCAATCATGAAACCATTACTTTACTTGATGGCACTTTCCGCCGGCTGTTTTGCCGCCACTCTTCCGCTAACGGATGCTCAGGCACAAAGCCTGGTGATCGGCCGCGGCGGAGTTCAATACAATGGGTATAGCCAAGGCTATTACGGCGGCTCAGGGCAGGGCTACTACAACGGATATGGACCGAACTACGGCGGTGGCCGCGGTTACTCGGGATATGGGAATGGGCCATACGGTCACGGGTACGGCTCTGGCAGTGCTTACCAGTATCCGTCCAATGGTGGATATAACTACGGCAATGGCGGAGCCTACTACAACGGTTACGGGAACTCGGGATATTATGGTCAGTCCTACGCTCCCGCACATCGGCCCTTTGGAATTGGAGTTTACACCTCGCAAGGTGGTTGGTGGTAATTCTCCGCTGTGATTCTGCCGTGCTAGCGGATGTTCAATTGCACGTTCTATCTGCGTGTTCACCGTCTTCAGAACGGATGCTGGCGGCTAACGACGACCTGGCTCAATGAGTCGTCGCCCGCTTGCACAGTCTGCCGAGAGCCAATTCAAAGCTGCCAGATGTCCGCTCCGAAGACGGATTGTTCTTACGACGTGAGGTCAGCACGGCTTACAGCAAGCAAGTCGTTCAACATGTTGTGATGGATGTATCTGGCGGTTCCATTGTTATGAATGACGTCGAACTGCGGTGAGTCGCGGCAACGCTGCAACTCGCTGGGATAGGTTCTATGGATAAGATCGCGAATCCAGTGGCGAAAGAGATTGTGGACGTTGTCAATGCGTTCCAGATGAGCACGACAGGCCATGCGCCTAAGGCGGTAAGCGTCGTCCTCAGCGAAGAAACGCTTGTCATTACATTGCACGAGGCGCTAACTCCTGCTGAGAAAGCTTTGGCCAAAAGCTCGGAAGGGGCGGCTCAAGTACAGGAGTTTCATCGTCAACTCTTCGCCAGCTCTTCTGAACCGCTACGGCAAGCAATCAAGCGGATCACTGGCCGCCAAGTTCGTGAATCGACCGTCGAGGTGGAGCCTGCTACGGGAGCCATAGTGCATGCCTTCACCAACGGGACCATCGTGCAAGTCTTCTCACTCGCCCTTGAATCCCCACTTGGAAACTGATGCCACCACCAGCGCGTTACTTTAAAGGAATTCTTGCAATGTTTCAAAAACTATTGTCGTTGAGTCTGCTCGCCGCAGCGGTCACTCTGACTCTGGGATCGTCAGACGCCCAGGCCCGTAGCTGGCGGAGTCAGTACTGGAACAACGGCTGCTGCCAGAACAGCAATTATGCGTACCAGAACCATTATCACAGCAATCGCTCAAATAGCTGCTGTTATCAGCAAACGAACTACGTCGCGAACGCCTGCTGGACCCCGCAGCCCACATGTGGGGTGCAGGTTCAGGGATTCAGTGCTGCCGGTCCGATGAGCAACGCGACGGCGCAGCCAGCTACGCTGCAATCGCCCGCTCCCGCTCCCGCTCCCGGTTTCTAACGCACCGCGCGTCCCATTTTTTGAAGACCAACCTGTTTCACGGACTAGAAGCTTCCTTCGCAGACAGCGAGTGCGGCTGAGTTCCGACCTTTAACGTGAATCGCTTTCTTATGAAGATTTCATTTACGAGTTTACTCGTGCCGATGCTGGTTGCGGCAATCGGTTGCACGCAAGGCACACCGGGTGGACCAGGAACGACCGACACAAACGTCAAGAAGCCGGCCTTCGGACAGACAGACGACACGTTCAATCTGAGCGTGCCAGTCATGTCATCCTCAATTCAACAGGGTGCGAAAACTGAGGCCACGGTTGGTATCAAGCGAGCCAAGAACTTCGATGAAGACGTCACGTTGAAGTTCGCCAACGTGCCCAAGGGAGTAACAATCGACCCGGAAAGCCCGGTCATCAAGCACGGGGACACAGAGACGAAGGTCACTTTCACCGCAGGCGACGAAGCTCCTGTTGGCAGCTTCCAGGTAAAGGTCACCGGACATCCCACCAAGGGCGGTGACGCTCAGGTTGATTTCAAACTCAGCGTCGCAGCAAAGGACTCATTCACATTGAGCGTACCGACTCTGTCCACGTCTCTTAAACAAGGTGAGTCGCAGACCGTTTCGATTGGTATCAGTCGCGACAAAACTTTCGATCAAGACGTCGCGTTGAAGTTTGGCGACTTGCCGACAGGCGTGTCACTCAAGCCTGCCTCGCCTGTTATCAAACATGGTGACTCCGAAACTCAGATCACGCTCACCGGTGCTAATGATGCCTCGCTCGGCAACTTTGCCATCAAAGTGACCGGCCATCCCTCAACGGGGGCCGACGCATCCAACGAACTCAAGCTGGTTGTCGTCAAGGATTGAGCCACGCAGAGCAAACGAGCGAGTGCTGGTAACTGTTACCGGCACTCGCTCAACGTTTCTTAATGAATGCAGGGGGTTGCCATGATTGGAAGTGCTGTCAGTTGGATTATCTGCGGCCTGGTGGTGGGGCTAGCCGCGCGTTTTCTGATTCCCGGTCGGCAGACTTTGAGTCTGCCCATGACCGTAATACTTGGTATTTGCGGAGCGCTGGTAGGCGGGTTCCTCTATTCCGCAATGTGGGGCCAATCTGCGGAGCCATTTTCTATTGCCAGTCACAACTGGTACGGCTGGATCGTTGCAATTCTGGGATCGTGCCTGCTGCTAGCAGCTTATCCCTACATCTATCCCAGGAAGTGGCAGCGCTGATAAGTCGATTTGCTACAGGCGATTCAACGACCGTATTCAGCGTGTGACGATGCGATGTCATTCCGTCCCGAGACGGCTACTTTTAAGGAGTTCAGGCTATGAACTGGGATCAAGTTCAAGGCAGTTGGAAAGAGATGACAGGTCAGGTCAAAGAGAAGTGGGGCAAGCTCACCGACGACGATCTCACCACTATCGCCGGTAAGCGAGATCAACTCGCGGGCTGTCTCCAGAAACACTACGGCTACGCCAAAGAGCAAGCGGAGAAGGAACTTGATGAGTTCGTTCGCGACGTGAAGGCGCCCGTTACTCCGTAGGAAACTACTCACTATCGGGATCGATCGACTTACGAGTCACGGTCCTTTGATACGGTGACCGCTGAGAGCACTTATCGCGGATTGCAACTATCGACAATTCAACCTCTGCAGCGATCTCGTGCAGGAACACATGATGATGGACACAATGTCAAGCAACCACGTCCAGGACGTGACCCACGAAGAGCTAATCGCTCTTCTGAACGAAGATCTCGCGGGTGAATATCAAGCGATCGTCTCCGCTGTCGTCTACTCGCAGGCCTTGAAGGGGCCGCAGTATATGAATATTGCCGCCGAGTTGGAGCTGCATGCAGCGGAGGCACTGTCGCATGCCCTCATCATTGCCGGCCAGATTGATTACCTGGGCGGCATGCCGCTTGCGGTCGCGAAACCCGTCCAGACGTCGTCCGAGGTAACGGACATGTTGCGGTTTGATCTGGAGAACAAAACCGAGACGATCACACGCTACCGGAAGCGAGTTCGTCAGTGCGAAGCTTTAGGTGAATACGCCTTGGCCGAACAGGTGCGAGATATCCTCGTGCAAGAGCAGGATCATCAGATCGCATTAGCGTCCGCGCTGGGCATTCCGGTGCCCCGTGGCAACTCAGGGCCAACAGGGTGGAGTGTTGAAGGCGCCTTGGCTTCTGCCCTGGGAGGCAATCCGCATGCGACACAGGTGCAATCATAGTCAGTAAAATATTGCGGTCATCAGTAGTTTGGACCGCCCGCGCAGTGCTCAATTGAAATGAGTATATTATGAAATCAGTTATTGCAGCCATGCTGCTTGCCAGCCTGGCCTCAACAGTCATCGTCGGATGTTCCGAGAAGTCCAAGTCGTCCGTCAAAGAAGAGACGAGAATCGACGGTCCAGGCGGAACGACGACGATCACTTCGGAAAAAGAAGTCAAAACGACTGGCAAGAATCCCCCAGCGGCAACGCCATAAGCATTGCCGCATCCTGGCAGATGCCGTTCGTCAATGTCGGATGGTCCGGAAACACGCAGCAACAGGAATCAAATATGTCGCGAACAATAATCACTCCAGCCGTTGACACCGAAGAATGGAAGCAAGCCGCTGAGAAAGGGAAAGAGGCGGCTGGCAACGTCGGCCAGATGGCGAGTCATGCCAGCAGCGCAGTCAGTGAAATGGTTGAGCAAGCGGCCTGCAATGTGAGCGAAAAGGCGGATGAACTCGCTGCCAATGCGGGCGTACGAATCCAGGAGATGGGAGCACGCTTCAGGAACAATGCCCCCAGAACGGGAGCGTTGGCCGCGGCGTCTGAAGCCGTTGCTGAAACTGTGAGAGGCGGCGGTGAGTACCTCGAAGATGCAAAGTTGACGGGAATGGTTGAGGACTTCGCGAAGATGATTCGACGGAACCCGATTCCGGCGATCTGCATTGCGATGGGCTTGGGCTGGTTTGTAGGCCGCAAATTGAAGGCTTGAGCCAATGTCTTTCGACATCACAGATCTACCGGCCCAGTTTGCAGCACCACTGGTCACCGGCATTCTTCGCAAACTGCAGTATCTCGTCGAGCAGTAGTAGTTTGATCTGATGTGACGTTAGTTCGAAATGAAACGGGGCCAACGTGGCAACACAGAAGCGATTCTGCTTGCGGCGTCGAACAGTTATTTCCGGCTGGTATCGCATGTTGTCTGACGCTCGCTGATCCACAGAGTTCTACGGCATCGCGGCGGGGGTTGGCTTGGTGGGTAACCGTATTGGAGGTCCTATCCAGTGATGGCCGCGGCGGTCGCCACCAATGGCGGAGAAATGACTGATCGCGGTCAACTCCTTTTTGATCCATCCAGACATGGCCGAGTTTGGTTACGGCGCCGCCAATGGGAAAAGTGACATGAATGATACCCCCGAAGTAGTTCAACCACAGGTGGCTGAAGCTACGCCGCAGCTCTCAAGGGAACTGGCCTCGCTTGAGCACCGTTTCTCCGAAACCGTGCAGGCCACCCGGAGCGCGGTCAATGCCACAGTGGGATCTGTTCAAGACGCCGTGCAATCCGTCAGCAACGCCTTTGATCTCAAGCAGCAAATGGAGAAGCATCCGTGGCTGATTCTCGGCGGAGCGGTCGCTGTGGGCTACCTGGCGGCCGAGTTTCTGGATGGACCTGCGAAGCCTAGCGGCGCGAGACCATCACCTGACTCATCCAACAACCATTCGATCCATCGAAACGGGAAACGGCTCTGCGATTCACTGACGGCCAATCGCGCCAGGTTGTCAACACAAATCGAAAGTTCTGCGGGTTCGCCGTGGTATCAACTGAGAACTGCGACAGTAAGCGCACTTGTCGGATTGGTGAATAGTGTGGCAGCACGCGTGAGTCGGTAGCGAACCGGTGATAGTCGGGTCCTTCTTAATGAACAGCGCGGGGTTCTCTGGTCGATACCGCACTGCCAGATTTCATCTGAGTGATGGTGCGGCAGTATCAAACAGAGAATCTCGATCACTTCGAGGCGTGCCGAACGGCTGGTTCGTTCAGGCAAATCAGCAGCACGTCAGCTCGGCCCGACAAACCTCTCGCTCTCAGGAGTGGAGGAGATGGAGGCATGTTGCCCCTATTAGAAAGGCCGGGTCTCTCGCATGGAAAGTAGATTGCTATGTCCAACGTAACCGAAGCACAGCCAGTTGCCGCCAAGAGTGGAGAAGTTCAGAAGGCGGAAGGTGTGAAGAGCTTTTTCGATGGAAAGCTGGTCAGCGTCGCTGGCAACAAGCTGGTTATGAAGAGTGAAGGTGGCAAGGAGTACTCCCATACCCTGGAACAGGACGCCAAGGTCACCTGCGACGGAACTGCCTGCAAGCCAGAGGACCTGAAGGCCGGCAATAAGATCCGAGTCACCACGAAGAAGGATGACCGTAACGTGGCGACGGGTATCGAAGCGATCTGTAAGAACGCTGAGTTCACCATCGCGAGCTAATGCCACCGCGCTGATGTCATCGTCAACTATCTGCGTGATAGCCCATCGGATGCAGACCAGATTCGATGGGCTCATCCTGTTCCTTGCCCCTTCTCACAAGTGTGAGGCGATCTGGGCGAATCAGGCGTCATTCAGATTCGGCGGTGGTGATTTTGTGTTCTCGAAAGGCAGTTCAATTGTGGCGTGGCGATGTGCAATAAGCATGGTCCGCACGAATAACACACAATCGCATCTAGTGATGCGAGACGATCAGGCTGAATCTGATCAGGAGCTGGGACTTTCATGCTTTCAACAATTCTGATCGTTGTCTTACTGCTGATGCTCTTCGGTGTAATGCCGGTCTGGCCGCATAGTCGAAACTGGAGCTACTCCCGGAGTGGTGGATTGGGCACTGTGCTGCTGATTCTGCTCATTCTGGTCCTGCTGGGCTACATTCGCATCTGATGACCGCCCGCAACCGCAACGCCCAAGAATATGTGCTGATATAGATAGGATATTTTCATGATGAACTGGGATCAGATCAAACACAACTGGCCGCAGGTCACTCGAGAAATTCACTCGACCTGGGGGAAGCTCAGCCCGGAAGACCTGGTCACAATCGCCGGAAGGCGTAAACAACTGGCCGAATTCCTGCAGAAGCGATATGGGTATGAGAAGGAAGTTGCCGAAAAAAAGGTCGATGATTTTGCCCAGAAGCTCCAGACTCCCGTGTGAGTAACAGCTTGCCTGCGATTGCAGTAAGCTCAATCCACGCCTGCATTCTCTGGGCGACTTTTCAATCGTGCAGGAGTTCAGCGTGGATCCATTGACGAAATCTCAGCAGGCTTTGCGTGGTTTGGCTCTCTGTGACATGTCGATTGCTCAACTTCGCGATTGGATCGCAGCCTGCGAGCAGATGGACCAGATGGCCAATCACAAGAAGGCCCCCAGGGGCTGGCAGAAATCACGCGAGCTGGCTGTTAAAGAGCTCGAATCTCGTGCGAGCGAGTAGCTTTGCTACTCGCGTAACGCGGTAAAAAAGTAGCACCGGGCTCAGCCTCATAGATGTTGCTATGCGGTGTCGTTGCTGTCTTTAGGTTAGACGCAGGTCTTGGCGTTTTGTGTTCTCAAGGCCGCGAGGTACCGCAAGCAGGGAGGCCGGCTATGGCTGGATCGCAGACCAAACTGGGCAATGTTCCCGAAGCGCTCGGAGTGGACAGACAGTTGGCGGAGGCTGTGCGACAGTTCGAAATGCATCGGACCGGTCGGTTGCCAACCTCGGTGAATGCGTCGTTGGTCGACGACGCACTGGTGGTCACGCTTCGTGGAGTACTGTCGCCAGCGGAGATGGAACTGGCAAAAACGGTATCCGGCGCTGCTTCGCTCCGTGAGCTTCATCGCCAGCTCTTCTCCGTTTCCAGTGTGCCGCTATGGAGAGAAATCAAGGCAATTACAGGGGTTGCGGTTGTGGACGCAACCTCCGAGGTTGCCATGCCGTCGGGCACAGTGGTGCAGGTCTTTCGGTTGGCGGAAAGCGGTGTCTCAAGTACCGGGAGCGAATCCGGTACGGAGTCAACGTGGATTGATCCTTCACATGATAGAAAGGAAGATGATGTGGGCGGTGAGAGCTAAGCCGCATCGTTTCCCTTTGCAGGGAGGCCCGATGAACTATGTCGAAAGCGCTTTAGCGGTCTCCCAGGCTCGGGTGGGGATCGTTCCTGACAGACAAGGAAGTCATGCAGATTTCATTCAAGCTTTACGGATTCTGGGGGCGGACTTCTCGACGCCATTGGACGCCGCTAATGACGATCAGAGCTGCCGTATAAACATCCAGGCGTTGTTCTTTGTGTGTAGTCGCGAGACGTGGGAGCAGGTGTTCGGGGCGCTGCATGACGTGGAGGACCATTCCATCTCGGGAATGGACGGCTCGATTCGGGCTTGGAAATGTCAATGCGTTGATGGTTGGATATTGTGCATGGGACATCTCCGCCTGCATGCTGTGCATGAACCATTAGTGGTCCTTGCGCGAATCTGCTGGGGTCTAGTCGAGACTGAGCTCAACGAGCTCTGCGGTTTGTGGGCAAGCACGCGGTGCTGAGTAGCCTTCCGATCTTAAGGCGTCCAGTCTTTCTCGGGATCGAACTGGATATCGCCGGTGGCGATGTTGTACATCGCTGCTACGAAAAGGACTCGACCGTCGTGCTCCAGGTCGCTGAGGGTTTGGCTCTGCTGGAGCATCGTCTGGACTGAGCGAGCCACGTTGCGCCGCGCCACAGTATCGACAAAGGACTCCCTCTCGGCGGGTGTCATCTGCTGAATTCTCTGGGCTGAATCTCGGTCGATTGACTGCTGAATCTCCTCGATGATGTAACTCAAGTGCTGGCAGCCGGTGGCCAGGTTCGCAGCCTCACCAGAGCCAATGAGGTCAACGGCTGCGCTGACAGCACCGCAGCGCGTATGTCCCATTACTACAACCAGCTTTGCGCCGGCCACAGCGCATCCGTATTCGATACTCCCCAGAACCTTCCGACTGGTGATGTTTCCGGCGATGCGGACGCTAAAAATATCCCCCACTCCCAAGTCGAAGATCAGTTCGGCGGGGGTTCGTGAGTCAATGCAACTGACCACAATGGCCAGGGGATGCTGTCCCGCCGATGTGTCGGTCACCTGGCGCCCTAAGTCGCGGGTCAGTCGCCTACCGGAGCGGAAACGCGCATGTCCATCCTGCAGAACCTGGAGAACTTGCTCCGGAGTGAGTCTCGCCTGGAGGTCGTGGGTGGAGTGCACCACGTAGCGGGTCTGATCCTCAAGATGATACTTCTCCTGAAACCCCAGCAGGCTGACCTTCACTCCGCGAGCCGGGGCAGTTTCGTCTTTGAAATCTCGAATCAGGCTGAGAAGATCGGGATCGATGTAATCCGTGCGTCGGCCATCAAGCAGCACATGCCCGCCTCTTGGAACAGCATCAAGCGTTTGAATCAGGGCTCCCCGATTGAGAAAGCTGACCTGGTCGGCCAGTTCAATATGAAGAACGTCTCCGCGCAGGTGTTTTTCCATAATCAAGCGAAGCGGACGGCGCATACTACTGGTGAGAATGAACCCGAGTGCTACTGCCAAGCCGATCAGGACGCCCGAGAGCAGATCGCTGAAAACGATGGCGACTACAGTCGCGGTAAACGGGATGAATTGGGGCCATCCCGCACCCCATATCCGCCGCACCAGCGCGGGACTGACCAATTTGAATCCCGTGACCAGCAAGATCGCCGCCAAGCAAGAGAGTGGAATCGCATTCAGCCAGCCGGGCAGGAATGCAACGCAGACCAGGAGGAATACTCCATGCAGGATCGCTGACAGTTTCGTCCGAGCCCCCGCATTGACGTTCACGGAACCGCGAACGACGACCGCTGTAATTGGCAGCCCTCCCACCAGCCCACAGACCACGTTCCCAACACCTTGAGCCAGAAGTTCACGACTTGGCGGAGACGTTCGCTGCTGGGGATCGAGCTTGTCGACCGCTTCCAGGTTCAGCAGTGTTTCCAATGAGGCGACAACCGCGATCGTTGCTGCCGCGGAATAGACTGCTGGGTTCAGCCACTGGGAAAAATCCGGCCACTCAAAGAATCCGATGAAGCCGGAAAGGCTGTCCGCCACCGGAACCCTTACCAAGTGAGTCGGTCCAATAAACCACGGTTCTCCCAAGTGCTGGAATAGTTGAGCGATTCCAACACCTAATAACACGACGATGAGGGGAGCAGGAAAGCCCGATGTTTTCAGGGGTTTCCAGCGTTCCCAGACCACCAGTACCGCGATCGAAAGCACACCGATCACCGCAGCGCCGACGTGAAGATCCCCGAACACTTGAAGGAGTTCCGAGAATGTATTTTCGTTGTCTGCTTGCTGGAACGCCAAGTCACTCACAGTGACGGTGTCATGACCGACGACATGCGGAATCTGCTTGAGAATCAGGATGACGCCGATCGCGGCCAGCAGCCCCTTGATCACGCTGGAGGGGAAGAAGGCAGCAAGAAAGCCAACTCGAGCGATTCCTAATCCGAGTTGCATCACTCCCGCGATCACTAACGCCAGTTGCAATGTCTGAAAGGATCCGAGCTCAGCAATCTGAGCCGCTACGATAGCCGTCAATCCGGCGGCGGGGCCGCTGACACTCGTCTGAGATCCGCTCAACAGCCCGACCAGAATGCCACCGATGATCCCAGCCACCAGGCCGGCGAACAACGGAGCGTTGGAGGCCAATGCCACTCCCAGACATAGCGGCAGTGCGACAAGAAAAACGACGAGACCTGCGGAGAGGTCGCGCAAGAATGTCGGCATAGCGGGAGCGGAGGTCATAATACATTGACTCCATTTACACTCGGATTGGAATTTGCGTTTCGACGACCTCCTGAGGTGGCAACAGAGCGATCCGGAAGCATCTCGGTGATCAGGGTGGCGTACCAAGCCGTGTTGAGCGCCAATCGTTCGTCCTGAACAGGATCACGATCAGAGACGTCCAATGCAGAAGCGTGAATGCCCAGCAAACGCCATTTGGAACCACCTGCGTCGTTCGGCTCGCAATCACCATGAATCCGGGCGATGACGGGGGATCCGCTCATACCACGGTGCAGCGTCGCATCTGTGAGGAAGTAGGGTTCGCCCTTGAAGGGATGCGGAAATGAGCTGGCAATCGTTGCCCTGCGGACAATGGGGAGATTGTGCACCGTGTCGTGAAACCCCAATGGAAATCCGAGGATCAGGACATCCTGCCCCAAGGGGAGAATCTCGTTCTGGCTCAAAATGTCGTCGCTGCGGAATGGGACAACGACGTGGCCACTGAGGACGTTCGGGTCATTGATCGCGACTGCGACGAGGTCGGCGTCCTCGCAGCCAGGGTGTTGATACCAGCGCGGCACGCCATCCACGTACAGCGGGATCGACAGTTCGCTCCTTTGTCGCAGATCCGTGACGTTCGAGTGTAATGAGACGTGCAGGCAATCCGGGAAATGGCCAACCGCGGGATGGATCACCACGTGTCGGGATGTGATCAGGTAGAGAAAATCATCGTGCAGAAAAAAGAATCCCGTGGCGTTCGTCAATGATTTTCCGCCCGCGAAGGTGAGGATTTTCACGATGCGGAAATACATATTATCAACGCCGGACGGTTGAGACACAGGCTCCTCCCTCTGTTTCCCACGCATCGAGATCGCGAGCCATTCGGGGCATGGCCGGGGCAATACCTATCCTTCCACGCCAAGTCGTATCGCGAAGAACATTGGTGGTCCGCGTGCTACTACGGTTCGGCGATCGTTCCGTGCGAAGTCGACCTTCTCGAAACGCAGCCGCCATCGCAGGTGGAATCTGCGCTTCCGCGAGAACGAGGAGTGCTTGGTTTTCTGTCGTCAGTGCAACCATCTCCTGTTGCCAGGCGACGGCCATTGCACGCCGCTTCTCCGCTCCCGCGCGAGCAACACGGATGTCCGCATTGGCCTGGTCGAGTCGGAGTTGTGCACCGATATTGGATCCAACGTCGATGGCCGCAATATCAATCGATACGATGGAAAATGACGTTTGCGAGTCCAGGCCTTTCGCGACGATCTCTCGCGCAATGAGCGCCGGATTGGCAAGTGCTTCCCGGTAGCTTCCGCAAGCTCCGATCGCGGAGACGATCCCCTGGCCGACGCGCGCAATCACGGTCGGCTCCGTTGCCCCACCGATCAACTGTGAGAGATTGGTCCGGACGGTTACCAGAGCCCGAACCTTCAGTTGAATCCCGTCCTTGGCAACGCCCGTGAGCGTGTTGTCCCCTTCTGCTTCCAGAGCGGGGCAGTGGATGACTTTCGGATTTACACTCGTCCGCACGGCCTCCAGAATGTCGCGACCAGCCAGATCGATGGCGGCGGCGGTGTTCCAGTCGAGGTCGATATTGGCCCTGTGAGCGGAGATCAATGCCAGCATGACACGGTGAACGTCGCCGCCTGCCAAGAGCTGGGCTTCAATCGCATTAGTCGAGATCGTGGTGACGCCCGCCTGGGCAGCCATCACTTTGGCTCGGACGATGATTCTCGGATCGACTTTTCTCAGAGACATCAAAATCAGAGATATCAGGCGTATGTCCGCCCCCGTGGCGTAGGCTTGCAGCCAGAGCGATAGATAACCGCTGAATAGCACCACAACTCCGCCAAGGGCGGCAGCGATCAGTAAAAGCCAAAGCGGTGACATGCTGCACTCGATTCATGTGTTAACGGTGCAGCTCGCAGAGACCGCAAGGAGGGCGTCGGTTAGCGCCCCAATACTTGTCGGTTTGACGAGATACCTGTTGATCCCGGCATCCAGTGCCCGGAGTTTATTTTCCTCGCTGCCATCTCCTGATAGAGCGATCAGCGCTGTCTCATCTAGTTCCGGGTATTCATGCAACCGGCGTGCAAATTCGTAGCCATCCACTTCCTGCATGGCGAGATCGAGAAACACGACCTGAGGCCTTTTCTCCAGAACCATTCGAACTGCTTCTTCACGGTGGTCGGCGACGGTGACGGACTGTCCGATTTTACGAAGCAGTCTGGCCAGCAATTCGCCCAATGGCTGATTGTCGTTCACAACAACAATCCGATATGCCGGTAAATGTTGCTCATTCCACTCTTCTGTGGCGAGCGGCAGATTCGTGGTTGGGAGCCCGCGCACAGGCGAATTCCACAGGGGCAACACCACGGTGAACTCGCTGCCTTTTCCCAAACCCTCACTGTGAACTGCTACAGAACCACCATGAGGTTCCACGATCGCTTTGACCAATTTCAGGCCGATCCCCAGTCCGTCGCGGCCGCATACACTAGTTTCGCTCAATCGCGAATCCCCATCAAAAAGGGTCGCCTGCAAATGCTTTTCAATACCGCAGCCGTTGTCACTTACCCGTACTGCGACGGATTCTGCCTGGAGTTCGAATGAGACGCAGAGTCTGCCATTCCGCTCCGTAAACTTCGCTGCATTCTGAAGCAGATTCGTGAAGACCTGCGTCAAACGAGATGCGTCACCATAGACAACGATTGGCTCGTCCCGCGCGTCGACGATTAACACCTGCCGGCAGCGATCGATGAACGGTTTGACGGCTTCGCAAGCGTCGCAAATGACTTTCTGGAGCTGGACCTGCTCGCGGCGAATTTCGAGTTTTCCCCGAGCGATGCGCGCTGTATCAAGGAGATCGTCGCTGAGACGTGTCAGATGCCGGACCTGGCGCTCCATGATGTGCCGCAGATTATCCATCAACACCGGGTCATCCTTCGACCAGACCTCCAGCGCATTGCTTAGAGCAGATAAGGGATTCCTCATCTCGTGCCCCAGCGTCGCCAGAAACTCGTCTGTGCGGTTTTGCTCCTCCATGGTCAATTTCTCCTGTGTCTTCAATAAGCTCTACGGAAAAGACGCGCCGTAGATTCCGGAGGGGTAGCAGCTCCTCCGTTGTGTCAGTTCTTGCGACGACATTGAGGCGAGTAGAATCGCCCCCTGCGTTGCTGTTGGAGTCGCAAACCCTGTGGGTTGCCTCCCCTGCCATTATCAATCGGGACCTGTCCCTGAATGGCACGTCTGAATGCGATGAACATATTGTCCGGACAAAACAAAAAGCCGACGTAGCGGAACGCTCGAAGGTTCTCGCCGCGTCGGCTTACTAGTCAGCTCGCCTCCCGAAATGGTTCTGGGGTGCGCTTTGCCAAGTCGTCCGAAAGATGAGGGGGCGGCCAAGCCAACCACCAACCCTGCTTGTCCATTCTATCGGTCCTCCGCTCAACAAACAAGGACCGTATTACTCCCCACCGCATTACGTGGCTCGAAAGGCACTGGCGACGGTTTTTTTACTTGCCGAATATACTCTCGCGGCTTGAGTCGCGGTTGTTACATGCCCGGATGTGAGATGGTTGCGGGAACCACTCCAGAACCGCAGGGAGAAATTGGCGCAGCCATTTGGGGTGAAGTAAGGGCTGAGGCAGAGATACATGAGCTCGTATTCAACCTTAGTTGGCCTGTAACGCGGAGCTGACCATCTTTGCGGCGGGATCAAAGAAGACCAGGATCGTCCCGAAAACTTCACTTTGTGACATACGAAATGGCATATATGCCATGGATCGTTTTACAGCGGGGCATCCCTCCAAATCTGGGCCGGCGCGAGCACACTTCGACCAGCGACCCGTTCGCACGAGGAGTAGCGGTTGCGACGCATTTGGCTACGCGAAGTCGCGATCAAGAGGTCATCAATACAGCTCTCGCTGCAAATTGGAAATGAGCTGAACGTAAAACATTCAGCCAACAGATCGAGATTGACATGACTGAGTGCGCCTGTAGTGTGCGCTAGCTTCTTTGTTTGGCGTTCTCATTTTTCCAGAGGCTTTTTGAGCACTCATCATGCTTACGATTCTCCTCTCTTACTGCCCGGAAAACGCAAGGCCACCTGCGAAGAGCGACTAACAAAAAGACCGCTGTGATGAAAAAGTTTGGTGGGATGTTCTCGTTGTTCACGAGGTCCAATCCATCCCGCCGGGCTAAGCGCCTGCGGGGTCCGCGAAATGTTGCACAGTCGCTCGAGCCACGTCTTGTGCTGACAACGAGCACTTGGGCGACGGCCCTCGGTGGAAGTGCCAATGACACGCCGGTGGGAATCGCGGCCACAAGCGACGGGGGTTACGCGGTCGTCGGTAACACGGAATCGTTCAGTGCCGAGAACGGTGACATCTGGCTGACTCGCTTTGATGCGAACGGCGGCCTGCTGTGGAGTCGCAAGTACGGGTCGAGCTTGAATGTGGCTCTGCGCGGAACTGGCGATCAGCCATCTCGATCCTTCACCTACGACCGAGCCACAGACATTGAATCGACCGCTGGCGGCGGATTTCGGATTTCCGGCTATTCAGAGTTCTCTCCCGGCAACTCCAGCATCGGTTGGGCTCTGGAGGTCGATAGCGCGGGGGTGGTCGTGTCCGTTGCTGGCAACACTTTCGATGCGGCCGACAAGTACACGTCGCTCGCGGGTGGTCGGATCGGCGGTAATTCACTGGTCAGCGTCACCGGCGTTTCTGGAGTCTCGTCTCGATTTGTGGCCACCCTGGGGAATGTTCGCCACGGCGGGCTGTCGACGGAAACCTTCCTGAGTGAATTGAGTTCCGACGGCGTCGTTGTGGGGCGTCAGGGCATCTTGAACGTGCAGACCCTCGTCGCCAGTTCAAATGGCAAGGCGGTTGTCCTGGGATCTGGCGAGGATGGTGTTTCGATTACCAAAACTGCACCTGATGGACTTGGCAGTTCCTTCTATGGCGTGGCGAGCGTGCATTACGCCGGTGTCGGCGTGCAGAGCACTTACTCGATCATTCGCAAATTGTCGGAAGACTTTTCGCCGGTCTGGGAGGTCTCTCTTCCCGGTGACTGTGCCACATCCATTCGAGCACTCCCCGACGGAGGCTTCGTGGTGGCATTGATCACTGACCGCACTTCTGCCGCGGACAACTCATCCTTCAATATCATGCTGACCAGGCTCAACTCCGATGGGGGACTCGTATGGGCCAAGACCTACGGCGGACTTGGAACCGAAGGATTCTTAGAACCGTTTCGTACCCCCATCGATCTCGTAGTGACTGCCGATGGTTTCGCGTTTACGACGTCTACCAATTCGTTTGGTACCGATGACGCCAATACATCCTCACTGGATTACTGGGTCGTGAAGACCGACCTGGATGGCAACATCCCGATCATGACCGGCGTGATGCGCGACGTGACGGCCGACATCAACGTCACTCCCTTCGTCGGGTCTTTTGGCCCGGGTGTGTTTCAGAACCTCGGACCGAATGTTGCGAAGACCGATCCAACCTTTAATAACTTTTTCTTCTACGGTGAGCAGGATCCGGATCAGCTGTTTCCCCTTGATCGCGCGGTCCCATATGGAGGTCCGCTGTCTGTTACGAATGTGAGTGTTGATGTCGTTCCGCGAGTGCAAAGCTCCGCCAACTACAACGCTGGTTCCGTCCAGTTTGTTCCAGCGACCTACCAGACAACAGAAGACGCATTCAACAGCGATGGCTTACTCACCGAGTTCGTCGACATCGTCGTCACTCGCACAGGCGGAGCCTACGGGAGCGCGCGAATCGATTATTCGGTGATATTCAACGGCTCGACAACGAGTTCAGATGGGGGCATTGACTCAGACGGCGAAGGATTTGGATATCTCGAATTCGCAAATGGGGAAACCACCCAGACATTCAGAGTCTCTGGCCGTCCTGATACCGATTTTGATCCCGGCGAATCGTTTACAATTACCCTCTCGGATCCTGACCCGCAGAATGGAGTAACCGTCGGAGCGCTCACCAGCGCGACGGTCTCGATCATCAATACCGATCCGGCGCCTGGAGTCGTGCAATTCAGCGCGGCGAGCTACGTCGTGGATGAAAACAAGCAGACGGTCACAGTCACCGTAAACCGTACATCCCCATCCGTGAGCGACGTGAATGTCAGCTATGCCGTCATTGGAGGCACCGCAACGGGTGGCGTCAGCATTCCCGCAGACTATGACAACAGTCAGACTTCTGGGACGCTCTTCTTTAGCAGCAGCAGTAACGGCGAAGAGGTCTTCCTCGACACCAGTCGCACCATCACGATCCCGATCTTCGACGACCCCAATGTCGAGGGTGACGAGACGATTCAGTTGCAGTTGAGCAACCCGACCAACGGCGGCCTGTTGGGAAGCATCACGACAACCACGATCACCATTCGTGACATCGAGCCCGTGCCTCAACTGATCGCTCCGAAGGCCAACGGCAAAATTGCTTTTGTGCGGGACTTCCTCAGCGGCGGATCGGGGAGGGACTTGTTCGTCATGAATTCGAACGGTTCGTCGCCAACGAACGTTACGAATTCCCCTGACGTCTACGAAGAGGGGCAGTCCTGGTCACCTGATGGCTTGAAGCTAGCTTACGCCGCGCTCGATTTTGAAGGACCGGGGTCCATTACCGGTATTAATGTCATTAATGCCGACGGAACCGGTCGCGTTCGATTGACGCAGTCTTCGACCGATGCCGAGCCCGTTTGGTCGCCCGATGGAACACGCATCGCGTTCACTCGGCGAGTCGGCTTCAGTAAGCAATTGATGGTCATGAATGCCAACGGCAGCAATGTCGAATTGGTTCATGAAGCTCCCTACATCGAAATGCTGCGGTGGTCGCCCGACGGAACTCACATTGCCTACAAAGGGCGATCTTTCTCGACAGACAACGACGCCATCTTTGAAGTTGGCAGCGACGGTTTCGGAAGCCGCGAAGTGTTTCCGTCGATGACGTCCGCACAAGAGTTCAGCTACACACCCGACGGAACTCAACTGGTGTTCCGAGGAACTATGAACGTGACCCCCGGAATCTATCGCGGCAACGTGAACGGAACCGGTACACCTGAGCGACTGGCCGATTCTGAATTCGATCTATTCTTATCGCCAGATGGCACCCGGCTCGCGTTTGTCAGAGATAACGCGCAGATTTTCACTTCGAATCTTAACGGTAGCCAGGCTGTCAATGTCTCGAACAGTACGCACCGGGACACTGATCCCATCTGGCAGCCAGTGGCAACTGCGGGGCCGAATGTCACGGTCAACATCGTGGATGCTTCACTCAAGGACTCCGACAATAGTTCGGTAGTCACCTTTGTATTCAGCGAGACCGTGACAGGGTTTACTGCCGCCGACGTCGTGGCGGTGGGTGGCACTCTATCGGCATTTAGTGGGAGTGGCAGCAGTTACTCAGCGACCTTCACGGCGACGGACGGCATTACAAGCACAGGCTCAGTGACCGTGGGCACGGGATATACAAACGCATCCACTGTCACAGGCAAGCCCGGCAGAGACATTGTCACCATCGACACGCGCAATCCCACGGTAGTCGTCAACATCGCGGATGCGGCTCTCAACGATCTCGATAACAGTTCGTCAGTGACATTCGTGTTCAACGAGCCCGTGACCGGCTTCACGGCGGCCGACGTCACGGTCGCAGGCGGTACGTTGTCGGCCTTCAGCGGTAGCGGCAGCGTTTACTCTGCCACCCTCACGGCAACGAGCAACACTGCGGTGACGGGTTCTGTGTCAGTGGGTACTGGCTACACAGACGCGGTCGGGAACACAGGGACCGCTGGTTCAGACACAGTGGCGATTGATACGCGCAATTCGACGTTGACCGTCAACATTGTGGATGCTTCGCTCAGAGACGCTGACAACAACTCCCTGGTGACGTTCACCTTCAGCGAGCCCGTAACAGGTTTCACCGCGGACGATGTCGCAGCGGCGGGAGGCACACTGTCAGCCTTTAGCGGCAGTGGCAGCAGTTATTCAGCCACGTTCACGGCTAAGAACGGTGTCGCCACGATTGGCTCGGTGGCGGTGGGAACAGGTTACCTGGACGCTGTCGGAAACATTGGAACGACGGCTTTTGATATCGTGTCCATCGACACGCTCAATCCGCGAGTGTCGGTCAATATTGCGGACTCTACACAGATCGATTCCAACAACAGCTCGCTGGTGCTGTTCGTATTCAGCGAGCCAGTGACTGGATTCACAGCCGGAGATCTGACGGTTGTTGGCGGTACGCTCTCGGGCTTCGCTGGAAGTGGAGTTAGTTACTCGGCCACCTTCACGGCGACGAATGGCATCGCCACAACAGGCTCGGTGACGGTGGGGACAGGCTACGCGGACGCCGTCGGTAATACGGGTATTACAGGTTCAGACACAGTCGCCATCGACACCACGGATGGGGTGAATGTCACGATCAACTTGACGGCCAGTCAAAAGGTCGTTGTGGAAACGTCTGGTAATAACCTGCAAGTGGTAATCGACGACGTGGTGAATTCGACGTTCTCGGGGATTGTCGCCTCAACCGTGCAGAGTATCACGGTCAATGGCGGCACGGGTGCCAATCTCATCAACCTGCAGGATGTCACGGTCGCAGCATTCCCCCGCGTTGGTGGAGTCATCATCATCGTCCAGGCGGCAGAAGGGAACGACAGTGTTGTAGGCAGTGAGTTCGGTGATCAGATCCTCGGAGGCGATGGAAACGACAACCTTGACGGAGGTCTTGGCAATGACACGCTGACGGGTGGTGCAGGCATCGACACACTGGCGGGCGGTAACGGAGCGGGAGATGTAGTGAGCGAGTCCACGTCCACGAACCTGGTACTGTCAGCAACTCAGTTGTCTATCGGATTAAGCGGTTCTGCGGTTGTGGATTCTGTGAGCGGGTTCGAGAAGGCGATGTTACTCGGCGGCGGAACGGCGAATATCCTGGATGCGTCCGCCGCGGGCATTCCGGTTTCCTTGTTCGGTGGCGGCGGAAACGATTTGCTGATTGGCGGCAATCAAGCAGACAACATTGATGGTCAGGCGGGCAACGACACGCTCACGAGCGGCGCGGGCAATGACACGCTCAATGGTGGGTTGGGAATAGATGCCTTCCGCGAGATCGCTTATGCCGATTTCGTCGCAGGCCAAACGCGAACCATCACGCTGACAAGTGCTTCGCTGGTCGTGAAACAAAGCACAACGACGCTTTCGACTGACTCGTTAGTGGGGTTTGAGGTCGCAGACCTGACCGGCGGCACGATGCGTGACTTTATCAATGCAGCCGACTTCGCCAATTCGGGCGCGACGACGCTCAGTGGTGGCGGTGGCAACGATGTCATCACGGGCACGGCTGGTGCTGACATGATCTTCACACTGACTGGTGCGGACTCCATCAGCGGTGGTGGTGGCAGTGATACTGTCTTCGCGGGCAACGGCAACGACACCATCAACGGCGGCGATGGCGCAGACAATCTCAACGGCCAGAATGGCAACGACTCGATTCTCGGCGATGCGGGCAACGATGTACTCATCGGCGGCGCCGGAGTTGATACCATGTCGGGCGGCCTGGACAATGACTTCTTGAGCGGGCAGACCGAAGCCGGTCTACTAAGCGGCGGAGAGGGCAATGACACGCTACAAGGCAACACCGCGAATGACACGCTGAATGGCGATGCTGGCGATGATCGACTCTACGGCCTGCAAGGTGATGATCTTATCAACGCGGGTGATGGCGCGGACTCCTTGCTGGGAGCAATCGGAAATGATTCTCTGAATGGCGGAGCCGGCGCTGACACATTGCAAGGCGATCTCGGCAACGACACCTTCGACGGTGGTGCCGATTCCGACCGGATCAATGAGGTGCTGGACACAAACATCACGATCACGCCCACCAGTATCATCTCAGGGCTGGGTGTCGATACCTATTCGGCAATGGAGCGCATTCAGCTCAGCGGTGGTGCCAGCAATAATCTTTTCGACGCTCGCCAGGCCACGGTTGCGCTGCTGCTGGCAGGCGGAGTTGGTAATGACACGTTGCTGGGCGGTTCAAAGGGTGATGGCGTAATCGGCGGCGATGGCGACGACGTCCTGTCTGGTGGCGCCGGCGTCGACATCATTGATGGCGGCAATGGCAACGACTACTGGCTGGAAAAAGCGGACGCGGATTTCACTGTCAACGGCGCAACGATTGCGTCGAGCGTGACTGGTTCCGAGACGCCCATTTCGATTGAACGTATCGTCCTGATCGGCGGCATCGGAGCCAATAAACTCGACGCCACGATGGCGACCGTGCCGGTGGTCCTCATTGGAGGCCGTGGCAACGACACGCTCTTAGGCGGTTCGCAAGCCGACACGTTGAGCGGCGGCAACCGCAACGATTCCACTGTTGCTGGCAGCGATGGAGTCGACTCCCTCAATGGCGGTAATGGAGCCGATATTCTTGAGAACGACCAATCTGATGTCATAGTGGTCGGTGCCGGAGATACGACTGTTGCCGATGTGTTTGCTCTGCTGCCGTCCTGGATAGATGCCTTGTAGGTGCAATCGCGCTAGTTCCTGGCGAATCGAGGCCTTCGGTTCCGCAGGTCGAAGCACCAAAAAGCAGAAACCTGCCGTGTGGGAGGAGATCAAGGTTTCATGAGGTTCTTGTTTCATGAATTCCTCAGCGGCGGGGAGTTCGCCAACCAGTAAACAGCCTGAGGACCTGCGAGGACGTGTCAGTGGGCGTTGTTGAGTATTTTCTGCAAGTGGAGTATGATCGACTTCCTCGAAAGCGTGCTGATCGCTTTTTCGGATGACCAGATAAAGAGCAAGCTGGCTGTGCCAGCAGGTTCGTTACAGAGTAAGCCGACGTGGTTGGATTCCTCAGCGAATTCAGCCACGTCGGCTTTTTTTTGTGCCCTGAATGTTTGGGGCGATCATGGCTGCCGGCGAAACGGTGTCGTCACCTCAGACTCCGTGGTGACTAAAAAGCGGTTGGCAGGGTTGCTTTCCGTGGAGAGCATTTATGACCGACCAGGTTGCCGAACACTCCCAGGGACTCCCGCCATCAGCCCAGTCCCGCGATAAGACTAAGGAACAAACGGACTCAGACGAGGGTGCAGGGTTCCCGATCGTCGGTGTTGGAGCGTCAGCCGGGGGGCTGGATGCGTTCACGCAGTTGCTCAAGGCGCTGCCAGCGGATACCGGGATGGCGTTTGTGCTGGTGCAGCATTTGGCGCCTACCCACGCCAGTGCTTTGGCGGAGATACTCGCTCGCGCGGCCACGATGCCAGTGACCGAGGTTCGCGACGGGACGAAGGTCGAGCCGAACCAGGTCTACGTGATCCCGCCCGGCCAGAACATGATCATCGCTCGGGAGGAACTGCATCTCATCCCGCGTGTCGGTCACGGTATTCACCGCCCGGTCGATCAGTTCTTTCGGTCCCTGGCGGAAGACCAGCGGCACCTGGCTATCGGCGTGGTCCTGTCTGGTACAGCCACGGATGGCACGCTTGGTCTGGAAGCCATTAAAGCTGAGGGGGGCATCACCTTTGCGCAGGACGCCTCAGCGCTGCATGAAGGCATGCCGCGGAGCGCCATCGCCTCCGGGTGCGTGGATTTTGTGCGCTCTCCCCTGGAAATCGCGCGCGAGATTGTCCGCATCGGCAAGCATCCTTACACGGTGCCCGAAGTTGTGGCCGAGGAGACGGGTGACAAGCCAAACCTCATTCAAGTCATCAAGGTGCTGCACGACGTCACAGGCGTTGACTTCACCCATTACAAGTTCAACACCCTGTATCGCCGCGTCACTCGCCGCATGGTCTTCTCCAAGATGGACGGGCTGTCCGAGTACGTACAGCACTTGCGGCAAACACCCGCCGAGGTGCAGGCCCTCTATCAGGACATCCTGATCAACGTCACCAACTTTTTCCGCGACCCGGAGTCGTTTGAAGCTCTGAAGGACGTCGTCTTCCCTCGTCTGCTCAAAGACCGGTCCCGCCACGACGCCGTGCGACTCTGGACGCTTGGCTGTTCGACTGGACAAGAGGCGTATTCACTGGCGATGGCGTTCACGGAAGTCGCCGAAGCAGCGGGCAGTTCCGTGCCGTTCCAACTCTTCGCCACGGACCTCAACCCCGCGGGGATCGAGAAAGCCCGGGCGGGGATCTACCCCAAGGAGATCGACCAGGATGTCTCGCCGGAACGCTTGCAGCGTTTCTTTACGGAAGTGGATGGCGGCTACCGCATCTGCAAATCGATCCGCGATGCCTGCATTTTCTCCCGGCACAACGTCCTGGCCGATCCTCCGTTCTCGCGCATTGACCTGATCAGTTGCCGCAATCTGCTCATCTATCTGGAGCCGGTGCTGCAACAACGAATCGTGCCGACCCTGCACTATGCGCTCAAGCCGGCAGGGTGCCTCTGGCTGGGGGGCTCGGAGACGATTGGCAGCTATCGAAATCTGTTCGAAGCGGAGGACGCCAGGCACAAAATCTACATCAAGAAATCCGGAGCCAGTTCTGACAGCGCGCACTTCGTACTGGAAAGCCACGGGGTGTCGCGGTCTCCGTTTATCCCTCTCATCGGACGCTCAAGTGACGCATGGGACCTCCCCAGGGAAGCGGATCGCGTCCTGTTGACAAGATTTGCGCCACCGGGCGTGCTCGTCTCTTCCGAACTGGAAATCCTGCAATACCGAGGCGATACCAGCCCCTACCTGTCTCCGGCTCCCGGCAAAGCCAGCCTCAGCTTGCTGAAGATGCTCCGCGAGGGACTGCTCGTCGGCGTGCGTGGCGCGGTGGTGCGAGCTGGCAAGGAGCAGTCGCTGGTGCGGGAAGAGGGATTGAGGGTTAAGACCAGGGCCGGGTATCAGGAGGTGGCCATTGAGGTGATCCCGATCAAGGGACACGACGGCAAGGAGGGGGGCTTCCTGATTCTGTTCGAGGATGGGAACCAGCATGTCGTCAGAGAGTTGCCGGTAACTCCTCGCGCGGAGCAGGACGGCGACTCTGCCGCTGCCGACAATGCCCGTTTGTTGCAGGAACTGGCCGCTACCCGGGAGTACCTGCAATCGGTGATTGAGCAGCAGGAGGCCGCCAACGAGGAATTGCAGTCCGCGAGCGAGGAAGTCCAGTCGGCCAACGAGGAACTGCAAAGCACCAACGAAGAGTTGGAGACCTCGAAAGAAGAGATTCAGTCGAGTAACGAAGAGTTAGCGACCGTCAATGACGAACTGAACAACCGCCTCACGGAGTTGAACCGAGTCAACAACGACCTGGTCAATCTGATCGGCAGCGTTCAAATGGCCGTTGTCATGCTCGGGCCGGACCTCCGCGTCCGACGGTTTACGCCGCCCGCTGAAAAGCTGCTCAACCTGATACCCACGGACGTCGGCCGACCGCTCGCCGACATCAAGCTCAACCTGGACGGCGTTCCCGATCTGGAACCGCTCTTGACCGAAGTCTTGAGCACAGTCATCCCCCAAGACGTCGACGTTCAGGACAAGCAAGGCCGCTGGTATTCACTGCGGCTTCGCCCCTACAAGACTTTGGAGAACAAGATCGACGGAGTGGTCTTGATGCTGGTCGACATCAACATGATGAAGATCGCCCACGCCAAGTTGCGCGAGTCGGATTCCCGCTACCGTGCCCTGTTCGAGTCAGCGCCGATGGCGGTCTTTGTCTGCGATTCCCACGCAGTGATTCAGAAATACAACCGCCACGCGGCAGAGTTGTGGGGGCGCGAGCCGGTGTGCGGGGTTGAGCGTCATTCTGGCGCACTGAGACTTTGGTCTGCGGATGGCACACTCGTTCCGCACGAGCAAAGTCCCATATTGGACGTGCTGCAAACCGGCGAACCTGTGCACAACCTGGAAATCATTATCGAGCGACCTGATGGTTCGCGTCTGCCAGTGCTGGTCAACATCGCGGCCCTTAAGAATGCCGAAAACGAGATCATCGGCTCGGTGACTTCGTTCATCGACATCATGGACCGCAAGCAGACGGAGGCAGCTCTCCAGATTTCCGAGATCCGTTATCGGCGACTGTTTGAGACATCGAAGGACGGTATCCTGATCCTCGATGGTGCGAGCCAAAGAATCACGCACGTCAATCCGTTCCTGGCCACGCTGCTCGATTATCCCGGCGAGCACTTTCTGGGAAAGGAACTCTGGGAGATCGGCTTTCTACGAGACAAAGAAGCCAGCCGGGCCGCGATGCAGCAATTGGCCGACCATGACTCGGTTCGTTACGAGACCCTGCCACTCGAAGACCGCGCGGGCAAGCAGCTCCCCGTCGAGATGGTTGCGAACGCCTACGAAGAAGGGGGTCAGCGACTCATCCAGTGCAATGTTCGCGACATTTCCGAGCGGAGCTTGCTGGAACGGCTGTTGCGAGGACAGGCGTCCGAATTGTCCGACCTGCACCGCCGCAAAGATGAATTTCTGGCAATGCTCAGTCATGAGCTGCGCAGCCCGCTCGCTCCCATTGCCAACGCACTGCAATTACTTGGTATGCAGCGCGGGAACGAGAATCGGGTCCAGCAGCAAGCTCGCGGTATCATTGAACGTCAATTGGGCCAGTTGCAGCATCTGGTGGACGACCTGCTCGAAGTATCCCGCATTACCACGGGCCGGGTTCAGCTTCGCCGGGAACCAGTCGTCGTCGGCGACATCGTGACCGCGGCGGTGGAAACCGTGCGCCCCCTCATTGTGCAGCGTCGGTATGAGATCACGGTGTCTCTGCCTCCTGATCCAATCTGGCTTAATGCCGATGCCGGGAGACTCGAACAGGTCCTGGTGAATCTCCTCACCAACGCCGCGAAGTACACCGAGGATGGAGGCCATGTCTGGCTGACTGTGGAACTGGCGGCCGGCGCAGATGGGTCGGACGAGGGACAGGAAGTCATCATCCGGATTCGTGACAGCGGAGTCGGCATCGCAATGGAACTCCTGCCGAAGATCTTCGACCTGTTCACACAAGCGGATCGCTCCCTCGACCGCTCTCAAGGGGGATTAGGGATTGGCCTGGCTTTGGTACGGCGACTCACTGAACTCCACGGGGGAAAGGTCGAGGCCCACAGCAGTCTGGGACAAGGAAGCGAGTTTATTGTCCGTCTGCCGGTGACGCCGATCAACGCGGCGCAGCCCGTGTTACAGAGCACTGCAACCAGCCAACCCAAAACTCGCCCTTTGAGAGTCCTCGTGGTGGATGACAACGCGGATACGGTGTTGAGCTTTTCGATCCTCCTGAAAGCGTTGGGACACGATGTGAAGGCGGCTCATGATGGGCCGGCGGGAGTGGAAGCGGCTCTCTCTTACAAGCCCGACGTGGCGTTCCTCGACATCGGCCTGCCAGGTTTGAGCGGGTACGAGGTCGCGAAACGGATACGGCAGCAACCAGAGCTCCAAAACATCGTGCTGGTCGCCCTGACGGGCTATGGTCAACAAGGAGACCGCGAGACTTCGCGGCAGGCAGGATTCACTCACCACATGGTGAAGCCCGCTAACTTCGAAAAACTGGAGCAAATTCTGGCGGCCGCATCCGAACAGTCCACGTAACACTGGGAGTGAATTTTCCTTTCACCTTGCAAGTCGACTCAGGGTGAGGGCTCATTGAAGCGTGGACGCCTGAAAGGGAGGCACAAGATGCCCATGACCGGGAAATCTCTGCGGGTTCTGATCGTCGATGACAACCGCGATGGAGCCGATGCCCTGGGTTTGCTCGTGGAAGAGCTCGGCAACCAGGTGCACGTGACCTACGGTGGAACGCAGGCGCTCGATGTGGCAAACGTGTTTCGGCCCGATCTGATGCTGGTCGATTTGCTCATGCCGGGCATGTACGGTTTCGATCTTGCCAAACGCGTCAGGGAGATTGCCAGCCTTGCCGACACGACAATCGTGGCGATTACGGGTTTGAAGGGAGAGGAGCATAAAGCCTTCGCCCGGGAATCCGGTTGCGACACGGTCTTCGAGAAGCCGGTGGCATTGGCCGACATCAAGGCTGTCCTGGCCAGTGTCGTGCCTGCGGTCGCATCTGCGAGACCGCCATCAAAGCGGGCCAAAGTGGGCGCAAGTCTGGGTACCGAGCATCGATTGCCAATGGGCGAAGCTCGGCGAATCCGCAACGAACGCGCTTCAAAAAGTCTGACCCAGGCCGAAAGTGAGGCTGCGATCACTGAAGGGATCGCCCACTTTCAAGAAGAATACATGGCATGTTGTTCAGAATTAATTCGCACGCACCTCATCAATGACCTGCTGATTGTCCGCCTGCAGGGTGTTCTGACCCGCGCCGAACGACAACTCGCCAAGTCATTGACCCCGGATAAAGGTCGTGATTTGATCAAACACACGCGCAAGCAGCTCATCGAGTTGGCACGTCCGATGTTGGAATCTCTCGTCCACGAAGTCACTGGCGTCAAAGTGTTGAGTATGTATCACGACATCAGCACCTTGACCGGCGAAGAAGTAATTGTCTTTTCCCTGGTCCAATCGCCCAGCTTCGCTACGGGAGAGGCAAAACACAGGCCGCGCTGAGATACACCGCGATGGCCTTGCTCACGTGTTGTGGGCAAATTCCACATCATCCGAGGATCGTGACGGCGTAGCACCAGGACGGAACGCGGCTGGCGATCATCCTGCGACGCTACTCGACGGCGTTCTGTCGTCCGGCGGTTGCCTCGGCGACCAGTGGCAGGGCCTTCCGGTACTACCTCGAAGTCGTGATCAACGGCCGTTCCGTGCGGTTCGCACCGGTCTGCGGTGACGCCGGGTTCATCGGCACGATCCGGTCAACCAAGTTCCACTCGATAGTGCCGATGGAAGGATCTCGCTGCGAGTGCCACTCGGTCGTCAACCGCACTCCCCGGCAAGTCAGTCACAACCCCCGCTCCCTAACTCGGTCAGGAACATCTGAAATGGCGCCCGGTGGTCCCAAAGGAAGCGGGGCCGTTTCAGATTCCATTTCTCGCAACAGAGATATCGTCGTATCGAGAGATCAGATTGTCTCCGTTAACGCACGCTCTCAATACAGCAACGCTATGCACTTACGTGCGGTTTCTACGATGGCATGCAGTACTTTGAAGATTTCCACAAGAAAGAACTAAAGCGAATTGTATTTCTCGACAGTCGAGCTAAAACGCCCCGTACTGATCGCGGCAGTGATGGTTCGCAGTCGCTGCCAAGATCGACAAACTTCGGACGACTAAATAGAGCACAGTTCGGCTAGTTCCGGACGGTGCGATAGTGAGTAAGCCGACGTTGTGAAATCCTTCAGGGTATTCGCAACGTCGGTTTTTTTGTTTTTGGTGTGTATTCGGATGACTGATTAGAGCGCATGCCGGCCTCAGGTTGGCGGGCGCAATACTAAGTAAGCCGACGTGGTGGAGTCCTTCAGGGATCTACTACGTCGGCTTTTTTCGTCTGTGCTCCAGATCACGAAGCATGACGGCTTTGGATTCTGCTCTTTTCGGGCGAATCATGGTCTTTCCCGCTGCCCCTTCAGTGAGTTTTTAACACGGAGGAGTGTTGTTCGCGCTGAAACGCTCTGTAAATAAGTACTGCCGAAAGCATTCTCTATTTGATCGTATCCGTCCACGGCTGAATTGCATATCAGCCATCCGTGCTGCCTGGCGGCATGACGCCGCTCTATTGCGCCAATCTTTCTTGGCGCAGCCATTCTCGTCGTTCGCCGCCGAATGCAGCGAAGACGTTTCGCGTCAAACCGACGCTCACGCGCTGGCTATTTATTAGTTAACGCACCCGCTAATTGCTTGATAGGAACTGCTATGAAAATTGCCAACTGGCTGCAACGTCTGACCCGCCGCATGATCTCTCGCCCGCTCCAGAATCGGGCACCGAACCGTCGATTGCGAGCCGCTTGGCAGCAAGTGGAGTTCAGTGTTTCTTCAGAAAAGCTCGAAGACCGAGCTCTGTTATCGGGATTTGTTTCTGGCTCCATTGACGGGCAGGATGGCTGGTCGGGTGGAAACACCACGATTAACCCTGCGGTGGACCAGGCTGTCGATCAAACGGGCTCAGACGCGCACAGTGGCGTTGGGTCATTCCATATTTCCAATCAAGGATTCAATGGCGGCTTTGCTGGGTGGCCTTTCGGCCCCGGGCTCATCGCTGCTGCTGGACAACCCAGTTCTGGAGCCCCAGCCGACCAATTTAACGCATCCTTCTACTTCAAGTCGCAGAATACCATCGCCGATGGTTCTAACATTGAGGTGGACCTGGGGTCGGTAGCGGGAGACGATCGCAATACCTTTCTAGCGATGACAAATGATACTGACGCAAATGGTGGCCTGAACCTCCGCATGTCAGAGCCGGACGGAGCCACTGGCGGCTTTTTCCCGACGCAGATCGTGGCGACCAATCTGTCTCGAGATACGTGGCATCGCATCGACATCGTCGCGAAGTTTGTGGATGGTGCGGCCAACGACACATTCGAGGTGATGCTCGATGGCGTTCCACTGAACAATCCGAACGCAAGCAGCCCGAACTTCAATACGCCTCAGTTTGGCACATTTGAAGGGTTCCGGGACGGAAACGGCGACCCTTATGTCCAATCGAATCGGCTGTTTTTTCGGTCAGGAGCGGCAGCATCTGCAATTGATCCTTCGTTCGCTGATGCCGGAGCCCAGGGTTTCTTCTACGACGACATGACCTATTCGACGACGTTGCAGTCGAACGATACTGCACCACTCGACGTCTACGCGACAGGGTTTGAGGCGGTCTCGAATCTCGTCACGCTCAGTGTTTCTCCAGATACCATCGACGAGGCCGCAGGGACTGCAACGATTACAGCCACGTTGCAAGATATCCAACTTCAGAATGTTGTTGTGGATTTGGCCTACACCGGCACAGCGACCAACGTCAGTGACTATGTTCGTTCCGGCACCCAGATTGTGATTCTCGCGGGAAGTCTTACGGGCACCGCGACTGTGACGGCCGTACAAGATGTGCTCGATGAAGTCGATGAAACGATCGTCGTTGATATCGTCGGCGTGACGAACGGGACGGAATTCGACACTCAGCAGATCACCGTGACGATCACGGATGACGATACGGCACCAACCGTCAGCTTGGCCATTGTGCCGACGACCATTGCCGAAGCGGCAGGTACCGCCACGATAACGGCAACGTTGTCGGCCGTTTCCAGTCAACCCGTCATTGTGGATCTCGCCTACACCGGCACCGCTAACAATCCCTTCGACTATGCCCGTTCGGCTACCCAGATCCTGATTCCCGCAGGTAGCCTGACCGGCACTGCCACAGTGACTGCCGTGCAGGACACCCTGGACGAAACCAACGAAACAATCATCGTTGACATCAGCGGAGTGACCAACGGCACAGAACTCGGCACGCAGCAGGATACGGTCACCATCACTGATGATGATACTGCACCGACCGTTTCGTTGGCGATTGCTCCTTCGAGCATCGCCGAAGCTGCCGGGACAGCAACTGTCACCGCCACATTGTCCGCTGTCTCTGCGCAAAACGTGATTGTGGACCTGACTTATAGTGGTACGGCCACCAACGTCAGCGACTACGTTCGCTCGGGCACACAGATCATCATTCTGGCCGGTAGTACCAGCGGTACGGCCACGATCACTGCAGTGCAAGATGCTCTCGACGAGACTGACGAGACCGTGATTGTTGACATTAGCGCGGTCACGAACGGCACTGAACTCGGGACGCAGCGAGATACCGTCACCATTACCGATGACGATACCGCTCCCACTGTCACACTGGCGATCGCTCCGACGACCATCGCAGAAGCTGCCGGTACCACCACTGTCACGGCCACTCTGTCAGCCATCTCTGCTCAGAACGTGACTGTTGATCTGGCCTATAATGGTACGGCGACGAATGTCAGCGACTATGTTCGCTCGGGAACACAAATTGTGATCCTGGCTGGCAGCACAACAGGTACTGCTACGATCACCGCCGTGCAAGACACACTCGACGAAACCAATGAGACGGTCATTGTCGACATCATTGCGGTGACGAATGGCACCGAACTGGGAACACAACAAGATACCGTCACCATCACAGACGATGATCTCGCTCCGACTGTGACACTGGCGATTGCTCCGACGACCATCGCGGAAGCCGCTGGCACAACGACGGTGACCGCCACCTTGTCTGCGATCTCGGCTCAGAACGTCACTGTCGACCTGGCCTACACCGGCACGGCGACGAACGTCAGCGACTACGTGCGTTCGGGAACTCAGATCGTAATCCTGGCTGGCAGTACGACCGGCACGGCCACGATTACCGCGGTGCAAGACACCATCGACGAAGTTAACGAGACAGTCATTGTCGACATCGTGGGGGTCACCAACGGCACGGAACTCGGCACGCAGCAAGACACCGTCACCATCACTGATGATGACGCTACGCCTACCGTTTCGCTGGCGATTGCTCCAGGAAGCATTGTGGAAGCCGGGGGTACGGCCACCATCACCGCGACCCTGTCTACCATCTCCGGTCAGAATGTCATTGTCGATCTGGCCTATAGCGGCACGGCGACGAACGTCAGTGACTACGTCCGCAGCGGCACTCAGATCATCATTCTGGCGGGCAGCACTAGCGGCACTCTGACGCTGACGGCAGTGCAAGACACGCTTGACGAGACCAACGAGTCGGTCATCGTCGACATCAGCAACGTCACCAACGCGACTGAGTCAGGAGTTCAACAAGACACCGTCACCATTACTGATGACGATGCCTCACCGACCGTCACATTGGCGATCGCTCCCACAACCATCGCGGAAGCGGCGGGAACAACGACCATCACAGCGACGCTGTCGGCCATCTCTGCTCAGAACGTGATTGTTGATCTCGCCTATAGCGGGACGGCCACTAACGTCAGCGACTATGTTCGCTCAGGAACACAAATTGTGATCCTTGCTGGTAGTACCACGGGCACGGCCACGATCACTGCGGTGCAAGATACACTTGCCGAAGCCAATGAAACCGTGATTGTCGACATCAGTGCGGTGACGAATGGAACCGAGCTTGGCACGCAGCAAGACACGGTCAGTATTGTTGATGACGATGCTGCTGGTCCGACAGTCACACTGGCCATTGCTCCCACGACCATTGCTGAGGCCGCCGGTACGACCACAGTGACGGCGACATTGTCCAAAATCTCCGCACAGAACGTCATTGTCGATCTGGCCTACAACGGCACGGCGACGAATGTCAGTGACTATGTTCGCTCAGGCACACAGATCGTGATTCTGGCCGGTAGTACGACTGGTACTGCCACGATTACAGCGGTGCAAGACGCCCGAGATGAAGCCAATGAGACGGTCATTGTCGACATCATCAACGTGACGAACGGCACTGAGCTGGGCACACAGCAAGACACTGTGACCATCACCGACGACGATGCTACTCCCACTGTCACATTGGCCATCGCGCCAACGACCATCAGCGAAGCGGGAGGTACAACCACCGTTACGGCCACTTTGTCAGCCATCTCGGGTCAGAACGTCATCGTTGACCTGGCTTATAGTGGTACAGCGACGAACGTCAGCGACTATGTTCGCTCAAGTACGCAGATCCTGATTCCGGCTGGTAGTACCACTGGAACGGCGACGATCACTACCGTCCAGGACATGATGGACGAGGTCAATGAAACGGTCGTTGTCGATATCGTTGGGGTCACGAATGCCGCCGAGTCAGGGATACAGCAAGATACGGTGACCATCGTTGACGACGATTCCGGCCCGACGGTGACTCTCTCGATCGTTCCGACGACGATTGCGGAAGCCGCTGGCACCACCAGTATCACGGCAACACTGTCATCAGTCTCTGCTCAAAATGTTGTTGTGGATCTGGCTTACACTGGTACCGCGACAAATGTCAGTGACTATGTTCGGTCGGGTATGCAGATCGTGATTCTTGCCGGTAGCACCAGTGGCACAGCCACGTTGACTGCGGTGCAGGACACTTTGGACGAGACGAATGAGACCGTCGTTGTCGATATCTCATCCGTGACCAACGGCACCGAATTCGGAACGCAGCGAGATACGATCACCATCACGGATGATGATGCGACGCCCACGGTCACGCTGTCGATCGTACCGCCCTCGATTGCTGAAGCGGCTGGCTCGGCCACTATTATCGCCAAGCTATCGGCCGTCTCAGGTCAGAACGTCATCGTTGATCTGGCTTACAACGGCACGGCGACCAATGCCAATGACTACGTCCGTTCGGGCACACAGATCGTGATCCTGGCTGGTAGCACAACCGGCACAGCCACGTTGACTGCGTTGCAAGACACAACGGATGAACCCGATGAAACCGTGATCGTCGACATCATCAATGTGGTCAACGGCACTGAGTCGGGTACACAGCAAGACACCGTCACCATCACTGATGACGATGCGAGTCCGACAGTTACTCTCTCAATTGTTCCGACGGCCATCACCGAAGCCGCAGGGACAGCAACCGTCACGGCGACGTTGTCCAACATCTCGAACCAGAATGTCATCGTCGATCTGGCTTACACAGGTACGGCCACGAACGTCGTGGACTACACCCGCTCGGGCACTCAGATCGTGATTCCTGCTGGCAGCCTGACTGGCACCGCCACGTTGACTGCCGTGCAGGACGTCGTCGTTGACCCCAACGAGACCATCATCGTTGATATCACCGGTGTGACAAATGCCACGGAACTCGGCACGCAGCGAGACACCGTCGTTATCACTGACGACGATTCACCACCTCCACCACTTCCGACGTTATCCATCAACGATATCTCGGTAGCTGAAGGTAATATTGGTACGACCAATGCCGTGTTCACGGTCACTCTGTCCGCAGTCAGCGCACAGCCAGTCACGGTTGTGGTGAGTTCCTCAAACGGGAGTGCCACAACGCCCTCTGATTATGTCGCTCTGCCACCAACCACACTGACGTTTGCTCCGGGCGAAACCCAGAAGATTGTCACCGTCGCGGTGAACGGGGACACGGTGGGCGAGTCCAACGAGACGTTCTTCATCAACCTGGCTACTGCGGTAAACGCCACGATTGCTGACAATCAAGGCGTGGGTACGGTTCTCAATGATGATGGCTTCACTGGAGCGTCAGGATTCGTGGGACTGGTCAATGACCCGGAAAACCCGGGCCAAAAGGTCCTGGTGGTAAATGGAACGATTGCCAATGACACGATCTTCATCGAATCGAGGCTCTACGGTCAGCAGATCCTCGTCAAACTTAATTACGTAGTCGTGGGTATCTTCGACCACGGCCAGGTCAGTCGCATCGTGGCGAACGGACTTGCCGGCAACGACCTGATCCATATCGACCCAGCACTCGGTAAGCCCACGGAACTGCGCGGTAGCGAGGGTAACGACACCCTCTACAGCGGCTCGGGCAACGATGAACTTTATGGCGGCGACGGTAACGACTACCTCTTCGGCCGCGATGGACTCGATCGCCTGTATGGAGAAGCGGGCAACGATCAACTCTTCGGTGAAGCTGGCCACGACATCCTGCTGGGGGGTACTGGTAACGATTCGCTCTTCGGTGGATCAGACCGCGACATTCTAATCGCTGGCACCGGCAACGATTATCTGTTCGGTGAGGGCGGTGAAGATATCCTGATCGATGGGACGACTTCCCATGATAATAACCCCACAGCCCTGGCAGCGATCCTGGCCGAATGGACGTCTGGTAACAGCCACGAAACGCGAGTCTCCAACATTCGCCAAGGTCTCGGGCAAAGTGACGGCTTCACCTTGAACGCAGGCACCTTGCCCGCCGCTAGCACAGTTCAGGACGATGGCCTCAGGGACGAAGTTTACGGAGGCGGCGACCGAGACTGGCTCTTCAACTTCGGCACCGCCAATAACAAACTGCGGGACCACTACAAAGATGAAATCGTGAACTAACACCACTTCGGTTCATTGACTCGGGCGCAAGAGCCTCTGATTTTCAGAGGCTCTTGCTTTGTGTGCCCAGCATGTTTTGCAACTTGAAGGTGTAAGTCCTTTACAGACCCTGACAGGGGGAACTGTTAGCTGAAAGCAACTGCGTTGCCGCGAGGCAGGTTGGCGGCGTCTGACCGTTGTTGATTGCCTAGATTTCGGCTCGACAAGAGGTCGAACGTCCGGCGGCTCATCCGAGGCTGTGCTTCTGGCACTCGGACGCGAATCTTACGTCAGTTGAAATTGCGCGTGGGTCACACCTCAAAGAACCTGACCTCGCCATCCTTGAACGCCACTCCGAAACGATTGGGTTCGGGAAGTGCGAGGATGGCGACCGGATCGGCTGCAAACGCTGGCAGCGTGGCGTGGTGTTCGATGTCCCTCGCTCCTACCTGAAAGACTTCGCCGCCACCGCGATTGACCGCAATCGCGTGGCCGCCGGCGCTAAAGCCAAGGACTGGATTCTCCATGTCAGACGCGAATGGTACGGCGTCTTTGCGACTGAGTGATCCAGGCCAAAATATCTGGGCTCCCTGATCGAAAGCGATGGCCACGCGTGCCAATGAGAACGGTGTTGAACCGCAGATGGAATGAATCGGGCGCTCGAACGTGGTTGTCTGACACAGCTTACCGTCGCGGATCTCGTGGAGCAGTGGTCCATCCGCAATGTAAAGTTGGTCCGGTCTGGCATGCATGCAGGGCTGGCAGAAGTCGATTGGATCACCCTGGTGTTCAACGGACGTGGAAAGCAAGCATTGTTGCTCGCGATTGACACAGTGAATTGTGAGCAACTTATATTTCAGGTCGGCGACCCAGATCAGTCCGCCCGGAGCGACGGTCAGTGCCACGGTGAATTCTCCAGCATTGGGTAGTGGCTCAACACGTACCATGGCAGCCGCGTCAGGTTTGATATTGAGATTCGCGAATCGTTCCCTTCCGTACCCAAAGACGTGTAGGGGCAACGAATCCGGCGCATGTGGATCGGCTAGAAATGCCAGCCGTGGTGTTTGATGCACGGGCGATGGATAGCGCCAATTCAACTTGCGCAAGTCCGCCTTGAGCGTGCTCATTGAGGCGAAGCCGAGTACAAGTTCGCGGTCTCTAAAACCGGCTGCGAAGAGGCATCCGGAGTGAATGACAAACTGGCTCCATTCGACATCGTACGCCAGAGCAATAAACCCCTGAGGATTCGCTTGCTTGCGAGTTGGCGGCGCTCCAACCCGCTTAGACGGAACCGACATCGACACAGAAGGCTTTCGAGGCCGACGCAAGAAACGTTCGGCGTCTCGTCCTAACAATGCGTCACCATGCGCGAGGCCGCGCAAGGTATTAATCAAGAAGGTTTCACCCTTACTATCAGCAACCGGCAAATCGCGCGCAATCGCAATGCGAGTAGAGTCCGTAGCCAGTTCTCGCACGCCTCCGTCCGGCGAATGGTGCGCGTTGTACGAGAGCAACTCCACCCGGGCACCCCTCAGAGGTTCTGGTAATGACTCATCACGCAGAGTTAATACTCGACTTCGCACATCATCGAAGCGACCGAGTCGCGAGAGCAAATCAAACTTTTCCTTGAGGCAAGCCTGTGCGGCGTTATCACCCGGCCACGCTGCTTCCAGCGTTTGGAGCGCGGCGTCGGGGCGCTTCAACTTCACTTCGAGAATACGAGCCGCTTCGCGCCACTGCTGGCGGCTTGATTGACTGCTGGCGGCCTTCTCGTAGGCGGTCATTGCTCGCTCTTCATCATCGAGCGTGCGGTATAAGTCGCCGACGGTCTCGAACTCTCCCAGTTCTTCATAGGCAACGATCGCTTCGCTAAGTAGTCCACCATCGGCCAGGCATTTCGCCGCTTCCCGAGGTTGATTCAGCTTGTCGCGGTACAGCACCGCCGCTTCTTGCCAGTGCCGGCCCGCTTTGAGTGCTCCCGCTGCAGAAGACAAGTCGGCCAGCAAATGCGCAAAGATGTAGGCTGCCCGACGATACTTGCCCAAATTCATTTCTCGCGCCGCCAGTTCCCGATACCGCTGCTGAATCTGCATGAAACTGGCATGGTCAATGGTCCATGCGTTTGACCCACCACCGCCGCGAAGACCGCTCAAGTTGAAGTTTGTGTCGCGTTCTCCCAGCACGTTCGATGGTTCCGCCTGACCGCGATGCGCGCTGGGATTCTCCAGAGGCAGGGCGTATTTGAGTCCTTCGTCGGGATTCTCCGCCAGGAGATGCAACAATCGCCTGAGTTCCCGATTGCGCAGCGATTCATCGGCTTTCGGAGGTGCCATGAGCCGTTCAGAGCCGCCAAACATGCGTCGTAAGCCGTCCATCAGACGCTTCAAGAAACCGCCGCTTTGCTCTGCCGATTCTCGAACTCTCGATTCGCCGGGCGCTGGTGGAAGCTGATCGAGTTCCCCCTGACGATCTCCGATGTCCTCTCGACCCTGCTCGAGCAACTCGTTAGCGGAAGGCGGCATCTCTGCCACGATCGACTGCAACCGGCTGGCAAACTTCACGCCCGGTTGAGCCAGACCCCACTCAACATGTCGGCGCTCGGGCGGCTGCAGTAGATCTGCGATGCGGAGGGCGTCATTCGATTCGAAAGCCACCAGGCCAACCCGCGGATGAAACACCAGGAGATCCTGGAACCCTTGCAACTCTTCGAGTTCGGATGCACTCACGGGTGGAAACAGTTCCGCGTCCACAGGGACGAAGATGCTCTTTCCAATGCGGCCATACGGTATGGATCGAGTAATGCCAGAAGTCGGTGCCGCCTCGTCGCACACCACCAACACGCCCAGGGGCGACCGGTCTTGAACGCCCGATGGCAGCACACGCAACTTGACACGAGCCTGATCCAGATCGCTCCGCGCGATCTCCGTCAGCCAGACAGCGATGTCATCGCCGGGAATGAACCAAGCCGCTGCCTTTCGCACGGCACGGCCAGCAAATCGGGCTGTCAGAGGAAGTTGTGTATTCTCGCTGATGGGCATTCATGGACTCGCTGAAACTATGTGCTCAGGAACTCCGCTGGCATTCATCTGTCGTTGGCAGGGGATCCTTGCGGCCCGATGGCTTTGGCAAACGCATCCAACAGGCCGACACCCATGCGGGGAGTCAGGCTGGGACGCCCGCCAAGATAAAACTCGTCGCCTGCCGTCTTACCATCGGCGCGCCAGATCGACACGTTGTTGTCGTCCAGGACTACCGTCAATTCTGTGGTCTTGGCGTCGGCATGCCTCAAATGCAATAGCCCGCGGCTGTCCAGGATCGCCCAGCATCCGTTCGCCCAGCGCGCGATCCGCAGTACATAACCTCGATCTCCGAACGCTCTGCACGGCTCGAATGTTTGCCGTTCCAGAAGGGGCGCAGACTTGCCGACTTCCAGCCGAATGCGGTCCTGCCCTCGGTCGAGAGAGAACCACATGGTCCCGCCCTTGCGGGTAATCAGGGCGAGATGTCCATCGGCAGTACGTCCAATGGCCGTGATTTGAGTTCGTAGCTGCCGACGGCACGAAAGAGACTTCAGAGCAGGTTCAAGGAACTCATATTTTTGATAGATGGGAATACCACGACAGTCCCAAATCAGGACATTCGGTTCGTGTGGTGGAGGCTTCAACGCAACTCCCACGAAATACGGATCGTTCTGCCGCGGAATGAGCAACCTGCAGCCGTCTTTGGAAACGAGCAATTGGTTGAGGTCAATTCCGCCTCTCGGCCAGTTGCTGAACCATTCGCTGGGCTCTAAAGCCTGCCGCTGTTGAGTTCCGGAGAGGCAGATGATGCCGTTTGCCGCAAGCCCGACTGGTCCCTCTGCTAGTTTGGACTGGAAGACGAATACTGGCGAATCAACCGGAAAGTTGACTTTTTCCAGCCTCACACCAGTGCCGTTGAAGCACGCTGCAAACCATTCCCCTTTCGAAGATCGAAAGAAACGCTCGCGGTGATATTTCATGTTCGCAGGCAGGTCCAAGGAGCCGCGCGCGTCTCCGGTCTCGATATCGAACCCATCAATGCGATTCGGAGTAATGACCAACACTGTTCCCAGATGCTCAGCGACACCCAGCAACAGGTCGTCTTGAAAAACAAGCTGCTTGATCTGGTCCGATTTGGGGACGTGACGTCCCACATGCAACAACGTCAGGCGAGCGAGCTTCACATGACCGACGACGCAATACTCACCGTCTTGATCGCACCACCACAACTTGTTGTTGTTGCCCGGCAATCTCTCGGCGTGCTGGATGCTTCCTAAGGATGGCTCACACTCCAACAGACGCCGATCTGGCGTGATTTGAAGGGCTCTCGAAGCCCCCACGGGCCACAACCGTTCCCAACCGCATTGATAGGGCAACCGCAATGGGAATGGGGTGACCTTCATGATCGCTGGCAGATCGGCGGGATGAACTTCCAACGGTGCCGCGGGTGAAACATGTCCGGGGCGAGTGAGGTCAGACAGATCCAGCGTCGCCTCTTTCAGCAACTTCGAACCTCGCGCGGTAAGAACCTGCAACCGCAGGCGTCCCTCGCGAGTCACGCTTGCGACCTGCAGCGGCCATGGTGCCGCCGCTGCCAAAGCTCGCTGAAACTCGACGTCGGCCAACGAGTCTTCAGTGGTGATTAACACGCGATCAAACTCACCACCGCCAGACGTTGCGTCGCAAAACGCGCTGAGTGCATCGCCCGGATGCTGGTGGCAAGCCAACGACGCCAGATGTGCCATCAAGCTGTCTCGGGTCAGCAGATTCGTGGGTTCGATCGCCGACCCCATCACCCGCCATGCCTGACTACCAGTGTGACGATCGGCTGTCGCGATGAGTGCCAGTGCGACCGAGGTGCCGAACACGCGCGGCAAACCCCAGGTCCGCAGCCCGCAATCGATCAACAGGGCACGCGTTCGGGAAGGCGTTCGGGGAGGCGACTCGCGTCGTAGATAGAGAGCTTCGTTCGCGGACAGTCTCACGGCCAGGGTGAGATCGTCATGAGCCAGTTCTGTGATGAGAAGCCGATCCAGCGAGCCCCTGTTGGAGATGTCTGACACGCCCCCCAGTGGCAAGTCTTCAGCATCGGAGATTCGCCGGGGTAGCGTGACAGCAGCGAGAAGCCGTTGAGCAACGCGCGCCAGTCCGCTGAGTTCCACGTCATCCTGAAGGGATGTCAGCAGAGCGCGCGCTTGATCGCATGGTGGTAACTCAACGGGCGCGGCTGCGGGCAGAGCGTCCAGTCCCGTCTGAGTCCGCAAACGCAAACGCTCAACCGTGATGTTGGAGAGCCCAGCCCGTAACACGTGCAGGTCATTGGCGAATGCCTGCACCGCACGATCGGGATTCCTGGCTGGCAACAGCCACTCATCGAGCAATCCGGCTTCCAGCTGCGCGACAATCTGTGTGGCCAGGTCCGGCGACGTGCGCTGCGTGCTGGCTTCGAAGACGGCGTCTGCGAGCTCTGCACGAGCAACCTGCGACCGTTTCAGTTCGTCCGGCAGACGACCGATAACCTGTAATGCAACAACAGTCTGGACGAGTAACTCGCGTTGCTCAGGCGATGGGCGCGAGAACAATCGCCAGCCATTGGTCAATAAGTCCGGCATCAGATCCGTATCAGAGCCCTCATCGTTCCAGCTTTGACGCGTTGCTGAGATCAACAGCAGAACGGCCCCCAACGGTGGGAGGCCCCGAGGCGCGAGCCTGCGCAGGACTCCGGCCAGTTCCGCGCGAAAGGCAATCGTCGGGCCGTTGTTCCACTTGATGGCGTCACACTCGGGAGTCCACATCCAGAAGGACTCGTCGGTCGGCATCAAGTAGTCGCGGACGGCGTTGGAGATTTCGCTGCGGCTCTTGTTCGCCACTAGAGATCCGACAATTCCACCGATGATAAGTGATCGTTGCGTGTCATCAGACATGCGGAGCCTCCCGCAGTCCGTCGGCAGAAGTTAACACCGAACTTGCGCGAATTGCGGATCGACTGGCAGCCACAAAATCGCCAGCAGGAACTACGTCACACGTACCATCGACATGCTGTAGCACGAAGTCTCCCGCGGATAACGACAACACTTCGCGCACGATTGCCGGTGCCAGTGGGGGCGAGCGTTCCCAACCAGCCGGAACGGCAACACCTTCTGATTCAACAAATTGCACACCCGGTAACGGCGGCAGCGGAGCACCTCGCACCAGTGCGTCGCTCGCTGCGTTCATCGCGAAGTGCCAACGATCCAGTCTCACTTGCGGCGCTGTCACTGCGTATTCGCACCAGGTCGCACGATCAACGAGCAACACGTTTGGCTCCGAATAATGGTTGGTGCGAACCAACTGCCACGAAGCCCGGCGGTTGATGTGCCCCGGCCAAAGCCGCGTTTCCCAACCCACCGGCAAGAACTCTCGAATGGTCAGCCAGGCACCCGATGGCAAGACACCGCTGGGGACAAGACAACCCTCAGGGACAAGTTGCCGATCGGGCAAGACGGTGTAGCGGTCCCCACCAGGGAGCGCCAGCAGAGCGCGCTGCAATGCGTCGTCGAATTGTGGGCCGGTCACCCACAACTGATCGTTCTCTACCAGCAGTCTCAAATCGAGCAGTCGCAAGCCCGCGAGTGCCTCCGCATCGCTCAACGCCATGCGCAGCGCCCAGGTAACTCTTGTGGGCTGCCAAGTCGCGGTCACGCTGCCATCCTTGCGTGTCATACATGACCTCCAAGCTTGGGCCACAGTTCCTGCACTCGCGTTTCAAGAAACTGTCGCTGCTGCTGGTTAGCAATCCACTGGCAACGACCTGAAAGCAGTCCCAATTGATCGCGCAAGTAGGAGCGTTCTGTCGCAGACAATTCGGCGACGTTCGACCTCTCATCGATACGAGCTAAGTCGCGAGCCAACCGTTCTGGGTCAGGTGCATCTTGCCCCTGAGAACGCGGATGGCGCGCGACATCGGACTTTTGATCGGCCTTCTGAATGACCTCTTGCACAATCGACGCCAGGAGATCGCGTTGTTCTTCGGTATCCCAGATGTAGCGCATTACCCATAAGTCCGACGTATCCGCCGACAGCCTCGCGCACATCAAGGCACTGGCCGCCAGCAGTCGTTGCAGCTTTACGGCACGACGGTCAGAAATTGGAATGCCGGCGTGACGCAGTCGATGCACGAGTTCAACGTAGGTCGCTCGAATCGGTTCGATATCGACAGTGCGAATCAGCGCCGACAATTGCTGAATTTCTGAGACAGTGATCGTCGCCGTTTGATCGCGACGTTCGGTGTCCAGTTTCCAGCCCGCAACCAGCACATCGGCAAGGTCTTCGCGAGGCACGCTGCCGCAATGCACGCGCAGCAGGAACCGGTCAAACAGCGCACCGAGCGCATCGTCTTCTGGCAAGCGGTTGCTGGCGCCAACGGTCATCAGCATGGGCAGCGCTCGCGTCTCGCGACCTCGCCGAAATACGCGTTCGTTGAGTGCCAGCAGCAGGCTGTTAAGGATCGCGCTATTGGCATTGAGCAATTCGTCCAGGAACACAAAGTCCGCTTCCGGCAGCATGCCTTCCGTATTGGTTACGAGTTCGCCGTCGCGCAGCTTGCGAATGTCAAATGGTCCAAACAGCTCATTCGGTTCCGTGAAACGGGTCAACAAGTAGTCGAACACACGTCCGTCCAGCCGCCGTCCCAGTTCTTGAACCAGGGCACTTTTCGCCGTCCCCGGCGGGCCCAGAATGAACAAGTTCTCGCGTGCGATCAGACACACGCCCAGCAGATCAATGATCTCGTCCTTGCCAACGAAGGCGCGTTTCATGGGTCCCAGAACTTGTTGAACCAGCTTGTTTCCCAATGCCAGGCTGGCTGATTGACCCGCATCTTCGATCACGTTGAAGGCCTTTCCTTGTCCTAATTCCAATCTCACTCTTGAGCACCGCGCACAGACTCCAGCACCGAATCATTGGAGGCCGTTTGCTCCACCGCTGGCGGCGAAGACAACGCGTCTAATATCTCCTTACGGACCAGACTCCCATGTACTCCGATTGCTTGACGTACGGCGTCTCGTACACGCTCATCGGTCATTCGCGACGCATCACCATGAGCGAGAACGCGATCAACATACTGGGTCCGCAGACCCGCGTGTTGCAACAGAGGTTCGATCTGCACGACCTCTAGGCCAGCGACTCCAACTGAGGAGAGCGGCCAGTTGGCACACCACGTTCTGATGACCGCCACCAACGGATCACCTTCGGCCAGTGCGCGAGCCAGTCGGAGCACATCCGGCAAGAATCGGAAGACGAGGTCAACCGAGTAATGTGACGAAGCATCCGCAGGTGTAGGCGGGGTCGCCAAAACTTTCTGCAGCTCCTGATCGACTTCCAGATCGCGAATGACTGCCAATCGACAGATTTGAAAGAAGGCTTCGGCAGCCCACGCCGCCGCATCTGGATCAAACTCAGGAGGCTCGCCCGGGAACTCAAGGCGAGCACACTTTTCAAATTCGCTGAGCACGGCTCGAACGCGTTGTGGCTCCGAGCCGCCTTCGAGCGAGCCATAGGGAATCTGAACCCGGCCATGCTCCCAAAGCTCGGCCAGCATGTGTTCGATTCCGATGACGGCTGCCATGATTTGCAATCTTGAAAGGTAGTGAGTTGATTCTTCCGAAAACGTCGCGAGGGCGTTGGAGCGAAACTGCCAGATCAAGGAGCTTGATGGATAGGAAGGACAATGTGCGAGGGACGTTTGTTCGACAGGTGGAGAGCATTCGTCGCAATGCGGGTTTTGGATAGCCATTTCGTAAACAAGATGCGGTTCGCCTGTCTTGGGATTCGGCGCGAACCGTGGCGAACTCGACGACGAAACAGCCATTCAAATGCGCTGGCCTGGGTTGAAGACCAGCGAGGCACTCCAGAGGTCTACTTCCAGCTCATTGACCCCGCCCGCGACGAGCGCTTCGCGCCTCTCATAGCTCCTGCGAAGCGAAGCTCGGCGGATGCCTTCCGGAATCGGCTTACGGTCGCATCGGTTTTCGCGTCGTCTTAAGTATCGATTTGGTGAAGGCTGCGATGGCAAAAGATGCGATGGTGGCATCACCCAGCGTCAAGCAAGCCGATCTCGACTCCAACCGCAAAGCCGCCGAGTGGGTGCTGTCCATCCGAGGAACCGTACAACTCAACGGCGAGACGCGCGACCATCACCTAACTGCCAAGTGAAACTGATCGACCCGTCGAAAACCGCGTTGCAAGTCCTTGCCGCCAGCCGACATCAGAGGCGAGAGGTTATCCGGTGGTAATTCCATCGGCTCCGTTGAAGCCCGTGCTGCACTCGCACTGTGTCGCCGTCGTGGCGGATCCAGTTGAAAACACTGCGATCTATCGAACCTGAATTCGCCGCAAGGCGTCCGCCATGCGATCGATTTCCTCGGTGGTGTTGTACAGCGAGAACGATGGCCGAACCGTTGTTTCGACTCCGAAACGTCGCAATGAGGGCTGAGCGCAGTGGTGTCCCGCTCTGACCGCGATGCCCTCTTGGTCGAGCAGCTTACCCACTTCTTCTGTGCTGCGGTTGGGAAGTACAAACGACAGCACGCTCACTTTTTCGCGGGCTTGGCCAATGATCCTCAGGCCATTAATCCGGGAGAGTTTCTCGGTTGCGTACTCCAACAGGCGATGCTCGTGCTGGCCGATCGCTGGTAAACCGAACTGCGACACATAGTCGATAGCTGCTCCGAGTCCCACGGCGTCGCCAATGCTGGGCGTACCAGCCTCGAAACGAGCGGGTGCGTCCGCGAACGACGTTTCGTCGAACGTGACATTCCGGATCATGTTTCCGCCGCCCTGCCACGGTGGCAACAGCTCAGCCAGTTCTTCGCGAATATACACTGCTCCGATCCCGGTCGGGGCAAAAAGCTTGTGTCCGGAAAACACATAGAAGTCGCAGCCCAACTCCTGCACGTTCACTGGCAAATGTGCGACCGACTGCGCTCCGTCAATCAGCACTCTGGCCCCGTAGCGCTTGGCGAGTTGCGTCATCTCCCCAACGGGCAGGATCGTGCCCAGGCTGTTCGATGCGTGGGTAAGAGCAACGACCTTCGTGCGCGGATTCAGCAGCGATTGATACTCCTGCATCATGATCTCGCCGCGATCGTTGACCGGAATTACCCGGATGGTCGCACCGCGCTCTTTGGCGATCATCTGCCACGGAACGATGTTGGCGTGGTGCTCCAGATTTGAAAGTATGATTTCGTCACCTTGCTGCAAAAACTTTTTGCCAAAAGTATTTGCGACAAGATTGATACCCTCGGTTGTGCCACGCACATACACAATTTCTTTAGAACTGGAAGCACCGAGAAATCGTTGAATCTTGCTGCGGGCGGACTCATAAGCATCCGTGGCTCGCGCCGCCAGGGAATGAGCTCCGCGATGAATGTTCGAGTTATCGTTGGAATAGAATCGGGAGATCGCGTCGATTACCGCGCGCGGCTTCTGCGTCGTCGCGGCGTTGTCGAACCAGGCTAATGGTTTGCCGTGAATCCGCTGGTTCAGGATTGGAAAATCCCGGCGCACTGCTGTGACATCGAGCGGTCGGCTCCGTGACGAACCAGGCGTGGCAGCTTTCGTGAGTAATTGTCGCAAGTATCCCGCGCCAAGATCATTCTGGCAGTCACCACTGTCGGAGCGCAATTGAGTATTACGAACCTGCTCCACAAAAGCCTTGAGGCCATCGGAGCTGTTGCTGTTCGGCACCGGATGGGCCCAGGCAGGAACATTCGCATGGGCGATCGGTGAGGCTGGCACATGAGTTGTAACGTTGTCAAACGCTCCCCCGGTGGGAAACCCGTGCGACGTCAATGCCGGCTGCTCCAGCGGCATTGACGGCTCGTGCGGGATGTTACCCTGCAGCAGCCTGGTTGCGATCTGGGCGATTAAATCCGGAGATGGCTCGTGCATCTTCAATTACCTTAGCATCAGCCTTCTGAGGTGGCGGCCTATCAAGTGCGAGGTGCGGTGAACGCGACTATTTTGGAGTACTCTTCCGGTTCTGGTAATTGTGGTAGTAGCCAACTTCCACATTCTCCAGTACGCCGAGCGCGTCGTCTGTTAGAACAGCGCATGAGGAGTACAGCGTCAACAGGTAGGATGCGACACCCAAACTATCGAGTCCCATCAGACGCGCTGAGAGGCTCGGCATGATTTCACCCGGAATTCCGGCCTGGTGCAGGCCGACGACACCCTGATCTTCCTCGCCCACTCGCATCAGCAGGATGCTGGTTGTTCCCAGCCACTGATTCGATTGATACCGACTCTTCATTTCCAGCTTGTCGCAGGGAACCAGCGGCAAACCGCGCCAGGTGATAACGGGTGTGCCGAAGAGATTCGTGGTTACGGGTGGAACTCCACGCCACGTGCATTCCCGCTCAAAAGCGGCGATGGCCTTCGGGTGAGCAAGGAAGAACGCGGGCTTCTTCCAGACGAGCGCCAGCAGTTCGTCCAGATCATCAGGCGTTGGCGCGCCGTAGCGTGTGCTGATACGCATGGCTGGATCGGCTGAGTGGATCAGGCCGTACTTCTGGTTGTTGATCAGATCCCATTCCTGCCGTTCCTTAATGCCCTCAATCGTGAGCCGCATCTGCTCTTCAAGCTGATTATACGGATCGTTGTAGAGATCTGATACTCGCGTGTGAACACGCACGACCGTCTGTACTGCGGATAACGAGTATTCACGGGGGTTGGCGGAGTAATCCACAAATGTTTCGGGAATCTCGACGTTCTCCGCGAAGCCGGATACCAGGTCGATGTTCCGTTCGCCGTAGCGATTCACCGTTGAGCGAAGTTCAAGGTGCTCATCAATTGCCCGTTTGAAGCTGTCCTTCAAGCTGGGCAGATCTGTCAGTACCGAGTCGAGATCTTTGCGGGAGAGAGTCAGAAGGATGCACGGTGTGATTGTCCGGACCGAAATGTCGGATGGTTTATCCGAGACCAGATCCGTCTCGCCGAAGAACTCGCCTTCGGTCAGCAATGCGATGCGCAGGTCGCTGCCGTGAGCGCCCTTACTGAGGACTTCGACCTGCCCCTGAGCGATGACGAAGAACTTACTGAGATCCTCGCCTTCGACAATCAGCTTGTTGCCGAGCGAGACCTCTTCCCTTTTGAACTTGGCTGACATTCGAGTGATGATGTCTTCGGGCAGCATCGAGAATAACGGGACGCTGCGCAGGGCCTCTGGCGGAAACGCAGTTGCGGCGTTCAGGTCGATTCCAATCCGGGTGGCCTTGGACAGTTCTACCTTCGTCCGGTTCACGCGGTAAGTACCGCCATTGACTTGCACCCACGGCAGCAGGCTGAGGAGCCAGCGCGGCGTGATTGACATCATCTTGGGCCGCGTCTTGGTGGTATTTGCCAGGTTTCTGGCCACCGACGTTGTCACGCTACGTTGCAGGAGATTGTCCGACATGCTTAATCCTTAAGTATGATGCGGTGCTGTGTGATTAGTGTATTAAATGCCCAAGCCGTCTTCGAAACTGCCGGTCGTGCGATGCTGGTAATTGTGGTAGTAACCGACCTCAACATTCTCCAGCACGCCCAAGGCGTCATCGGTCAAGATCGCCGCGGAGAAGTAGTGCGTCAGCAGGTATGAGGCGACGCCCAGGCTGTCCAAGCCCATGAGTCGAGCGGACAGGCTCGGTGAGATTTCTCCGGGAATTCCCGTCTGGTGAAGTCCTACTACTCCCTGATCCTCTTCGCCGATTCGGAGCAGTAGAATGCTGGTTGTTCCCAGCCATTCGTTGGATTGATACCGGCTTGTGAGTTCCAGTTTGTCACAGGGGACAATCGGTAAACCGCGCCACGTGATGACCTCGGTGCCAAAGAGATTCACCGTGGGTGGCACTGTTCCTCGCCAAGTGCATTCACGTTCAAAGGCTGCAATCGCTTTCGGATGAGCAAGAAAGAATGCGGGCTTTTTCCACACCAACGCCAGCAAGTCATCGAGGTCATCAGGGGTCGGTGCGCCGTAGCGGGTGCTGATACGCATCGAGGGGTCTGCGGAATGGATGAGTCCAAATTTCTGATTGTTGATCAGTTCCCATTCTTGGCGCTCTTTGATCCCCTCGATCGTCAGCCGCATCTGCTCTTCGATCTGGTTGTACGGACCGTTGTAGAGATCAGAGACGCGAGTATGCACTCGGACAACCGTCTGAATTGCAGAGAGCGAGTACTCGCGGGGATTTGCTGAATAATCCACGAACGTCTCTGGAATCTCGACGTTCTCGGCGAACCCGGAAACGAGGTCGATGTTTCGTTCGCCGTAGCGATTCACGGTGGACCGAAGTTCCAGGTATTCGTCGATCGCCTGGCGGAAGTGGTTCTTAAGTCCCGGAACTTCGTTGAGGACGCCTTCCAGATCTTTCTGCGACAGTGTCAGCAGGACGCACGGAGTCGTCGTACGGACCGTGATATCGGACGGCTTGTCAGAGACGAGGTCTGTTTCACCGAAAAATTCACCTTCGGCGAGCAACGCGATCCGCAGGTCGGTGCCATGGGCACCTTTGCTGAGAACCTCAACTTGTCCTTGGGCAATAATAAAGAATTTACTGAGATCGGAGCCTTCCACGATCAGTGTATTACCGAGCGAAACTTCTTCGATGCGGAAGCGGGTCGCCATCAGCGAGATGATCTCGTCCGGCAGAGCTGAGAAGAGAGGCACGCTCCGCAGGGCTTCAGCGGGAAAGGATGCGCCGTTCGTCAGATCGATGCCGATGCGAGTTGCTTTGCGCAGTTCAACCTTCGTGCGGTTGACGCGATAGGTTCCACCGTCGACTTGCACCCACGGCAGCAGGCTCAGAAGCCAGCGCGGGGTGATCGACATCATTTTGGGGGACGTCTTCGTGGTGTTCGCGAGGTTCCGCGCCACCGCCGTTGTGACACTGCGTTGCAGGAGTCCGTCTGACATTCAGGCCTCAACTGAAAATGGTCCGTCGTATGGGTTGTTCTTCTCTATAAGAGAAGAGCGACACGCTGCGACATCTAGGGAGTGTGCGTGAAGAGATCGCTTGCGAGTGCCGTCTGTGCGCGATGCGAGCACATCGCAGAATCTGGGTTGTTGGCATCGCGAAACGGGCGTGGATGAGAAACCGCGATGCGATTACAGGAGCCGCGCGAGTCGACAGGCAGGTTTGTCGAACGGTCTAAATGACAGCGTTCCGATTCAATCGGATTAATTGCTAGAGACAACTGACACATCCTCCGCTGATGGGAAGGCGCGCCTCCGAGTTGTCTGGTCAGCTCGCATCGAAATTGGGCGTCTTGGGCGGGTGCCTCAAGTACGACATCGTTCTTATCGGGTGCGAACAGTAGCGGAGCGATCAGCGGTTTGAAAACTAAGCGGTCGCTGATTTGCGTTGAAGTAGCGAAGTCGAGAACGCAGGGTTAGCAGGATGTGCGAATCGGTGTCCGAAATTGACGCTGGGTGGCCGAGTTGGACGTCATCGAGTTCCTGCGCGGTACAGCCCGGCATTCGCGAGGTGTTGGAGCCCACTGAGAGCGAGAGCGGCCAAGAGTTCGGCGCGATGCGGCGATGTCGAGAAGCGGCATCGTCAACTCCGGACGCGTCAGCACGTCAACTTTTTGCTCTACATCAGGACATACTGGCTCTAGCAGTAGGTGCTCGACGGTGAATGGACACCGCCAGCGGTGGTCGGCGAGATGAATGCGGGCAGGTCTCATCTGCGGGAGACCCTGGCTGGACGACGTGCCGTTAGAGGCGGGACGCGCACGTCCCTTCTTGTGCCAATTCTGGTCGTTTGTGTCTTTCTCAGATTTGTTTGGATGAGACAGTTTGAGTTTGCTGGAATCCCGGCATGGTCGCCTGAGTGCATCTTCATCGAGGAGTACAGACTATGAGAAAAGCGTTCTGCGGATGTTTGGGACTCGGTCTGATGGTCTGGATGATCTGGGCCGTGGCGGTTGCTCAGGAACCGTCAAATGCTCAGGAACCGTCAAAACCGACTAAGCCACCGAAGGTGGAACCTGTCACTCACGAACTGGCGATTCGCGCCAACGTGGAGCAGTTTGTGAAGGCGTACAACGCTCACGATGCGAAGGCTGTGGCAGCACTGTTCCTGCCGGAAGCTCAGATCATTGATGACGACGACAACACGCTGCAGGGCCGCGAGGAGATCGAGCAGCTTTTTGCCGGCGTGTTTGAAGACGAGCCCAAGACGAAGATCGAGGTCACCATCGAGTCCATTCGGTTCATTGGCACGGCGCTCGCGCTGGAGACTGGTTGGACTCAGACCTGGTCCGACCCTGAAGGACCTCCTGATCGCGGGCGCTACAACGTGCTGCATGTGCTGCGCGAAGGAAAGTGGTTGATGGGCGTCGTGCGTGATGTGGCCGCCGAGCCCACGCATCAGGACCACCTGCAGACGCTGTCATGGATGGTCGGTGACTGGATTGATGAGAGTCGCGAAGGCACCGTGAAGACCTCTTGCCGCTGGGCAGACAACAAGAACTTTCTGCTGCAGGAGATCACTGTCCGTCAGGCCGGACGCGATGTGATGAAGGTCAGCCAGCGCATCGGCTGGGATCCGCTGACGAAGCGTTTCAAGGCCTGGATGTTCGATTCCGAAGGTGGCTACGGCGAGAGTTCCTGGACGACAACCGACACCGGCTGGTTCATTAAGGCCACCAGCGTGCACGCGGATGGTTCGACGGGTTCCGCGACCAATCACATCGAACTGACCGGGCTGGACAGCTACGTGTTTCGCTCCGCCGATCGAATCGTCGGCAATGACGTGCTGCCTTCGGTCGAGGTGCATGTTGTACGTCAGCCACCGGTACCGAAGTAAGCGGATCAACGCTCTGGCACGGTGCGCAGGTGGACTTGGCAGAAACAAACAAGGTGCGACTCAATCAATTCAGTGTGACCGGAGATAGTGCGATGAAGACACGATTCTGGATGTTGATCGCGGTAGGAATCGCCGTCGTGGGAATGCTTTCGACAGACATTGCTTTCGGGCGAGGAGGCCGCGGAGGCGGGTTTAGTGGTGGTGGAGGCCGTGGTGGCGGAGGTGGGCGTGCAGGTGGAGGCGGCGGGGGAATTTCGCGTCCCTCGGGCGGCATGTCTCGGCCCTCTGGAGGAATGTCACGGCCATCCGGTGGTATATCGCGGCCTTCGGGCGGACGTTCAATTGGAAGCTCGCCGTCCATCAACCGCCCAAATATCGGTGGGGGTGGTGCTTCGCGACCGTCCGTGTCGAGACCATCGAACATCGGAGGCGGCAATCGTCCGAGCATCGGTGGTGGAGGTCGCCCCAATGTTGGCGGTGGCATCGCTGGTGGAAATCGCCCGTCACTGCCATCGGGCAACAGACCGAACCTGAGTCCCGGAGGCGGATCGCGAATCTCGAACTTGCCCGCTAACCGAATCGGTGGTGGCGGTATCGGCCAAGGCGGCATCGGTGGCGGTATTGGCCAAGGTGGCATCGGTCAAGGCGGTGGAATTGGAACTCGACCGGGACAAGGCGGCGCTGGTACGGCCGCGCGCCCGGGAATCATCCAGCCGGGGGCGGGTGGCGCAGGCACACGGTTGCCGGGATTGGCTGGCGGTGCCGGGTCGCGATTGCCCGGTTTCGACGGGGGGCCGGATCGCGACTGCCTGGTCTGGACGGTGGTGCTGGATCGCGATTGCCCAATCAAGGCGCGGGCATCCAGGACCGGATGGCCGACCGACCGCAAAGTCGGGACGAACGTCGCAGCGATCTGCAGGATCGCATGGCCTCGCGTCAAGGCGACCGTGGCGACCGCCGTGACGATCGGCAAGACAACCGAGGGGACCGTCGTGACGACCGCCAGGACAACCGAGGCGATCGCCAGGACGACCGACAAGACCGTCGAGATGATCGTCAGGACAACCGCAATGACCGGCAGGACGATCGTCAGGACTGGCGGGACAACAACCGCGAGGATTGGCAGAACTGGGCCGATGGTCACATGGCGAACCACGACTGGTATCACGGCTGCTGGGGCGGCGACTGGTATCCGGGCGCGGGCTGGAATTACATGTGGGACAACTACCCCGTCGCGGCTGCGTTCGGCGTGACGGCTTGGGGTATCAATCGCATTGGGTATGGCTGGGGCTACTGGGGTTACTCCAATCCCTACGCGACTTCCGTTTCGACCAGCTATGACTACTCGCAACCGATTGTTGTTTACGCCGATTCAGGCAGTTCGTCCGCGGCGCCCGCAGAAACGCCCACAACAGTTGCCCCTGCGACAACGCAGGTGGCGCCTTCTGTTGCTCCTCCAGAAGCAGCAACGTCGGCACTGGAAGACGCTCGCACGGCGTTCTACAGCGGCGATGCCAAGCAGGCCCTGACGCTGCTTGATCAGGCGATCAAGGCTTCTCCGAATGACACCGCGCTGCATGAGTTTCGCGGGTTGGTGCTGTTTTCTCTGAAGAAATACCCGGAAGCCGCAGCCGCGATCTATGCGGTGCTGTCAGCCGGCCCGGGCTGGAATTGGACGACCATGATCGGCCTGTATTCCGGAGTTGATGCCTATACGGAGCAACTCCGCGCTTTGGAGGCCTATACCAAATCGAACCCAAAATCGGGGGATGCGCACTTTCTGCTCGGCTATCACTATCTGACCGCAGGGCATGCCGAGCAGGCATCGCAACAGTTCAAGGCGGCTCAGAAGCTGTTGCCCAACGACAGACTGCTCAGCCAAATGGTCGGCATGTCCACACCGCCGGATGAAACTCGTCCGACGGCAGCGGCGCGCGTTGCTGATGTTCCTGTCGAGAAGGTGCTTTCTACTGAGAAGCTGGTCGGCACATGGAAAGCATCCAGCCAGGGCGCGCAGTTCCAGCTCGAACTGACCAAGGACGGAAACTTCGTGTGGACGTACTCGCGAGGGCAGACGAAGCAGACGATGAAAGGCGTTTTTGCCGTGGATCAGAACAATCTGGCTCTGGAGCCCGATGATAGTGGCGATCCCATGCTCGCCGAGATCGACTTCTCCAACCCGTCGCAGTTCAAGTTCAAAATGGTGGGTGACAACGCGGGTGATCCCGGCCTGGACTTCAAGAAGGGTTGATCACCAGCTCTGCACCAGGCCGAGGGACCGTGTCTCATTCCTGAATGAGTGCTTTTCCGCAGCATGGAATGAAATGAATAGGGTGGCCGGGGTCCCGTCAACATGAAGTAAGTGTCGACGCGGCACGAGCCAATCTTGAACAGGAGGACTATCGTTTCTCGAACGCGAAAACGCGTTTCCAGTCGTGTTTCATGTCCACGACGACCCAGCCGCGTTTGGGGGCTTCGTCGAGGCCACGAGCCAGTTGGCCGATGTGCGATTGGCGGTCGTAGGCCCACTCGCGGTCGGCGTCCGTGTGGTGGACGATCAGGCCGAACCGGGGGCCTTTTGCGGACGTTGTCCACTCCAGCATTTCGAAGTCGCCATCCGAGTTGCCAAACGAAGCGATAGGACGACGGCCGATAAACTTCTGAATGCCGACGGGTTTGCCCGCCTTGTCGTCGATGAAGTCGATTTCTGGCAGCCGCACGAGTACCGGCTTGCCGGCGCGGAGTTCGTGCTTCAGCTTGATACTGCTACCGACGACCTGCTCGGGGGGGATGCCATAGACCTTTTCCGCCCACGCTCGCATGAACTCGATGCCGCCGCCGGAGACGATGTAGGTTTTGAAACCATTCGCCCGCAGATAGGCGAGCAACTCCAGCATCGGCTGATAGACCAGTTCGTTGTATGGGCGTTGAAAGCGCGGATGCTTCGCTGTCACCAGCCACTCCTTGACGATGGTTTCAAACTCGTCAGTCGTCATACCGGCGTGCGAGGCCATCAGGATTTCGGCCAGCGCTCGTTCGCCGCCAGCCAGCACTGTTTTGAGGTCGCCTTCCAGCACGGCTTTGAAAGGCTGTTTGTCTTTTCATTCGGGATGTTGCGGCGCAAGTGCCTTCACTCGGTCGAGCGCGAAGGCCAGTTGAAAATACATCGGTTGCTCGGCCCAGAGCGTGCCGTCGTTGTCGAAGGTAGCGATGCGATCTTCCGGTCGAACGAAATCTGGCGAGCCCTCTTTGGTCGTCCTGGCGACGAAATCGAGGATCGCCTTCTTCGCGAGCCCGTCGTTCCATGACGGCAACGATTCACCTTTCGACTCGTCACCGACGGCGGAATCGAAGACGGACGCGAGCGAGAGTGCGCCGGCAGTGGCGAGAAAGACGCGGCGGGATGTGTCCATAGCGGTGAATCTCCACGTTGTCTGAAAGGCGGCCGAGGTAACCCCCGACCGCCGAAGTCCGCGTCACGTTACTTGCCCGCTCCACTCTCCGTCAGTTTCTTCATCACCTCGTCGAGGTTGAAGGTGTCGGCCTTCTGTCGCGGCGGGTACTCCTTGAACGTCTCCAGGAACTTACCCACATAAGCCTGGGCCGGGACCATCAGGTAGATCCGTTCGAAGAGCCATTGGAAGTACGTGTTCGACGTGATGTCCGCCCGCTCGTACGGGTCCATCCGGAGGTTGTAAAGCCTCGGCACGCGGAGAGATGTGAATGGCTCGGCCCACACCTGCAGGGTGCCCGGCGCACGCTGCTCCATGAACAGCAGCTTCCAGTGATTGAACCGTAGCGCGGCTACTTGCTGCTCGTCCGTGCAATAGATGAAGGACTCGCGCGGGCTCTTATCGACCTGCCCTGTCAGATACGGGACCAGATTGAACCCGTCGAGGTGGATCTTGTAGTTCACGTCTCCGGCCTTGTGGCCCTTGAGCAGCTTCTGCGTGATCTCGGTATCGCCCGCCATCGCCAGAATCGTTGGAAGCCAGTCGAGGTGCGACACGATCTCGTTCGAAACGCTGCCGGGTTTGATCTTGCCCGGCCATCGAACCAGGCACGGGATGCGGTAGGCACCTTCCCAGGCGGTATTCTTTTCGTTGCGGAACGGCGTCATACCGCCGTCCGGCCAGGTGTTCATGTGCGGGCCGTTGTCGGTGGAGTACATCACGAAGGTGTTGTCGCCGATGGTCCAACCGCCACCTGCACGGGCACGACCGTAGAATCTCCGGTCGGCGGTTTCGGCGACTGCAGTGCGCGGGCGACCAGAAACGTCGTCACGAAGGCCACGCACGCCAAACCAACCATTCGAACCGTATTGGTCACAATGGTGCTCGCTGAGAACCCAGGTTCTGTGCTGCCGCCTCGATCGTCGTAACCAAGCTGGCAGCCCGACGTGGCTCCACCGGCAAGCGTGCATACCTCCGTGTGCTTAACTGGTCAGATTTTAACCGGCTGCTTGCCATACGTCTATTAAGAGCGAGTGCAGACTTGGCGAACCGTTCGTTGGCCATGAGCAGCGGACACTGCCTCAAGCCTCAGAGAGACCATAATCGGAAAAGTCCCACGCAGATTCCGTAGTCATAAACGCTGACAATGCTTCACTCCGGAAACCTTCCCCCAAACGCTCGTTTGTCATTCGAGCTAATCGAGTTCGCCGATCAATCACAAGCTGATCTTTACGGATTTGGGGATACGTTCACGCTCGGAGGCGGTCATCGTGCGCATGTCAGGTTTTGTGCTGAGCCTTGCTGTTGCGCTCACCGCAGCGGCCCAGGAAGATCCGCAACGGGTGCATCCCACTGACACACCTGCGACTCATCCAGCAATCACCGCGAGCGCGAGTGTGTGGGAAGAATCCCTGCAGTGTGGCCCGGTGGCGCCCGCTTCACCGTTCGACGGACCTCTGTGGGAGCGGCCCAAACTGCTCGGCAACTGGGGTGGCTGGCGTGACGAACTGGCCGCGCACGGCATCGGCGTCGACCTCAATACGACGCAGTACTATCAAGGTGTGGCTGACGGCGGACTCGGTCAGGAATTCCGTTACGGCGGCCGCAATGACTACTACGTCAACATTGACGGTGAGAAGCTTGGAGTCGTGGATCGCACGTTCCTGACGCTGCACGGTGAGACGCTTTACGGGCAAAGCGTCGACGGCCTGACCGGCGCCCTCATGTCGAGTAACACCGGCGGCCTGTTCCCGCTTCCCGGACAAGACATAACGGCTCTCACCGCTGTGAAGATCACCCACATCGTCGATGAGCATCTCGTCGTCTTCGGTGGCAAGATCAATTTCATTGACGAGTACGCGATCAACTTTGGGGCCGGCAAGGGGCAGACCGGCTTCATGAATATGGGGTTGACGTTCAATCCCATCGTCGCCCGACAGGTTCCTTACAGCACCCTGGGCGCTGGGCTTGCCGTAATGCAAGAACAGGAGCCGATTTTCACGTTCATGGTGATGGACGCGCTCAATACTCCCACTACCAGCGGATTTGATACTCTGTTTTCCAAAGGCTCTGTGCTGTTGGCCTCCGCCATCCTGCCAGTTGAACTGAATGGCCTGCGCGGTCACCACGCGATTGGCGGTGCGTGGAGCAGCCGCAGCTACGTCCAGCTCGACCAATCACCGTTCGTTCTTCTACCACCGCCGGTTGGTGTACCGGTCAATCGCAGTTCTGGCTCGTGGGGGCTGTTTTACAATTTCGATCAGGCTCTGTGGGCCTCACCTGACAACCCCAAGCAGCAGATTGGGGTATTTGCTCAGACGGGAATCGCGGATCGACAAACCAGCCCATTGAGCTGGTTCACATCAATCGGCATAAGCGGCACCAGTCTACTGCCCAACCGCTGCCAGGATACCTGGGGAGTCGGCTACTTCTACCTGGGTGTCAGCGACACCTTGCAGACAACATTAGCACCGTTCCCTGCCGCCAACCTGCGAGACGAGCAGGGTGTTGAACTTTACTACAATATCGCGGTCACTCCGTGGATGCATATTACTCCGGACCTCCAGATCATCGAGCCTTCCCGAGTCGCGTCTGAAACATCTCTGGTTGCTGGACTGCGTGCTCGGATCGACTTCTGACAGGTGCTGAATGACGTGGGCACGTTTTCAGCGTGCCTTGAATGACAGTGTTACCAGCACTGCAGACTTCTGAGCCGAGCATGAGAGCCTCGGTTACGTGAGAGTAGAACCTTGATATGAGCCGTCGCATCTCCATCGCAGCCTGGTCAGCTCTGGTTTCGTTGCCGCTCATCTCAGGTTTGGCGTTGGCAGACGACTTCGCTCTGCCAGTTGAGCAGGCCACCGACCGACCTGTTACGAGTCTGGCCGGCACAGAGGTCTTTCAAGAAGACTCTCCCTGGGTGCGCTCGGAAGGCCGCGAAGAATCCGATCCGTTTGCAGAGCATATTGAAACTGACCGCGATTCATTTACACCCGCAACAACAGTTGTCGGGCGTCATCGATCAGTCATCGAAATGTCATATTCTTTTATTGCCAATCGCACGAGCGCTGACACTCACAGCTTTCCGGAATTGCTTACTCGTGTAGGTTTGACCGAACGCACCGAGTTCCGCATTGGCTGGAACTACGAAGTTGGCGGCGGTGGTAATGTCTCAGGCACCGACAGCGGTGGTGATGAAAGTCGAGCATCGGCTACGAGCGAAGCGCAAGTGCTTTTTGGTTTCAAGACCATAGTGTCTGAGCAACGTGAGTGGCTCCCCGAAAGTGCTGTAATCCTCCAGGGATATACACCGACAGCAGGGCCTGAAGATAATACGGATATGATGGTCGCCTACGTCGTCGGCTGGACCCTGCCGGACGATTGGAAGCTCGATACCGCCTTGCGATACGCTACGGAAAAGGCAGAAGGCGACAGTTTCAATCAATGGGCCCCGTCGGTCGTGCTTCGCGTACCGGTGCATGAGCGCTGGAACGTGCATGCGGAGTACTTCGGGATCTTCACACAGAACAAATCAGACAACCAGAACCCTCAATATATCAGTCCGGGTGTGCATTATCTCATCACCCCCGATTGCGAAATTGGCATCCGGACCGGTTGGGGCCTCTCCGACGACTCGGCCCACTTCTTCTCCAACATCGGTCTGGGCTTGCGCTTCTAGCCCGGCTGAGTCGCGCGCCGGCTTTGTTGACCTGGCGGTGAGCTTGTCGAAGGAGATTCGAAGACGGCTGAATCCCCACTTGCGCTGTCCTGGGTGCGGTGCACCGTTTGATTTGGCGACGAAGCCATGATCATATACGACGCGAAAGTCGCTCCGAACGCCGAACGACAGTTTCAGGGGGAAGCGAAGAATGAAGATGCGTGAGATTACGATCCAGGCCGCGCCGATGCTCCGTCACGTCTGCCGCGCTGCCGCGGTGATTGGTCTGCTGCTGGTGCGCGATGTCGCAGCTCAGGCCAAGCCTGAGGTGCCGGCGGATTTTCGTATCGACGGACTGGTACGATTTCATGACTCGGTCGAAGCCGAGGCAACACGTGACCGCTTGATCCGCGCCATCTGGCCCGGGGGACTGCCGAAATCTCGTCCCATGAAACACGAAGTGGCTGGAAATGCTCCCGAACTCGCCAGTCTGAATGCGAACTTGCTGGCGTCAGCGAAGCGACTCGATGTCGATGTTTCAGGCTTTGATTGGCATGCCGATGTTTATGTTGTCACGCCCAAGTCTGACGGTCCGGTGGGCTCGAGACTGGCGATTGTCCATGGTGGCCACATGCCCGAGGGTCCCAAGAACTACCTGGTGGCGGGGCTGAGCGACACTGTGAATCAACTGCTCCACGATGGCTATGTGGTTGCGATTATTCAGATGCCACTGGTTGCCTGGAATCGCGACGCAGATTGCGTCGTTGAAGGAAGAAAAATCGAAGTCCAACGACGAAGCACGGCTGGCCACGATGAACTCTTCTCCAAGGTCGAACCGACCTTGAAAGCCGGAACCATGCGATTCTTTCTCGAACCGATTACTCAGGCCCTGAACGAGATGCTTGCTGAGTACCCCAATCCGAAGCAGACGCTGATGATTGGGCTCTCAGGCGGTGGATGGACAACACATCTCTACGCGGCGGTTGATACCCGGATCGACGTTTCGATACCCGTCGCAGGTGCTCTGCCGTTGTACGCGCGACCGTATAGTCCGGGGAGCGCGGGGGACTCCGAGCAGGAGTATCGGCCCATCTTCGGAGAGGATGATTCCAACAAAGACGGAGTCTTGGACCGGGCAACCGGTATTGCCTCTTGGTTGGAAGTTTTCGCCCTCGGCGGGATCGCACAAAAGGATGCCCGTCCGCGCAAGCAGATCCAGGTGCTGAATCAATTTGATCCGTGCTGCTTCAACGGGGGAATCTACAAAACGTATGCCCAACCGCTGACGCAATTGACCAGTGGTATCAATCAAGGAGATTGGTCCGTCTTCGTCGACGACACTCACCGGGACCATCTGATTTCAGCACATGTACTAAAGAACGTACTGTCAAAGGTCGTCGTACACTAAGTGGCGGCGTCTTGTTTCACATTCCCGTCATGGTGAACGGAGCCCAGAAGAACGGGTGAGCGGCTCCGAAGTTCTCACGACGGGCTTGCATCCGCTTGAGCTGCGCGTTGCGCAGCGCAACGGCCTTCGGCTGCCCTTCGGCGAGATTGATGAAGAAGTCGTTCATCAGGCGTGCCGTTTCCGCATCGTTGACCTGCCACAGGGTTGCGACCACGTTCTGTGCGCCTGCCAGTTGAAACGCTTGTCGTAGGCCTGCGACACCCTCGCCGTTGCGGACCTGGCCGAGTCCCGTTTCACAGGCGCTTAATACAACCAGTTCGGTGCCGCGCATGTCGGCGCTCACGATTTCGAGACCGGTCAAGACGCCATCATCCTGACTAGGATCAGTTGCTTCAGACCGCCGGTTGACACCCGCTAGTAGTAGTCCGCAACGCAGGAGTGGGTTCTCCAATGGTTGCCCGTCCGTGGTGCGTGCTGGACGCTGCTCGCCCAGACCTAGCGCCGTCTGATCCACCGCCGCAGGTGCTTGATCTTCCTGAAAGAACCCGTGCGTGCTGAGGACTGCGACTCGGGGCCGGGCGAATACCTTGAAGACGCCCTCTTGAGCGTACTTGTCGGTATAGACCAGCGGCTTGGCGCGGGCGAAACGTTCGAGATTGGGAGTGATGGCTTTGGCTTCCTCTGCCGTTCCCGGCAGGCGTTGCACAGCGCCGATTCGCAGGGAGCGCGCGGGCGAACGCAACTGAGATTGCAGTTGGGGATCAGTCAGGATGCGGCGCGCCTCCGCCCGTGCTTCGGCGACTCCTAAATCAAAATCCGGATTGGCCATCACCATCGGTGCGTTCGTTTTGGTAGATACCGGGGGCGCTGGTATGACGTCTCGACCGCTTACCAGATAACTCAGTCTGTGCTTCTCAACGACATATCCATCGTCCCACAGAAGAGCTTCCCACGGAACGAGCCACAACGCGCCGTCAGGGCTGACAATCCAGCGCTGCTTACTTTTGATTAGCGGCGCGAGAGGCTTGAGTACCAAATCCGACAACGTCTGCAACGCGGAACGCAGTGTTTTCTCGGCTTCGGCTTCGCCACTCGTCCGAATCGTTTGATCGGCCGCCATCAGTTCTTGCCGGATTTTCTGGACCGCAGCCTCGATTGGCGCCGCTTCACCCAGGTTGACAATCTCCGGATTCCCCTGATTCGTACTGGGTATTAACCAGGCAATATAATGTGGTCCCGGATTCTTCTCCGGGCCTCTGAAGTTGCGAACATCGACGCGCATGATGTCGATGAGCATTGCATCGTCGGGAACAGCCTGACGGACCTCGTTCAATTCAACCCAGGGCTCGTCACGCCGCGCACGACCGGATGCCTGAGCCAGCCGTCTCGCCAGATCGAGTTCCTGTCCCTTGAGGCTTTCCATCTGCCGCTGCCGCTCAGCCGCCTGGCCCGGCTTATCTGTAGCGGCAATCCAGCCCGCCAGCCGTTTACGGACGTCGCTCAATTGCTGCCTGAGGTTCGCCGTTTCCGGCGTCTTGTTGTCGCGAACTTGGAAGGCCCGTTCTACCAGCACTTGCTGAGCGACCGCTTTAGCATTGAGCATCCACGTGGCAGATTGCGCCACGATGGCTGGATCAGACTTCCGTTTGACGCCCAGCGACAGCACGGCATGCAGTCGATTGGCGTCTATATTCTCCAGGAACGAGAGCTGATCGCCCTCCGACAGTCCGGGCAGGATTTGCGCTTCGTACTTGCGGACCATGCGCCGGGAACGATCCGCAACGCTCGCCGCGTCAGACCAGCGTTCCTGTGCCGCATGGACCAGCGCGAGGTTATGCAAAGTGAGAGCAACCTCGGGATGGTCCGCACTCAGTTGGGACTGGCGGGTTTGCAGAGCCCTGCGATACATCACTTCCGCAAGGTCGTTCTGGCCGCGAGCCCAGTAGACAATTCCCAGATAGTGCACGTTCATCGCGACGGTCGGATGGTCCTTGCCGAGCGCCCCTTCCAGAATCCGCAGGCTGCGCTCCAGGAGTGGCTGAGCCTCATCCATGCGACTGAGCCCGATATACAGCAGGCCCTGATTACTCAGAGACGCCGCCACAGCGGGATGATTCGCCCCTAACTTGGTTTCTCGAATTCTCAGACTGCGTTGATACAGCGGTTCGGCTTCGCTGGTCCGCCCGGTGATACGATAGAGATTCGCCAGAGTGTCCTGCGACGCCGCCACCTCGGGATGATCCGCGCCGAGGCGCGATTCGCGGATCTGCAGGCTGCGTCGGAGCAAAGGCTCCGCGCGACTGTGCTGTCCCAGTCGCATCGCGATCATTCCCAGACCATGCAGCGAGGAGGCCACTTCCGGGTGGTCTTTTCCGAGCCGCGCTTCCTGAATCTGCAGCGACCGTTGATAGTGTGACTCCGCTTGAAGGTCGAGTCCCTGATTTTCATACAACGCTGCGAGAGCGTTGAGCCCGAGTGCGACGTCGGGATGATTTGGCCCCAGCTTCGCCTCTTTGATTTGCAGACTGCGCTTATGGGCGACTTCAGCCTGAGCATAGCGAGCAGAGATAAAGTATAAATTTCCCATGCTGAAGAGCGTGGCCGCGATGCTGACCTCATCCTTAACTGGCTGAGCCTCCTTGATTCGCAGACTTCTTTCGTACAGCGGCTCGGCCTGCGCAAGCTGGCCCAGTTTCTCATGAACAATCGCCTGATTGCTCAAAGTCTTCGCAACTTCCAGGTGATTGGGTCCAAGCTGGACTTCTTTGATGCGCAGGCACCGTTGGTACATCGCCAGTGCCTGCTGATACTTCCCCTGGTAAAGGTAGAGGTTCGCCAGGCTGTTAACGACATTCGCGACTTCCACGTGATTCGGGCCGTATTTCGATTCACGGATCTGGATCGAACTTTGATAGAGGGGTTCTGCCTGCGCATACCTGGCCATGTCGCGATACGCATTTGCCAGCCCGAGTTGAATTGTGGCTGTGTCTTGAGAACTAGCTCCCAACACAGTCGGAGCCAGACGCAGGGCGTTCTCAAGGTGTGGGATCGCCTCTCCCGCCTTGCCCTGGCTGCGGAGTTCCTCACCTTTGGTAAAAGACGCGTTCAATTGATCGCGTGCCGACTGAGCCCACGCGCTGGTTGAGGTCCAGCACAGAACCGCCGCCCAGACAAACCATACGACGTAGCGTTGTACCGGCATCATTTAGCAGATCCTTTTCTGGGGGGGGGCGTGCCGTCGGTCGTGCGAGCGAATCGTGCCCTTGGACTGGCAATTCGCAAACAAGAATTCCCACTCTGGGAGCAAACACTGCTCACGACGGCACCACGCCTTATCTGGCAAACGAATCAGAGCTCCAAATCTTCCCCGCAGATTTGGGAAATCCGAATGCTGCGAACTTGCGGCACTCGGGAACAGCTTACTTCCAGTCACCACTCAATCGAACGGACGCGAGCAAGAAACGCTCTCTGACGACGGCTACACCTCCAGCGGATGAGTCAGTTTAGATCGCATCAATCCAAGGCGGCAGCAAAGCAAAGACGTTCGCCAAGACTTCATCTTCGGGTTCTGTCACGCGCTGGTCTGCGTCATCGTTATCAAAGGAGTCGGCACCTGTGCCACCAGCCAGGGAGTCGGTCCCCGCATTCACGTTGCTACGGTGCCCGCCAATCAACACGTCCGCTTGACTGCTGCCGAGCAGTGTGTCATTGCCGCCAGCGCCCAATAGTGTCACTTGAACACTGGATGCGCTGGCATCAAGCGTGTTGTTCAGATCGCCACCAATCAGCACAAACCCTTCAACGTTGGCAGCGGTTTCATTCCCAGTGGTGGTTGAGGAAATCGTGGTTCCGACTACCGTGAAACTAGTGTTGGCCACTTCGTAGACCACATCGGTGCCAACGCCACCTTCCAGGATGTCCGAGCCAGCTCCGCCTGAGATCACATCGTTGCCTTCACCGCCGTCGACGATATCGACCTTTGAGCCCCCGAATAGCGTATCGTTACCACCACCGCCGGAAAGCAAAACGGGAACCGACGCCAGTCGCGCGTCAATGAAGTTGCTACCCTCTCCTCCGAGCACATTAATACGCTCGACATTGGTAATGGTATCGCTGCCAAGACCGACGGTCGTGATATTGAGCCCCATAATCGTGACGGTGGTGTCAAGCACTTCGTTGATACGATCACCATCTGCGCCGCCATCGATGGTATCATTACCACCTTCGCCGCGCAGATCGTCGGCTCCGACACCGCCGTTCAATGTGTCAACGCCGGCACCGCCGAACAGAGTGTCCGCACCGTCACCGCCAGTCAGCAAGTCGTTGGCCTGCAGGCCCACCAGGCGATCATCACCCGCATCTCCATTGAGCGTGTCGTTCGCTGTATTGCCCTGCAGAATGTCGTTGCCGCCACCACCGGAGAGGAGACCAGGCTCGGTCTGGCCGCTCAAGAAATCGTTATCCGCACCGCCCAGCAGGGTATCGGTTCCGGCACCCCCGACGATCACATCTGCCCCTGCGTCTCCCAGCACAGAGTCATCGCCGTTCTGTCCGTTGAGATTGTCGTTGCCTTCACCGCCGCTGAGGGTGTCGTTACCGCCGCCAGCGGAAATAATATCCGCACCGCCCAGGCCGTTGATCGAATCGTTACCCGTCAACGTAAAGATGATATCGGGACCTGGCGAGCCGATGATGGTATCAGTCTGACCGTTGCCATTGACCGTCGTTCCCAGGCTCGCAGTGAATGCGCTGAGATCGATCTTATTGCGACTCAAACCGCCGCTCAGGTCAGCCAGCTCAATCGTGGCGAGTTTGTCAGTGACATTGGGCAGACTGTTGCCAGACGCCAGTAGAGTCGAATTCGTGAGCGTCAGATTCTGATCGAGGGCTTCCTTGACGGTATCATTACCAGCAGCGCCAACCAGCGAATCGGCACCACCCAGCCCTGTGAGGGTGTCATTGCCGTTTTGGCCGTCCAGCGCGTCCGCCTGAGTGCTGCCAATCAGCACATCGTTACCTCCGCCCCCAAAAAGCGTCACGGGTACGCCGATTGCGGATGCATCGATGACGTTGGCGCTACCACCACCCAGTATTAATGCTTTCTCAAAACCATTCAGCGCGTCTGTTTCGGTGACTCCGCCACTGTTGCTAATTAATTGCGTTGCTGAGATCGTGAGGTTTGCGTTGAAGCTGTCGAACAGAAGATCTGATCCACTCTCTGCCTGCAAGGTGTCGTGGCCGGCACTGCCAGTGAGTGTGTCGTCACCAGCCCCACCTGTGAGCTGATCGTTCCCATCTCCACCTGTCAGCGAGTCGTTGCTCTCGCCGCCGTCGAGAGAGTCATTGCCGGCGCCACCCTGGAGCGAATCATTCTGGTCACCCCCGCGCAAGACGTCGGAGAATGAACTTCCCAGAATGGTGTCAGCGCCTTTGCCGCCATCAACGGAGATCGAGCTGATGTTGGGATAAGACGCGATGCTAACTCCCTGCAGGTCCACTCGATTATTTCCATCGCCTCCGAAGATGCTGATAATCTCAATCGCGCTGGCGGGTATATTGGAGTACTTTGCCTCGATCTCATTATCAATCGAAACTTGCACAAACCCTTCCGGACTGGCGGTAATGGTGAGGCTTTCGGAGGCGGCGAGCGATATCGAGATGTCCGATACGGGCTTCAAACCAAAGTTGAGCTGCGTGATGCCATCGAATCGGTCAACGAACAGATTGCCTGCGGAAAGCGACGATGTGAGCATGCCAATCTTGTGGTTACCCGTGCTCTTGCTGGGCATCGCCCAGTCGATCCCCGGCGCCCCGTTCAGCTCCGCCAGCGTCATCGCGTAGGGACCCCCGTTCTCGAACGGGCTACCGCTGATCGTGGTGGGAACGAGTTCGGTGAACTGGCTGTCGTTGTCTCCCAGATTCAGAAGCAGGCTGGTGAAGGTCGGCTGTGCGCCGTCACCGTTGGCGACCGCTAGATCAAGGTCTCCATCCAGGTCGACATCCGCCAATTCGACCTGGAATGCGCCCGTTCCGGCGTTAGCGGTCGTCGAAGGCTGGCTCTCCAGCAACCCTCCCTGATTCCGAAAGAGGAAAACGTTGCCGGGCCCCTGTCCCTTGTCTGTAACGCCGACGATAACCAGATCATCGCCAATGCCGTCTCCGTCCAGGTTTCCTGCGCTCAGGTCTGTAATGGCAAAGTCAGTGCCGAACTCAGAATCCAAGGCGATGTCCAAGCGAGCGTCGTCACCGAATGAACCGGTCCCGTCGTTGGAGTAGATCGTGAGATACGAAGGTGAAAAGTCGCTGAACTCATCGATGGGGACATCGTTACCGACGATTGCAATGTCTTTTCCGGCTGCGGTATCAAAGTCCCCGATAGCGACGGCGCTGATCCCATAAGGAGCTTCGACGTTCGCAGCGGTGAAGCTGAGGGCGCCTGACGGACCACTGGTTCTGTTGAGAAGGACCGTCAACGCGCTACCTGTGTCCGATACGCTGACCAGGTCCAGCCCCGGAGTATCATCCAGATTTGCCGCCGCGAGCGCCATTGGTCGGCCGTTGACCTCGAACATCGCCGGCGCAGCAAACCCGCCGTTTCCGTCGTTCTTGAGAATTCCGATCTTGGCATTCGCGTTCTCAAGATACTGTGCGAATGCAATATCAGGTTTCTCGTCGCCGGAAAAATCGCCGACGATCATATGGCCGGCACTCAAGCCGCCGTCTGCACTCCCCGGAAGTTTAACGAACTGCTTCGACGTCGGATTGAAGTCATAGATTTCAATGACAGCAGGTGGTATTAATCCGGGATTCTTGCGGTTGACAATTAACTCCAGTTCCGGGTCGCTATCGAAATTGATACTGACGACGGAGACTGGTTCCGCCGGGAGCGCCGTCGCTGGGAAAGTCGATGGAGTGAATGTTACAGCGCGGGTTGTTTGAGCAAAGCCAGCGGGAGGCTCGATTCCGATCTGAACTGGACCGGACGCACTGTCAAAGGAGTAGCGTCCGTCATCGTCGCTGGTAGTGGTCTCACTGTTTGAGAACTCGCTGAGCGTGACGACCACGCCGCTCCGCCCCGGCTCGCCGAAGTCTCGGCGACCGTTACCGTTGGCGTCGTCGAAGATGGTTCCCGACACGAAACTTAGCAACGTGCGAAGTTCGAGCGTTTCAGCACGACGATGGAGACGAGGGCGATAGAGGGACTTTGTGAACCGGCAGCGTTTGATGAAGTCGAGGAAACGTTGCACGTGGTTCCTTTCACCGTGAAAGCACGCGGAATGCTGCAGGCTAGTCAGCGGTTCCGAGCCGTCGTCTTGAGACCTGGCCCGCGGAAAGTGTTAGTATGGGGCCAGAGTATGGGCACGGGCGAAACCCATTCGCAAGGACTGAGGTGGAAGAGTGTTGGAGGTCATAACGGAGTCGCGGCAGGTCAAACATGGGAAGCGATGCCTCGTAGTACTGGATGCGGTCCATGAATCAGCCGAGTGATCCGTACGGGCCTGCGGATTCAAAGATGCTGGCCTGCTCGAAATGCGGGATTGTCGTTGATTCTTCCGAGGCAGAAGAATCCGGCGGGGAGCCTTCTTGCCCGAAGTGTGGCGAGAAGCTGTCGGCTCCCAGCGATATTCAGACTCTGGACCCAGCGGTGGTGCCGGCCAGAACGTTTTCCCGGTTTCGGCTGAATCGCTGTCTTGGCAAGGGGGCGTTTGGCGAAGTCTGGCTGGCGTGGGATCCGCGCCTGGAACGCGATATCGCGGTCAAGATTCCCATCGAGAAGAACCTCGGCGGCGTGGATATCCGAGCGCTGCTCAACGAAGCCCGATCCGCTGCCCGGCTGGACCACGAGAACGTTCTGAGAGTGTATGAAGTCGGCGACGAGGAAGAGTTGTTCCTGGCCGTTGAGTTCATTGGCGGAGGCGATCTCAGGAAATGGATGGAGTCGCACGAACCGACGGTTCAGCAAGTATGCGAAGTGATGCTCGGAGTTGCGAAGGCGCTCGAACACGCGCATGCCAGGCAGGTCATTCATCGCGATCTGAAGCCCGAGAACATCCTGATGGATTCAGGTGAACGTCCGCGGGTTGCTGATTTCGGGCTGGCCCGGCGAGTAGCACCAGAGGTGTCGTTGTCGCATGCCGGAGTGAGGTTAGGCACGCCGTCGTATATGTCTCCTGAGCAGGCTCGCGGGGACGGCCATCGCGCCGATGGTCGAACTGACATTTATTCCTGGGGAGTCATCTTCTTCGAGATGCTGACTCGCGAGCGACCATTTCGCGGAACATCCGAAGCGATCATGCAGCAGAAGCAATGGAATGACCCTCCAAGCCCGCGGCAGCTTGATATGCGGATTCCACGCGACTTGGATACGCTCTGCCTGAAGTGCATCGAGCGAGATCCGGGGGCCCGCTTTGCCACAGCATCGGAACTAGTCGCGGAACTGGAGCGATTTCTGCGCGGCGAGCCGATTCATTCTCGGCCTATCAGCGACTTCGAACGCGCATGGCGATGGTGCTATCGACACCGTCAACGGTTACTACCATGCGTTGCCAGCAGTATCGCGATCGTCGTTATTACCGTGATCGCGTTCTTGAGTATCAGTTCAGCTCGCGATGCTGAGCACAACGCGCGACTTGAAGCAGACAAACTGGCCATTCACAACGCCGATCTCGCCCGACAGGAGAGTGAGTCGCGATTGGCCGCGGATAAGCAGCGCAAGGAGGCGGTTGAGCGGCTGCAAGATGCTCGGCGCGCTGTTGATATCTGGCTCACCGGGGTCGGTCAACAACTCGCGTATGCCCCTCATGGCGACAGGATTCGAAAGCAACTGCTTGAACTGGCTGCGGCGGACTATGAGAAATTTGCCGCCCAGGACGCGACGTCGACGGATCTGAAGATTGAACAGGCGAGAACCCTGATTCGGCTGGGCGATGTTCAACGCGAATTGGGGCAATCAGACGGCGCTGCATATTCACGAGCAGAGTCGCTTCTGAGTGAGATGACGACGGTCTCACTCTCTCCGGGAGAGCAGTTGTCTGTTTCTCTGGAGTTGTGCAGCGCCCGTGCCCGTCTCTGTCTCGCGGAGTGGGACCAAGGCCAGTTTGAGCGTCCGCGCGAGCGATCCATCCGGGTTATCGACGAACTTGATCGATTGCGGGAGCAGTATCCCGGCGAACCGAGAGTTCGTGAATTGCTGGCCAGCACCAGCTTCAATTTGGGGGCGCTGGAGTTTGAGTATGATAATTCCACAGCAGCAGTCACATGGATGCGTCGAAGTACTGAGGAGTGGGAGAAGCTCTTTCTGGCGAAATCCGACGACGTCAAGGTCCAGTTGTCATTGGCTCGAGCGCGGACCTTGCACGCGAAAATACTTCACAGCCTGTCCATGCCCGGCGAAGCACTGACTCAGTTGACGCGCGCTGTGGGTGAGCTTGATCGTCTTGCGGAGCGGCGTGATTGGCAGATTCCTGCGTTGCAGGCGCGGGGCGAGGCACGCCTTGAGCAGGCATTGAGCTATACCTCACTTGGCGACATCACGCTCGCCTACAAAGCCTACGAGGGCTGCCTGCGGGATTGCGAGCAGTTGTCGGCGCTGCAGGCTGACGTGATCTCACATCGGGAAAGTCGAGTCATCACGCTGATCGACATGGCGGGATTGCTGTGGGAAGCGGGGCAGGCTCGTAATGCGCTGCAGAAGCTGGATCTCGCGGCGCCACTGTGTACGGAACTGCTCGCGGCGTCTCCGGAAACGCCGCGGTATCGTCAGATCGAAGCTTCGCGGCTGTTGTTGTCTGCACAAATCGGACTTGATCGTGGCGAGATCGAAACTGCTCGTGCGGACTTGAAGGCTGCCACGACGAGCATCGACTTGTTGCTGGAAGGTTTTCCCGATGTGCCTGCTTATCAGGAGCAGCGTTTGGCCTGCGACGCGGTTGCGGGGCGAATGTCAGTGGAACAGAGCGACGCCGTCAGTGCTGCGCAGCTCTATCCATCAATCGTCAGCCGGGCCAAGAAGTATCTAGAGGGTGCTGATGACCAAGAACGAGCCAACAGGCAACGTCGAGTTGCGATAACGCTTTCTCAGGTTGCCCAGCATTGGCGTCAAGCTCTACCAGCGGAGTCTCAACAGTTGCGAACTCAAGCCATAGGGCTGCTTGAGCAGTCGTTGAAATCTCAGCCGAGCTTGGACGGCGTCAACAGCCTTGTCTGGCTGTTGGTGATGCAAGGCAAGAACGCCGAAGAGTTCGAGAAGGCACTGAAGCTCGCGCAGGAATTGGTGGCAGTCGTAGAGACTGACAACTCGCAGTACCAACTGACGTACGCTGTGGCTTTGTGTCGTGCGAGCCGCTGGGACGAGGCGCGTAAGTTACTGGAAGAAAGCGTGCTGGCGCCGAGTGGTGCAGCGGAGCCACTGCGTCTCATCCATCAAGGGCACGCACGATTCTGGCTTGCGGGTGCCGCGTTCAAGACCGGAGATCGCGAGGCTGGTCAAAAGCTGTTGAGTGCGGCGATCCAATGGATGGATCAGGAAGTCCCGCACCATTCTGAACTCAGGCAACTCAAGGACGAAATGACGTCCATCTCCGCTGAACGCCAGACTCCAAGCGGCGCATCGCCGTCGAAATGAACCAATATTTGGTGTGGCCGGAAGTTCTCTAAGAAACCGGTCGACGAATGCCGATTATGTGGAAGATCTCGGGGTGATCAGGGCGTTTACACTGTTCTCAGAATCTGATCCGGCCATGTCCGACGCGGTGTCGAATGCGATTCCATTTGGCTAGAAGTCGGTCATTGAGATCCGTTCGGCGCGTGGGCCTTCTGATCCTGATAAGCCATCCGGTCGCTTTCTTTTCAATCGCGACAGGTCAGGACTTCCACGAGGATGCCTGGGCTCAACTGCCTGTGCAAGTGGACGCGAGTTTGGGATCGGCGTTTGACGGTGGGGAAGACGAGTGGATCCATCCCGCCTCGTTCTACCAGCCGCCTCCGATTCTGAGACCTCAACCGTCGATCGTTCCGGAAACGCCTTTACCACCAAGTGCGGCTTCGATCTTCAACCAAGATCAAGAGGATCCTCTGCAAGGGCGGCTGCGATTGCGTCTGAAGCCACTGCGGGGAATCGTGGAGTCGCTCCCGCCGACGGGCACAACTCGGCCGGCCACTGATGCCGGAGGCCTGCTGCGCCAGCCTGCGGCATATGGCGGCGTGGCAACGCAACGACGAACTCCAATCGTCCACGACCCTCGAATTCGCGGGAGCCGAGTCGGCCAGTTGGCCTCCGCGGGCTCGTACTGGGTGCCAGCCCGCATTGATCTCAATACGCCACTCAGCAATTTTGACTCGGAGATTGTGGAAAATCTGCAGGTCACCAAGGGGCCTTATGACGTGCGACAGGGGCCCGGCTTGAACTTCCTCGCCGTTGACCTGGTGGATTCTCCTCGCTTCGAGGACATGGAACTGCACGGTTCTTCTCGCGTGGCCTATCACACGAATGGCGAGCAGTGGCATGGCAGGCAGACCATTCAGGGAGGTCACGACAACTGGGGATTTCAACTGGGTTACACCCATCGCACGGGGACTGACTATCGCACGGCTGCCGGAGCCGATATCCCATCGAGCTTCAATTCTCGCGCGTGGGATCTGGCCTTGGGGAGGGATCTTGATGAGGACCGACGCGTAGAAGTACATGCGCTGCGACTGGACCAGACGGATATGGAGTTTGCGGGTCAGGCCTTTGATATCAGTGCGCTCGGCACAAATGGTTATGAAATAGAGTATACACAACTCAACGCGGATTTCGCGGACCGCATCGAAGCCGAGGCGTGGTATAACGACACTCGCTTTGTCGGAGACACCGGTGGTGCAGCCAAGCGGCGAGTTTTACCGGCGTACCAGCAACTCAATTTGTCCGGCGTTACGGATGTGTTCTCCGCGTCGACAGGCGCAAGAGTTGCGAGTGCATGGGAAACTGATAACGACGGGGTTCTCACTGCTGGCCTCGATGTCAAGTACATGCGGCAGCGACTGGACGAGTTCGTAACCTACACACGCCTCGGTCTGGGCTTCTCGGCGAGGTCTCCAATTCCGGAGACGGAAACGGTCGATCCTGGAGTGTTCCTGGATTATGCCACAAGCCCATCAGACCATTGGCGAATCATGACGGGAGTGCGGCTTGATTCCGTCTCAACCGGAGTAATCGACGACAGCTCGCGCGTCACTGATGTGGGAACAGACAGGTTAATCACTCCCGCAAACGAGCGTGGGACGCTTCAAGACTTCTTCAGAACAGACGATCTTACGCGGAGTTTCACTCCCTGGGCTGCGTTTGTGGCTTCTGAGTATGAAGTCAACGATGTGGTCTCTTTGACGGCTGCGGCTGGGCATTCCGAGCGTCCTCCATCGCCGACAGAGCTTTACGCGGCGCAGCCATTCATGTTTCTGCTGCAAAACGGCTTGAACACGGTGCGTGGAGATCCGTTCCTTGATCCCGAGCGGCAGACGCAGATCGATGCCGGTATCAACGTTAATGCGGGACGCTTGCGAGCCAGCGCGCACGGTTTCTACGCATGGATGAATGACTATATTACGTTTGAGAATATCGGGACGGTGAACTTGCCTGGAAATCCCGTGGCGCAGATTAATCTGCAGTATGTGAATACAGAGCTCGCGACGATATCCGGATTTGAGACTCGCGCGGAATATGACATTCTTCCGTCGCTCATGGGGCTGGCGACGCTGAGCTACACGGAAGGAAGAGACCTAACTCGCAACGGAGGGTTTGCGACCGACTCTGATGGAATAAAGACTCCCGGGTTGCCTCGTGGGACCTTTGGAGGGGCTCCGTTGACCGATCATGAAGCGTTGCCTGGAATCGTGCCGCTGGAGAGCCGGTTGGGACTGAGGTTGCATGATCCTAGCGTGGCACAAGCCTGGTGGTTGGAATTCAGCACTCGCCTGGTGGCACCCCAGCACAAGATCGCGACGAGTCTGTTCGAAGCCAGTACTCCGGGCTTTGTGGTTTGCGATGTCCGAGGAGCGTATCGGTTCTCCGATCAGATCTCGGTGATTGCCGGTGTCGAGAACTTCACCAACGAACGCTTTCAGGAGCATCTCGATTTTCACACCGTGAACGGACTGCGTGTTCTGCAGCCGGGCGTAAACTTCTACCTTGGTTCGGAAGTGCGATACTAAATACCTTGCCTCAGGCAGTTGCAATGTAGTCGTAGCATCGCAACCCAATGCCGCAGATGCTGCGATTGATAGTATGCTGGCAGAAGAGCCTTTAGCTTTGCGGTTGGTCAACTCGCTTTATCCGCATGCCCGAGCGGATGAACGATGGGGCGAGTCGGATTAGTCACCATGAGATTACGTCGCGGTGCGCGCACCTTTACCAGGTTGCTGCTGAGCTGAAACGAGGCAGTCTCCAGTTCAAGACCCGCCATGGTCAGAAAGACCCACAGCGCATCGGTGAACTCGCTGGGGCAGAACGACACGCACGAACGACCGATCGTAAACACGAAGCCGCGCTGCAGGCCGCTGATAATCAACTCGCATGAGCCAAGTTTGATCGCTCGCATTTCGCCATCAATCGACTCATCGGAACCGCGAGTTTTCAACTCATAGCAGGTCACGCGGGAACGAGAACATGACTTCGTATTGTGAACCATCTCCGGTGTTGAGAACGTCAGTTCCATGACGAAGGCTCGATCCAGCCAGACAAGCTCGAATTGCCGGTCAAAAAGAATCTCGTCCGCCGAGACGCCGACGTCGTTGTCTTGAGCGAGCAGTTCTCGAAACGCGGCGAACATCTCGCAGTGCGCAAAATACTGGGAGTTCCAGCTCCTGATCTGGCCTAATGAAACCATGCCAGCCTCCTTGCAACTCCGGCGGACAAAAGTTGCGACTGTTTGACCAGTACGGGACAAGCTTATCGTTAAGTTGAGCGGACTGGAGGATTCGAATTGCTCGTTTTCTCAACAATGGCGGCGCACCGCCCAAACAACGCCTCATAGCTCTTTGTCGCTTAGACCCAGCCAGTCGATGTGGGGATCGTGCCCAAACCGCTCCCACGGATCACGGGGCAGTGCTCGCATTGCCCCGGCGAAGCACGTTTTGCGCCGGACTTTTTCGCTCGAAATTGCGAACTTCGTAACTCCTCTAACCCGGCTCATTTGGGCTATTTGCACGACCCGAATTGGCGGAAAAGTCTGACTAGACAGTTGCCGTTGCCAAAACACGACGGTAGATTCCGCCTGCTGTGGGAAATCGACCCAAAGCTCTTTGAAATCGCAGTTGTTTGTGGGGAATTCGCCCAATAGCATGATCGATCAGTGTCGTAATCATCCTCGCGAATTGCCACAGTCATGCCTGAGCCGGACATCTTCATCCAAGGGGAGTTGAGACGGACGATCGATGATCGTTTCCGCATCACTCTACCAGTGGAGATGGCCCAGGCGATCGCTGATGACGAAGGCAACACGATTATCGCCAAGGAACGTTACGGCTGCTTGAGCTTGTGGAAGCCCTCGGATTGGACGGCTCGCGTTGATTCTGGAGTTGAGGTCATCAAGTCCAAGATCAAAGCCGGCATGATGGCTCAGCGTTGGAGTGAGGTGCAGCGACTGGGAAGGCTGTTGTCGACCCGCTCGCGAACAGTGCAGTTGGCGAATCGCTCCCGATTGCTGCTGCCGGAAGGTTTTCGAGAGTTACTCGACGTCCCTGCGACGCAGGACGTGATGCTGGTAGGTGCTGTTGTTTGCGTGGAGATCTGGAAACTCGACGCCTGGTTGGAAACCCAGAAACAAGACATGCCCGAATTCGGAACGATGTTCAAGGAATTGGTGCACTAGCACCCCTAAGGAGAGTTCAGCTTATGCCTGCCAGGGAGGGCGGATTCCGCCATCCCCGATCGAATAGATGGAACTTCGCCCGTGTCGACAATCGCGGCTGGCGGTCACTTACTCAGCCTTCTCACCGCCCGCTTTGAGCACCACCACCATGGCTCCCGATTGTTGGCCGGGCTTTTTCCATTTTCAGTGCAGGTGTGACGGTCGCTGCGATAATCGCCGCGAACTGGGCTGATGGCGAGATTCTTTGTATTCGCCGTTAATTTGCTGATCGCCTCGCGTGCTGCGATTAGGCGCGGTTTGCTGATTCGGCAGCAGGTTGAGCGATGGTGTGTATGCCTCTTCGGCGGCATTCCTGTGCTGCTCACTGAGTCTTTTCCTCGCCTGCACCAATGCTCTCATATCGAGTCCATGCGACGCCGCTTGTGCCCGCCGCAACGTCGCCAGCCATGGAGTGCGGATTGCATGATCCGCAACAGGCGAGCGTTCGACTGAATCCCGCTGGGATCGGCCTTCTCTAAGTGGTTGCGGCGCCCAAGTTTCGGTTGTCCTATGCACGTGACTTCGGCAACCAGTTTGCACTGTTCACGCGGATGTTTTTGCGGCGACTTCCTCCGCAATGGTCGATTAAGACTGGATGAGCGCATTTTTGACAGCAATCATGAAACATCCGCTTTTCGAGATCGTGTCGTGAATTTCTAGAATTTCAGTGCCCCGATTCGCCCGCAATTGTCGGCTGTATTTGCAGAAGGACTGCGATGAGCTCTGACTCCAGGGTGTTTGAACCTCAGCTGGAGCGTTTTCGCGAGTACTTGTTGCTGCTGGCCCGCGTTCATCTTGGCGGCCGGCTGCAAGGGAAGTTGGACGCCTCCGATGTAGTGCAGCAGACGATGCTCGACGCGCATCGTCAGCAGCACCAGTTTCGAGGGACAAGTGACGGTGAGTTGGCTGGGTGGCTCCGCCAGATACTGGCATGCAACACGACCGACGCAATGCGGGCATTGGGCCGTGCGAAGCGTGACGTATCTCGCGAGCAATCGCTCGAACAGGCGTTAAACAACTCGGGAACGCCGATCGAGCAATGGCTGGTTGCAGATCAGTCTTCACCCAGTCACTGCATGCAGCAGCACGAGCGCGCGGCTCAGTTGGCAAACGCCTTGGCGACCATGCCTGAACTGCAACGGGAAGCGCTCGTGCTGCGGCATTGCCAGGGATGTTCGCTCGACGAGATCTGTGATCGATTGCAGCGCAGTCCCGCTGCCGTTGCCTCACTGCTAAAACGTGGAGCCAAAACGCTGCGCGAGATCCTTCATGATCTGGGTTGAATCATGTCGTCCGAGCCTCTGCGAACAGAAGTGCCGAAGGCGGCCGATGAGAAATCCAAGACGTCTGCGGCGGGGCCTCAGGTCCTTCCAGGCAACTCTGCAACAGATCGGTTGAACGAGGTGCTGGTCGCGTACCTGCGTGCCGAGGATGCAGGTCAGCGGGTGAACCGTCAACAGTTGTTGGGGCAGCACCCGGACCTCGCGGCGGAACTGGAAGAATTCTTCCAGGATCATGATGAGCTGAACCATCTGGCGATGCCTTTCCGGACTGTGCCCGCTGACTCGCTGGACACTCAGCCGATCGATCCTGCGGTAACACCCCTCAGCCCGACTCTGCTTTTTGAGCCCGATGCTGCGGTGGCGGCGCAACCCTCGCAGGGTCCTGATGACACCTTTGAACGCACACTGCCGCGACCGCGATTGCGGTACTTCGGCAATTACGAGTTGCTCAGCGAGGTTGCTCGCGGCGGAATGGGAGTTGTCTACAAAGCGAGGCAGATCCGACTCAATCGCATCGTGGCGGTGAAGATGATTCTGACCGGCAGTCTGGCGAGCGCACAGGAGGTTCGCCGGTTTCGAGCGGAAGCGGAGGCTGCGGCTCAGTTGCAGCATCCGAACATCGTCGCGATTCATGAGATCGGTGAGTTCAATCACCATCACTTTTTCTCGATGGACTACGTGTCGGGCAAGAGCCTCGCGACACTGCTCAGCCAGCAACAGTGGTCCCCCAGGCAAGCGGCCGAATGCGTGAGAATCATCGCAGAAGCGATTCAGTATGCGCATTCGAAAGGGGTTCTGCACCGCGACCTGAAACCTTCGAATGTGTTGATGGAAGAGCTGGGTACTCACCAGCCAGCGTTGGAGAAATCGACGATCTCGCGGAGTTCGTCAGTCGCTTTGCACCGGCAACTGCTTGTGCCCAAGCTGACCGACTTCGGTTTGGCGAAGCGAGCACTGGCAGGCAGTTCGGGAGATAATGAGAAGCCAGATTCGGCGCAGTGGTTGATGTCCGGGGCGGTTGTCGGCACGCCCAGCTACATGTCGCCGGAACAGGCCTCTGGCAAGTCGGGAAAGGTCGGTCCGCCCTCCGACGTTTACTCGTTGGGCGCGATTCTCTACGAGTTGGTGACGGGACGTCCGCCGTTTCGCGCGGACGCCCCGATGGATACGTTGATGCAGGTGCTCAATTCAGAACCCGCGCCCCCTCGGTCGCTGAATCCCGTCATTCCAACTGACCTCGAAACAATCTGTTTAAAGTGCTTGAGCAAAGAGCCGCGGCAGCGGTATGCGTCAGCACAGCAGTTGGCCGATGAACTGCAACGCTTTATTCATGGAGAACCAATTTTGGCGCGGCCGCTTGGCTGGCTGGAACGCGGCTGGCGTTGGTGTTTGCGGAACCGAACTGTGGCGAGCCTCGCGGCGACTGTCGTCTTCTGTCTGGTGGCACTCTCGATTGGGATGACAATTGCCGCGGTCAACCTTCGATCGGAACGCAACACGGCCTTGCAGAATCTCGATCGTGCGATTCGTGCGGAATCTGACGCAACAGACAAGCTCTGGGATTCCTATCTGGCGCAGGCCCGAGCCGAACGCTGGAGTGGTCGCGCGGGACGACGGTTTGACAGCCTGGATGCGATCGCGAAGGCGGCCGCGATCAAGCCCTCTGAAGAACTTCGCCACGAAGCGATTGCGTCTCTCGCATTGCCCGACATGCGCGTCGCGCGACGTTGGAAACTCAATCCCGCGCCGCCCGGTGCTGTCACGATCAGCTTCGATGACCGGCTGGAACGTTATGCGACGTATGATGCGAGCGGCACGATTCTGGTACATCGCGCTGCCGACCATGCGGAATTGCTGCGTCTGCCTGGACCGGGAAACATGGTGGAATGGACGTTGCGATTCAGTCCTGACGGTCGTTGGCTGGTTGCCAAATACCAGGACGGCTCGCTGCGTTTGTGGGATCTGATGACCCGAGATGCGACGTTGATCGTTCCCAGCGGCGTCAGCCTCGGTGCGGTTGACTTCAGTCCTGACAGCTTGCGGCTTGCGATCGGTCACAACGATGGCAGCATTCATCTGCATGCGACGGAATCGGGGCTAGAGCTTGGTCGCATCAGTTCGTTGGCGCAACCCTACGCGATCGCCTTTCATCCGCTGAAGAACAAGCTCGCGGTTTCCAGTCACACCAGTCTGCAGGTGGTCGTCGTTGATGCTGAAACGGGCGACGTGTCGAAATCAATGCCCCATCCTGCCGGGGTACGCGGGATGTCTTGGCGCGGTGATGGTTCGCAACTGGCCACCGCATGTGCGAACGGGGCGGTTCTTGTCTGGGATTTTCCCACTGGCCGCACGCAAACACTGGATGGCCACTCGGCGACGGTAACGCATGTTGTTTTTAATCATGCGGGCAACATGCTGGCTTCCTATGGATGGGATGGTGCGACGCGGCTATGGGAACCGCACTGCAAGAAACTGCATGTTCGGGTCGAAGGCGAGTTCATCGCGTTCTCAGGCTTTGGCCCTGATGATCGAGTGCTTCCGTTCAAGGTTGGCGCGGACGACGTCGGCCTGTGGGAAATCGCTCCGGCAGATGAATGCCGCACTTTCGGAAGAGGCGTTCCGAGCCACTTCTCGTCGGATGGCCGGTGGCTCGCGGCGACGGACGAGCAGGGCGTACGTGTGTGGAATGTCACCACCGGTTGTCCGAGTCTGTTCATCGCTCAGCGCGATGCGTTTTCTGCTCAGTTTCTGGATGGTGACACCAAGCTGCTGATCAGTGCTGAGAATCGTCTCTCACTCTGGCCCATTGAGCCGGTGTCGAGGGCCAGTCCGGAAACGCTCGTCGCAGGGAGTCGATTGGAAGTGACAGCCTCCGCGTTGCCTGTCTTGGGACCAGCTCACGTGACGTCTGACGCACGCTGGCTGCTTACTGAGCAACTTGGCGCTCACGCGCCCGTGCTGATCGATCTTCAACAGAGAACGCATCGCACGTTCGAGGGACAGCACGTCAGCCGCAACCTGTTTCTCGCGATCAGCCCCAGCGCTCGCTGGGTTGCCAGCGGTACGTGGAAGGGGACTGGGGTGAAGATCTGGGATGCGGAAAGCGGCCGCCCGGTTGCGGATTTGCTGGTGGAAGGCAACAGCAACGCGCTTTTCAGTCCAGACGAAAAATGGCTGGTGACAGGCTGCGGAGCGGAATTTCGTTTCTGGGAAGTTGGTTCATGGCAACCTCGCCACTCGGTCGCTCGTGACCATGCCGGAGATATCTGGGGTCGTATGGCGTTCGCTCCTGCGGGTGATCTGCTGGCAGCGTCAATCGCGCGCGAAGGCGGTCTGCAACTGCTGGATCCTGACAGCGGCCAGACTCTCGCGATGCTCACCGCACCGAATCAGCAGACTCCCGCGTGCTTCAGTCCTGATGGACAACAGCTCGCAGTTACGGCGGAAGGTGGCATCATTCAAGTTTGGAATCTGGCTCTCGTCCGCGAGCGGCTTTCTCGAATGAAACTCGCCTGGCCAAGTCGCTCAGCTCAGAGCCGCTGATCAATTGCTACTGAAACTGACTCCGAATGCATAGCTGAAACGACTGCTACGATCACTTGAGCGGCAGCAGCTTGATGTTCTTGTACCAGCAGTCGCTGCCATGATCCTGCAAGCCGATGTGTCCCTTGCGCGGGTGAGTTTTGTAGGCCACGTCAAACTTGTGAGCGGAACCGTCGGGGCGCTTGTTGGGCTCCGGCCACTCATCGAAGTTCAGCTTCGAAACGACCTCGCTGTTGAGTTCGACAGCCAGCATGCTGCCGTTGCTGGTGATGACCATGCGGTTCCATTCGCCAACCGGCTTCATCGCGTTCTTGCTAGGCTTGACCAGATCATAGATCGCGCCGGTGTCATGAAAACCGGCGGTTTTGGTGTCGTCGACGGCGATCTCAATGCCGTTGAAGCCCACGTCCTTGCCCGGTCGAGGCGTCAGCGGAAACGTTCTCACGAAGATGCCGCTGTTGCACTTCGGGCTGATCTTGAATTCGAGCGACAGCTTGTAGTTCTCCCAGGCTTTCTCCGAGGTGAGCATGTACTCGCAGGGGTGCGGGTTGAGGCTGCCATCCTGCACGTGTTTGTCCGGCAGCGGCTTTTCCTTGGTCGTCATCCAGCCCTTCGTTGTCTGGCCATCGAACAGCAAGAGCCAGCCTTCGGCTTTCTCCTGATCGGTCAGCGTGTTGTCGGCAGCAGCGGACAAACGCGGCATGAGCAGCAGAGTGACCAACGCCAGCAGCAGGATCCGTTTCATGGTGACGAGCCTCAGAAGACGGGATGTGATTGGTGGCAGTCGGCGTCCGGCGCGACGGTTCGGAAGCCGGGGCCAGCTACTGAGTCCGGCTACAAGCTACGCAAAGTCAGTCGGATCCAAAAGTCGGAAGAATATTTACGCTCGCGGAGTTCCAGTGTAACCCGTCAGACTGCGACGGCATTACAAGCAGTGACCCGCTGAGCGCGCGGACGGGTCCTCGCAATCAAGGAATCAGCATGAACCCGCGGCTGTTTACGTTCGCTGGAGGCAACGAGGGCTTGTGGTCGGTGACGCGTTTCCAGGCGGTGTGTGGTGAGCCACTTCCCGAGGTCAAAAGGATCAACATCTTGAATGGCGCGCAGCCCGCGTCCGCCTCTGAGGTGACGTGGCAACTACGGGGAGTGACCAGTAACGAGCGATATGCTACCCGTGCCGAAAAGGATCAGCTCGTCGCGAAACAAGTCGCGTTGGGCAGCCGTCCCGAGGCGACGCGTTCAGCCATCATCCCGATTCGCAAGAACGCTCAGTGGTGGGGGATGACTCAGGACGAACGCCGAGCCATCCTTGAGGAACGCTCACATCACATCGTGATCGGAATGCGCTACCTGCCCGCGATCGCCCGGCGCCTGCATCACTGCCGGGATCTCGGTGAAAGTGAGCCTTTCGATTTCGTCACACTCTTCGACTACACGCCGCAGGACGCGAATGCCTTCGAAGACATGCTGGCCGAACTACGCCTCACCGAAGAATGGAAATACATCGATCGAGAACTCGATATCCGCATGGTGCGCGAGTAGACAATCGGAGCTACCAAACCAGATTTTGAGCCACTGATGGAACACGGATAAGAAGAATCTAGTTCGAACGGTTTCTTTATCCGTGTTTGATCTGCGTTCCATCCGTGGCTAAGCGCATTCTGGCTTGCTCAGAGCGTCCAGCCTTTGCGGTATTCGGTGTGGACGAACTCGTTGACCTGCGGAGCGTTCTTGACTTTCAGGTTCTCGCTGTCCCATTCCAGGCGAGTGCCGGGGCTGCGCATGGCGAGCACTCCCAACAGCACGGTCTCGGTCATCGGGCCGGAGTAATCAAAATTATCAACGGGAGCTTTGCCGCTCTTGCAGGCTTGATACCACTCGTCGTAATGACCGGGCGAACGCTCCATCGTCTTCGGAACGGCCTTGCCCTGCTCCTGAAGTTCGGTGGGTAGCAGTTGAGGCATGCCACCGTGGGACCCGTGATACAGCTTGCCTTTGCTACCGACATACAGGACTCCGTTGCCCGGAAGCTTTTGACCGGATGACATTTCGGCAGGAGTTGGTGGCATCAGGCCGCCGTCATACCACGTCATCGTGACCGGCGGCAGCTTCTTGCCTGCAGCCTCGCGAGCCGGGAACTGATACGTCACCACAGCCGCGATCGGGAAGGTTTCAAAATTGAGCTTATTGTCAGCCAGCAGCGTGCCGTCGTGAGTCGTGGTCGCTTCGACCGACGTTGGGGCTCCGAGCTGCAGCGCCCAGACCGGATGGTCAATGATGTGGCAACCCATATCGCCGAGCGCTCCGGTGCCGAAGTCCCACCAGCCGCGCCAGCCGAAGGGGCAGTACGCCGAGTGATACGGTCGCTCTTTGATGGGACCCAGCCACAGGTTCCAGTCCAGCGTCGCGGGGGCGGGCGGTGTATCAGTCGGTCGACCGATGCCCTGCTTCCACAAGCGGCCCGCGCGGTCGGACCACACATGCACTTCACGGACATCACCAATCACGCCGGCTTGAATCCATTCGTTGGTCAGGCGCGAGCCTTCACTGGCATGTCCCTGGTTGCCCATGGACGTCATGACCTTGGCGGCTCGAGCTGCCTTCGTGAGTTCGCGGCACTCATGCAGCGTGTGCGTCAGCGGCTTTTGCACATACACATGCTTGCCCGCCTTGATGGCCGCCATCGCCGCGACCGCGTGAATATGGTCCGGAGTGCCGACCGTCACGGCGTCGATGTTCTTCGCCTCTTTGTCGATCATCTCTCGAAAATCTTTATACCGCCGCGCCTTGGGATGCGCATTGAACGTACCGCCTGCGCGAGCTTCATCGACATCGCACAGCGCCACAAAGTTGCCGCCGAGTTTCGCGATGGTGGCGATGTCACCCCCGCCCATGCCGCCGCAGCCGATACCAGCAACGTTCACACGTTCGCTGGGCGGCGTCTGTCCCTGCCCACCGAGCACGTGTCGAGGCACGATGGTGAATGCAAAGGCCGCAGACGAAGCAGCCAGAAACTCGCGCCGAGTAGGGGGCGCGACCGGTCGAGTCAACGAGGCCTGACGACTCATGAGTGCTCCTCAGTGGCGATGTTTTAGGTCCAACACGCAGTTGACGACGAAGCTAATCACCGACTCACGATTCAATCACGCACGCAAACAGCCGCACAGCGAGTGTTCGTGTCGACCCGATTAAAGTTGCAGATCTTCCAGATGCCAAGCGTCGCACAGGATTGCCAACGCGGAGACGGGATCATGCCGGGCGCCGGGCGTGTATTCACTTTGGGTAATTCTCCCCCCAGTTCAGCTCTGGAACAAACTCCAGAAACCGGTCTCGATCGGATTCGGAGGCGAAGTACCATTCGTGGAATCCGAAGTTGTAGTCGGTCTTCTCATGCCAGTACGTAGCCCACTTCCCTGAATGGATGTGCGGACCAGTCTGCCGACAGGCCGGGTATTCCGATTGATACTGCTGACATTCTCCGTGAGCTGGGCCGAATTGGTGCCAGCACCAGCGATTGGCGAAGTCCATTTCTGGGTACGCCACCTGGAGCATTACCGAGAATGGGAAGGCGGCCATGCGGGCGTTTCGCTCAGCGATATCAGCGGTTCTCACCTCAGCGATATTTGTCGATCCAGCCGGGTAACGCGTATTCCAGGCACTCTTCGTAGCTGCGAAAGCAGGACCGAGCGAAACGTCATCGAAGCTCACTTCTGGCGATGCGCAATGGTTGGCTGGCAGTTCGTTGCGCAGGTCCCTTCGGCCGCCTTAGCTATGTGCAGCGAGATGGAAAAAATCGCTCAGCAACTGGCCGAGGCGGACCACGAAGCGGGCTGCGTCGGCACCGTTGATGACTCGATGATCGTAGGACAGCGACAGCGGCAGCATCAGGCGTTCGGCGATCTGGCCATCGACCAGCTTCAGTTCGGTCTTGCCGCGCGACAGGCCGAGGATGGCGACTTCGGGATAGTTCACAATCGGCGTGAAGCCCGTGCCGCCGATGCCGCCCAGGTTCGTGATCGTGAAGCACGAACCCTGCATTTCATCGAGCGTGATTTTCTTCTCGCGGGCTCGACCAGCGATGTCAGACAGCTCCGCAGCAATCTGCGAGATGCTCCTCTGATCGACGCCCTTCACCACCGGCACCAGCAGGCCGTTCGGCGTGTCGACAGCGCAGCCGATGTTGAAGTAACGGCGATAGACGAACTCGTTGGTCCGGGGATCGAGGCTTGAGTTGAACTTCGGGAATTCTTTGAGGCAGATCGCTGCGGCTTTGATGACGATAGCCGTCATCGTGACCTTCGGCGCTCCCGACTTGGCGGCCTCTTCCACGAACTTCTTGCGGGCGGCTTCCAGATCGGTGATGTCGATCAAGTCGTGCTGCGTGACGTGCGGAATCACGTTGGCGCACATGCTGAGGTTCGCGGCTGCGGCCTTGGCGATCTTGTTGAGCGGCTCGCGATCAACGGGTCCCCACTTGGTGAAGTCCGGCAACGGTGGAGCGGAGTAACCGCCACCACCACCGCCTGATCCAGCTCCGGCACCGCCATCCATCACACCCTTCACGTGTGCTTTGACGTCGTCCAGGGTGATCCGGCCACCGGCACCGCTGCCTTTGACGCCATGCAGATTCACGCCCAGTTCGCGAGCCAGTCGACGCGTCGCCGGACCAGCGGGAGCGGGGATCTCACCTTCGGATGATGCGGCCTTAGCCGGTGCGGCCTGCACGGCGGGGGATGGAGCAGGTGCAGCCGCTTGAGGCGCGGGAGCAGCCGGCTTCGGAGCCTCGGCTGCCGGTGTGGTTGCTGGCTTCGCAGCGGCAGGAGCCGGCGCTGACGGTGCAGCCGGCGCCGCACTGGCCGTGGCTCCGGCTTCGATGGTCAGCAGCACGGCGCCGACGTCGATCGACGAACCGGCTTGAGCGTGCACCTTGGTCACTTTACCCGCGAACGGGCATTCCAGCTCGCCGCCCGCCTTCTCGGTTTCGAACTCGGCAACCACCGAATTCGCAGCGATGACATCGCCCTCTTTGACTTTCAGCATCGCGATATCAATGGATTTGACACCATCAGAGATCTCGGGAACGCGGAATTCTTGGGCCATATTTCTATCCAATTGAGCGTCGGGCCATCCGTCGATGACTGCTGCCGCCGCTGCGACGAGTGATATCTGAGGAAGCGAAGAACCAACGCGAATCAGGCATACTGCGGATCGACCTTCTCAGGATCGATGCCGAGTTCCTTCAGCACCTTGGGCAATCGCTTCTTATCAAACTGACCTTGTTTCGCGAGCGCGGTCAAAGTTGCAAACGCGACGCATTCACCATCGATCTCAAAGTGCCGGCGCAACTGCGGACGAGTATCGCTGCGACCGAATCCATCGGTGCCCAGGATGACGTAATCACCCGGCACCCACTGACGAATCTGCTCGGCGACCAGACGCACGTTGTCGCTGGACGAAATGAACGGCCCGGTCTGACCATCCAGAACCGTCTGCAGGTAACTCTTGCGAGGCGTCTCACCCGGATGCAAGTTGTTCCAGCGATCGACCGATCGGGCTTCGCGGCCCATTTCGTTGTAGCTGGTGACACTCCAGACATCCGTGCTGATACCAAATTGCTTGGCGAGGATTTCTTGCCCACGCAGGACTTCATTGAGGATCGTGCCACTGCCGAAGAGCTGCGGTCGGACCTTCTGCTTCTTATCTCCGCCATCGGACGACTTCAGCTTGTACATACCTTTGAGGATGCCCTCGCGAGATCCTTCGGGCATCGCAGGCATTGCATAGTCTTCATTGTACACGCTGAGGTAGTAAATAATGGACTCATCGTCCTGATACATTCTCCTCATGCCGTCGTGAATGATCGTGATCAGCTCGTAAGCGTAGGCTGGGTCATAGGCGACGATCGTGGGTACGGTGGAAGCCATCAATTGGCTATGGCCGTCTTCGTGCTGCAGGCCTTCGCCGTTCAGTGTTGTGCGCCCTGAGGTACCACCGACCAGGAAGCCCTTGGCTCGCGAATCTGCCGCACACCAGATCAAATCGCCGATCCGCTGAAACCCGAACATCGAGTAATAGATATAGAACGGGATCATGTTGATGCCGAGATTCGAATACGACGTTGCCGCCGCAATGAACGACGACATGGCGCCGGCTTCATTGATTCCCTCTTCGAGAATCTGACCGTCGCGCGCTTCGCGGTAATACATGACCTGTGCGCGATCAACCGGCTCGTAGAGTTGGCCTTTGCTCGCGTAGATTCCCACCGCCTTGAACAGGCCTTCCATGCCGAATGTTCGTGCCTCGTCGGGGATAATTGGCACTACGCGCGACCCGATCGTCTTATCCTGCATCAGCTTGCCAACGAACTGGCCAAAAGCCATCGTCGTTGAAGCGTCCTTGCCTCCAGAACCGCTCAAAAATGCCTTGAACTCATCCAATGGTGGAATTGGCAGACGTTCGGTAGTTGGATTTCGCGCGGGCAGGTATCCGCCCAATTGCTTGCGCCGCTCTTGCAAATATTGCATTTCCGAAGAGTCATCAGCCGGGCGATAGAAGTCGATGTCACCGACGTCTTCGTCGCTCACCGGAATGCCGAAACGATTGCGGAACGCCAGAAGATCTTTCGCTTCGGCCTTCTTCTGATTGTGTGCAACGTTCTTGCCTTCAGCAAAGTCCCCCAGACCATAACCCTTAACGGTCTTCGCCAGAATGACCGTGGGTGAACCCGTATGGTCTGCAGCCGCCTTGTAGGCCGCGTAGACCTTCTCAGGGTCGTGGCCACCGCGCCCGAGTTTTTGTAACTGCTCGTCGGAGAGGTGCTCGACCAGAGCCTTGAGCTCTGGAGTATTAAAGAAGTGATCCCGGATATAGGCACCGGATTCAACGGAGTATTTTTGATACTGGCCGTCGACTACTTCGCCCATGCGGCGTACCAGGGCTCCAGTATCATCCTTGGCCAGGAGCGAGTCCCAGCCGCTGCCCCAGATCACCTTGATGACGTTCCAGCCAGCCCCGCGAAACGCGGCTTCGAGTTCCTGAATGATCTTGCCATTACCGCGCACCGGACCGTCGAGGCGCTGCAGATTGCAGTTCACTACAAAGATCAGGTTGTCGAGGTTTTCTCGCGAAGCCAGCGTGATCGCACCGAGGGACTCGGGCTCATCGATCTCACCGTCGCCCAGGAAAGCCCACACCTTACTCTTCGAAGTATCCAGGAGACTCCGATGCTCCAGGTACCGCAAGAATCGCGCGTAGTAGAGCGCGGTGATGGGGCCCAAGCCCATCGAGACTGTGGGGAACTGCCAGAAATCGGGCATCAACCACGGATGGGGGTACGACGACAGACCAACTCCACGTGGCAACTCGCGGCGAAAATGCAGCAGGTTGTCGACAGTAAGTCGGCCCTCGACGAATGCACGCGAATAAACGCCAGGCGATGCGTGACCTTGGAAGTAGATCAAGTCACCCGTGTGATCTGCCGTTCGCGCGTGGAAAAAGTGGTTGAAGCCCACTTCATAGAGCGTTGCCGCGGAGGCAAAAGTGGCAATATGACCGCCCACCCCGGCATAGTCACGGTTCGCGCGGGCCACCATCGCGGTCGCGTTCCAGCGAATGATGCTTTTGATGCGGCGTTCGATCTCGCGATTGCCCGGGAACCGTGGCTGATCGTGTGTCGGAATTGTATTGATGTAGGGCGTGTTCGCCGTAAACGGTAGATGCACGCCGCGTTGATAAGCTCTTTCCTGCAAGAGCGTTAGCAACTGCTGGACTGGTTCACGACCGTAACGATGCAGCAGGTCATCCAGCGAGTCATACCACTCGTCTAGTTCAGTCGGATCGAACCCTACAGAGGGATTCGCGGAGTCGGTCATAGTCGGCTCTGCTTCAATTGTAATGATGGGTCAGAACGTGACTTCATAGTGCCGGCACGAGGCGCGGACCGACACACAGACACGATCAAGACACCGTGTGGACGTGGAGGTTGTACCTAACTCCCAGAAATGCGGCGGGATTATGGCGGTGCTGACCTACCCCGGCAAGTTCGCTCGCAGGCGACACAACGGGCATTCGGACAACCGGCAAACTCACCCAAATCAAAGCCTGCCCATGCGATGGGTTCACGCGACCTGTCTTGCAGACTCCCTTGACCCGTTTGCGGCGGCGGCTTAAGTTTCGATTGCTCAAAAACTCATTTTCGATCAATCGAGAAGACTGCTGTGAAAACATTCGATCAACTTTTCAGCGACGAGAATCGCGACTTCAACGCCGCTCAGGCCTCTGCCTCTTCTCGCCGTAAGTTTCTGGGACAGCTCGGCTGCCTGGCTGGCACTGCTCTGCTGGCGGGATGTGGCAAGGGAGACTCGAAAGAGCAGGGGGCGGCCGGAAGTGCTCCCAAGTCCGGTCGACTGAAGATCGTGACGACCTGCGGCATGGTGACCGACATCGTGAAAGCGGTGATCGGAGAAGAACCTGCTGACGTCACTGGTCTGCTCGGCGAGGGCGTCGATCCGCACCTCTACCAACCCGGTCGCAACGACGTGCAGGAACTGCAGTCGGCCGATGTCGTATTCTATTCCGGCCTGATGCTGGAAGGCGGTATGCAGCGAGTGCTCGAACAGGCCGCATCCAAGCGACCGGTGTTCGCCGTGACGGACGCGATCGAGAAGAGTTACCTGCGCACGCCCGAAGAATTTGAAGGGCACCCGGACCCGCACGTGTGGATGGACGTCTCGGCCTGGAATCGCTGCGTCGGCTTCATTGGCGAGAAGATGGCCGAAATCGATGCCGCGCATGCGTCCGCCTATCGCAAGAACGCCGAGACCTATCAGAAGCAACTGACCGAACTGGATGAGTACGTGAAGAAGGTGGTCGCGACGATTCCGAAGTCGCAGCGTTACCTGGTGACCGCTCACGACGCGTTCGGTTACTTCGCTCGCGCGTACGAGCTGGAAGTGAAGTCCGTGCAGGGCATCAGCACACAGTCCGAGGCTGCGGTGGCCGACGTCAACGAACTGGTGAGCTTTGTCGTTGAGCACAAGATCCCGGCGCTGTTCGTCGAGAGCAGCGTGCCTGCGAAGAACATTCAGGCCGTGAAGGAAGGCTGTCAGAGCAAGAGCTGGACGGTGTCTATCGGCGGGTCGCTGTTCTCGGACGCGATGGGCGCACCGGGCACTTACGAAGGCACCTACATCGGCATGCTGGACCACAACGCCACCCGGATCGCACAGGCTCTGGGCGGCGAAGCTCCAGAACGCGGCTGGCAAGGCAAACTGGCGGGAACGACCGCCGAGACTGCCAAAGAGATGAAGTAGTTTCGCGGCCTGGTCTCAGCATGGAGTGCTGTGGCTAGGTCGAGACGCCTCGCCCTCCCGGTTTATTGCACCAACGCTTTATTCCGTCGGCGACGGAGTTGCAGACGCTTCGCGCCGGTAGATCGCCCATTCCCAACCGGACAGGCCCGCGTACGGGACGATGCGCTGCAACTCGTAGTTCAAACCGGGACGCGGGCTGAACTTCATCTCGATGCGAATGTCGGGTTCGATCCGATGTCGGATGAACCATTCCGGTCCTTGCGGCGGCCACTTGTCCGCTTCGTAGTACACGATCCGCTCGTTGAAGAACTGTTGATTGAAGCTCAGCACCATCGTGTTGCGGAAATCGTGATCGCTGCCGACCAGCAGCACGCCCGATCCGGATTCCTGCAGCATCCAGGCGATGGTCTCGCGATAGCTGCCTCGCCCCACTTGAATCAGTCGCGTCACGTGCAGCAGGTTGCAGGCGATGATGAGGAATGCAAACACCGTTGCGAGGATGCGACCTGCGAGTTGGCGGTTCCGGAGTTCCGCCAGACCTTGCCCCAACAGCACACTGCCAAAGGCGACCGAGATCAGAAAATAGCGCGGATAGACCTCGCTGCGATTCACGGCCAGCAGCAGCCCCGCCGGAGCAACGAAGATCACGAGCAAGAAGAACACCCAGCGCGGATCGCCACTGCGTTTGAGCCAGGTCAGCGTGCCGATCAGGGCCAGTAAACCAACCAGAGATGCTTCCAGGCAGAATGCACCGCTAGAGGGACCTCCCACGGTCAACGAGAGAGTCTGAGCAATGACCTTGATCAATGGTTCGATCGGGCCGCCGCCATTCACCATGTGGCGGATGTTGACGGCGTACAGCCAGGCCATGAAGACGAACGGAATCAGATGACAGCGGAAGGAACTGCCAGCGAATCGTCGCAGGAATTGCGGTTGCCGCCGCTGCCCCCACCAGTGCTGCAGCCACCACAACCCGAGCGCGGCGTAGGCGTAAACAAACATGGGCTGAGACAGCACGCCCAGCACGCAGACGAGCGCGAAGGCGAAATCCGTTTTGATGCTCGGTCGTTCGAGCGTGCAGTCCAGCAACCAGAACGCCAGCAGCGAACAGCACACGACCAGTCCGTAACCGCGCGCCTCCGACGAGTAGTGAACGAGCAGGTACGATGATGCGACCAGCAACATGCTGTAGATCGCGGCCATCGAACCGCGCCGCAACGAGATCGCTCCCGCCAGCACGATGCTGAGGACTCCGGACGCCACCGCTGGCAACCGGTAGGTCAGCCCCGACGCATCTGGACCGAGGAAGTAAATGCAAAACGTATTCAGGAAGTGATTGTTCTCGTCATGGACTCGCAGGAGTACGTCAGAAGCTGACAGCAGTTGCAGAGTCGTCATCCACGTCCAGATTTCGTCGAGCCACAAGTCGTTGGACGCCGCCGCGAGTCTCAGCCCCAACCCGAACACGACAATTGAGAGTGCCAGCGACCGCACGACCACGCGGATCGGGATGTTTTGCAGTTGAATGACTGGCGGCGAGTCCGTGGCCATCGTGGTCGCAGAATAGATTTGAAAGGACAGAGTGGACCGCGTGCCACGTGATGCAGGCTCAGAGGCGGACTCCAAGATAGGTTAGCCGCGCAGCCTTGATACGGAAGGCTGCATCGTCAAGACGTTTCGCCTGCACGGTTCGCGCGCCGTCAGCGAATCTCGTGCATCCTGCAAACATTCAACCCAGCTCGATTCTATGCCAGCGCCCCGAACTTTCCCCAGTGGGTTCTGCGAACCGGACGAGGAGCTACAACGGGTTCATCGGACACTCAACAACTCCGCTACAGGGCGTCGATCCATGCGGGCAAAGTCGAAAAGACGTCAGAAACGGCCACATCGTTGGTTGTGAGGTCCGTTGTGTCCGCCAAGTCGTTCTCAAAGAGATCAGCACCATCGCCACCGTGGAGCGAGTCGACGCCGTCGCTGCCGGCCAGCGTGGAATCGTTTCTGTTTCCGCCAGCCAAGGTGTCAGCCAGTGATCCACCCAGCAGTGTGTCATTGCCTCGCCCGCCAATCAGCACGACCTGCACGTTGGCCAGAGAGGCGTCGAGTTTGTTGGCTCCGTTTCCACCAATCAGCACGATCCGTTCAACGTTACTGGGTGTATCGGCACCGGTCAGCGACGAGGTGATGGCCAGACCGTTGATGGTGAAGTTCGTATCCGACTTCTCAAGCACGTAGTCCGTATCATTGCCGCCATCGATTACATCGTTGCTGGCGCCACCTGACAGGACGTCGTCGCCATCTCCACCATTCAGAATGTCGGACTTGGAACCACCGAGCAGCGTGTCGTTTCCGGCCTCACCGATCAGCAGCACGGGTAGCGTCGAGGTTCTCGCGTCAAAGAAGTTAGCACTCGCGCCGCCGACCAGATTGATTCGTTCAACGCCTATGATCCTGTCGGTGCCCAACCCCGGGGTGATCATCGACGTGGATGCACCCACGCTGCTGATTGTCACGTTCGTGTCCAGGACTTCGTTGATCCGGTCGGCATCCGCGCCGCCGTCTAGAGAGTCGCTGCCACCTTCGCCCCGCAGGTCGTCCGCGCCGGCCCCGCCACTCAGGGTGTCGTTCTCCGCGCCACCGAACAGCGTGTCTGCTTCAGTGCCGCCGTTGAGTACGTCAGGTCCCTGAAGCCCCAGCAACCGATCCGCACCGGCGTCGCCATTCAGGGTGTCGTTGGCCGTGTTGCCCTGCAGCATGTCGTTACCATCGCCACCGTTCAGTAGACCGGCTTCGGTCTGACCGCTCAGAAAATCGTCATCGGCACCACCGTTCAAGGTATCGATGCCCGCTCCACCAACGATGACATCGTTGCCTGCATCTCCGAAGATGAGGTCATCGCCGTTTTGGCCATTCAGGTTGTCGGCGGCTTCGCCTCCGCTAATCGTGTCGTTGCCACCTCCGGAAAAGACGGTGTCACTACCCTTACCAGTAGAAATGGAGTCAGCGCCGGCTAGCGTCATGATCAGATCCGGGCCGCCGCTGCCAATGATCGTGTCGTGGCCGCCATTGCCGTTGATCGTCGAAATTCCGGCGCCGGCAAATCCGCTGATATCAAGTCGGTTTCTGGAAACTCCGCCGCTGATACTCGCCAATTCAATATCGGAAAGAGCTTCGGTGACAGTCACTTTCGACGTCGTGGACGTTGTGATAAACGCGGTTGACGTCAGTGTGAGATTCAAGTCCATAACCTCGACCAGAGTATCCGTCCCGAGGCCGCCGACCAACTTGTCTGTTCCCGCGTCTCCTGTCAGCATGTCGTTGCCGACGTCGCCATTGAGCGAGTCGTTTCCGATGCCGCCAATCAGTGTGTCGTTTCCAGAACCACCGGTGAATGTCACGGCACGGGCGAAGGTGGTCGCCGACAGCAGATCGTGCCCTCCCCGGCCATTGACGATCAGGCTCGCATTGAATCCGGAACCCGTTGATAACACCTTCATGGTGTCCGCTGCTGCGTCGTCGCCGTTTACTGTGAGCGACGCGGTCGGGTTTCGAAGGCTCATTGATACTGAGTCTGAAATGCTAATCCGCGTTACTGCCGCTGCGCCTGAATCTGCAATTTCGACGACGTGCGATTGCAGGTCGCTCGTGCTGATAGATGCCGTGCCTATCGACGCGACTGCAATTTCGATATTCTCCGCGCCGCTATATTCGATTGAGGGTGTGCTCGAAGCCAAATTGATGATTCCCGAGCCAGCGGCTGTGTTGAGTACGCTGATGGTGTCAATAGCAAGAGCCGGACCGTCGAGAATCAAGCGGTCATTACCGGATGTGCCTCCTTGAAATCGAATGCCGTCAATGGGCCGCGGATCAGATCCGGAAAAGTCGATCACTAGTGTGTCGTTTTCGCCGTCGGCTCCAATAATACTCACAAACGACGTCAGATCGGCGGCTTGTGATGCAATCAGGTTACTGGAGCCATCAACGATCCTCAACTCTGAGCCGGCTTTCAACAGTCTTAGAGTCGTTGGGCTGCTATCAGGGGTTACAGTCAAGGATAGGGGACGGCGTACGAGAATCGATGCAGAGATTGGAGTTCCACCGAGTCCCGCCTCGCTTGTGCTCGTGGCACCCTGGACTGTGAAGCTGCCGTCAGCCGCAGATGTTGGAGTGAATCTTAAGCCCGCATTCGCTGCTGCGAACGTAACGAAATTGCCGTCATGGATCTGGGTTATTCCGTCGTGCTGGAAAAGATTGCCGTTGGTGATTCCGGTGATCTTGACGTGAGTGACTTCAGATCCATCCACCGCGCTGCGGGAAACGATGAGTCCTGTAGTTGTTTGAATTCCTGAACCAGTTATCGCGCTCGAGATAGTCAATGCATCCGCCTGAGGATTGACCGTGATTGTGAATGTGTCAGCTCGCGTGCTGGTGCCATCATTGACCGTCACTGTGATCGTGGCGACTCCGAACTGATCTGGGGCAGGTGCTACGGTCAGCGTGCGAGCGGTTCCGCTTCCGGAAAAAGAAACACTGCTGCTCGGAATCAACGTTGGGTTAGAGGATATCGCCGAAACTGTTAATGCCTCGGCGGACGTTTCGAGGTCTTCGATCAGGAACTCGATGGATCCGGTGGTTTGATCCTCATCGATTGTGCGTGCATTGATATCACTGATCGAAGGGGCGTCATTCACTGCGTTGACCGTCAGTACAAAGGTGTCCGATGCAACGAGCGAGCCGTCGCTGACAGTGACAGTAATTGTAGATGTGCCGAATAGGTTTGGAGTGGGTGTCAGTATAATTGTTCGATTGGTGCCGCCGCCGCCAAGTGAAATGTTCTGATTGGGTACCAGTACTGAGTTGGAAGACGCGACACTGACTGAGAGCGAAGTCAACGCGGTATCGACGTCGTTGATGGTAAACGCGATGGCGCCAGTTGCCGTGTCTTCATTGGTCGACTTGGGTGTGATGTCGCTGACCGTTGGGGCATCGTTAACGGACTCGACAGTCACGATGAATGTATCCGTTGTCGTGGTGATGCCGTCGCTGACAGTGACGGTGATCGTCGTTGTGCCCGAGCGATCAGCACTGGGAGTCACCCTGATTGTCCGGTCGGCGCCACTCCCGGCGAGAGTAATGTTGTTGTTCGCGACCAATGTGGGATTGGACGAAGTTGCAAAGACTGTTAACTGCGAGGCTGCGGTTTCGATATCTCCAACTGCGAAGCTGATCGCATTCGTCGCCTTGTCTTCAGTTGTTGTCAGCGAGGAGATGTCACTGATCGTTGGTGCGTCATTTACTGCAGCTACGCTGAGAACAAAGGTGTCTGTGGCGATGAGAGTACCATCGCTGACGGTGACGGTCACAGTCGCGGAACCGGATCGGTTCGTAGCTGGCGCTAGCTGAATTGATCGAGTCGCTCCGGTGCCACTGAGCGTAATTCCGACACTGGGGAGCAACGTAGGGTCGGACGACGTTGCTGTGACAGTTAGGCTGCTGGCGATTGAATCCACGTCGCTAATGGAAAACTCAACCGGCGACAGTGAATTGTCCTCGTTGATCGACTGATTCGAGATATTGCTGATTGTCGGAGCGTCGTTGACTTCGGTGACAGTCAGCAGGAATGTGTCTGTGGATGAAACCACCCCGTCGCTGACAGTGATGGTGATCTGCGTGGTACCAGCCTGGTTCGGAAGCGGTGTTACTGTCAGCGTGCGGTTTCCCACGCTTCCGCCGAGCGACATATTACCGGTCGGCACCAGAGATGTATTGGATGACGCGACAGAAACCGACAGGGAGATGGCTGAAGTTTCGACGTCAAAGATCGAGAAGGGCAAGTTAGTTAGTGTCGTATCCTCAGCGATGCTTTGATCGGTGACGTTGGTCAAGATGGGGGCATCGTTCACCGCTGTGACGGTCAGTACGAACGTGTCCGTAACGGTGAAAACGCCGTCGCCGAGGGTCATCGTAATCGTGGTCGTGCCAGATCGATTCGCGGCGGGCGCGATCGCCAGAGTGCGATTCGTGCCGCTGCCGCCCAGACTGATATTTCCCGCTGGCACTAAGGTCGTATTCGACGACGTAACCGTGAATGACAACTTGTCCGCTGACGTCTCGTCTGCGATGTGAACTGCCAGTGGCCCTGTTGATACATCTTCCTGAATCGTGAGATTGCCGAGATCCGTGATCGTCGGCGCATCGTTGATATCTATAACCGTCAACACAAATGTATCACTCGAAGACGTTGTGCCATCGCTGACGGTCACCGTGATAATCGCCGAGCCAAACTGATTCGCAGCCGGAGTCACCGTCAGCGTCCTGTTCGCTCCACTACCACCAATCGCAAAGTTACCGTCCGGCACCAGCGTTGTGTTGGACGACTTCGCCGTGAAAACCAAGCTGGTACCGCTTGTCTCAACGTCGCCGATGGTGAACGAGAGAGCGGTCGTCGAGGTTTCCTCATTGATCGTCACGTCGGTCAAATTGCTGATCGTCGGAGCGTCGTTCACGGCCACCACCGTAAGTTCAAACAGGCGCGTTTCGGACACAGTTCCATCGCTGACGGTGATGGTGATATCCGTCGTCCCAAACTGATTCGCCGCCGGTGTGACGACCAATGTGCGGTTCGATCCACTACCCCCGAAGTTCAAGTTGCCATTCGGCACCAGCAGGCCATTCGATGAGGTCGCCGAGAGACTCAAACCCGAACTGGCGGTCTCGATGTCGCTGATGGTGAACGCGATGGGCGTGGACGGAGTATCTTCGTTCGTGCTTTGCGCGTCGATCGCCGAGATCACAGGCGCATCATTCACACCGCCCACCGTCAGCACGAATGTGTCGGTCGTCGTCAGCGTTCCATCGCTCACACTGAGCGTGATGGTCGTCGTACCGACCTGATTTGTTGTCGGAGTCGCCGTGACGGTACGACTGGTGCCGCTGCCGCCGAGAGCCAAGTTGGCATTCGGGACAAGCAGCGTGTTCGATGAGGTCACAGTGACGAGCAAACTGCTCGCTGCTGTTTCCAGGTCGCCGACCAGGAACGGAATCGCACTGCTAGCCGTATCTTCGTTAGTAACTTGGTTGGCGATGTCGCTAACTGTTGGCGCATCATTCAAGGGAGCGACTGTCACGACGAATGTGTCCGTCGCGGTCAGGTTTCCATCACTGACGGTTACTGTGATTGTCGCTGAACCAAACTGGTTCGCGGCCGGACTGACGGTCAACAGGCGGTTCGCGCCGGTACCAGAGAACGAGAAATTGAGATTGGGGATCAGTGTGGTATCGGATGACGTCGCCGTCACAGAGAGTCCACTCGCCGCAGTTTCGAGGTCTCCAATCGTGATGGGAAGTGCCGCCAGCGGGACGTCTTCATCAGTCGTCTGATCGCCGACATCGCTGATACTCGGCGCGTCGTTGATGGGATTCACCGTCAGTATAAAGGAGTCACTCGTCGAGGTTGTTCCGTCGCTGACTGTGACCGTGATCGTCGCGTTTCCGAAGCGATTCGGCGCTGGTGTCACAGTCACCGTGCGGTTGGCTCCACTGCCGCCAACTGAGATATTACCAACAGGGACCAGAATGGTGTCGGACGATACTGCGGTCACCGTCAGACTGCCCACTGCCGATTCAATGTCGCCCACCGTGAAGCCAAAAACGCTGCTCGTTGTGTCTTCATCCGTCGCTTGATTCGCGATGTCGGAGATCGACGGTGCATCGTTGACAGGGCTAATACCAATCGTGTTCCGCGAGACCAAGCTCACATCGAGTCCGTCGTTGACTTGTATATCAACCTGTCGAGGAGTGGTGGTCGGGATATTGCTGAGATTACGGTAGGTGACGCTCCGCAGCGCCGCCTGCCATTGAGCCAGCGTGGCTGTGCTTCCGGACGATACCAGCCGCAATATGCCGCTACTGTTGCTCGCGATTGCAATGTTACCCATCGTCGCGGGATTGCTGACAAAGCCGAGTTCATCCTCGTTCGCCACGAACTCGGTGAGGGTGATTACCGCTGACGACAACGTTCCACTGTCGAGATCGCTGACGCTCAACCCGGAATTGACTGGCTTCGCGCCACTGTCTTCCACAAACGTGATGGTGGTATCACCTGCCAATTGCGGAGGATGATTGACATGAACCATCACCAGCGCTGTTCGAGTGCCCCCGTCCTGCGCCTGGACTTGATACTCGAACGAGTCATCGCCTTTGAATTCCGCGTCCGGAGTATAAAGGACTCGGCCATTCACCACGACTGCGGTTCCTGAGGTCGGTCCCGCGGTGATGGCGATGACCAATTCGTTCTGCGGTGTGCTGACGCTGTAGTCATTGGCGCGAACGTCGATTTCAACAGCGGTTTCGAACGGAGTCACGACGATGTCCGGATTCGCCGCCGGCAACAGCGACTGCAACACATAGCCGATGTGTGCGATGTTCGATCCGAGCGCAGAATCTCCGTTGTAGGAACTTGTGGTTGCCGGGTAGGGAGAACTGTTCTGCAACACCCAGGGCAAAATGGATTGCACTGACGCGGCGGCGAATTCCGTATCACCCGCTCGCAAGGCCGCCCAAGCGAACCAACCGACATCGGTTCGAGTCGTCCAATCGATGTGCGTAGAACCGTCCCACGTCGAGTAAACTTGATTCAGAAGCTGACGAGCTTCCGCCGACGTTGCAGGAATCAGATCCGTGATGATCGGCCACACCTGGTCGAAGACCAGCGGATACCAATCGTTTAAGTCCGGCGCCGGGGCGACTTCGTGAATCGTGTCGGCATAGGCTTTATAGAGCTGAGTAGCACTATCCAGCAGTTCTTCCTGAATTGCCTCGGCGACCGTTGCCGCAGCGTTTGCATATAAGGTCGCCTTGGTTTGATCTTCGTAGAAGACACCCTCAAGCGTTGCGAACTGCCGGAACGCCTGAGCGACTTCCATCGCATCCAGCGTGTATTGAAACTGCGTGCCACTGAATTCCAGGAAGGTGTTAGTCAGACCATTGGGTTGAATCAACCCCACCAGTTTGTCCGCAATCAGCTCGAGTTTTGGTTGCAAGCTATGCAGCACCGCTGCTGGACCACCCGCGGCTTGATACTCGGCAGCCAGAGACATCAGCAACGCCCAGGCGGAATCGTCGGCATCCGCTCCAATGTTCGCCGGGTTGAACGTCGTGCCGTGAATATCGGTAACTGCATGGTCCAGAAAGTCGCCGTTCGCGTCGACAATCAGGCGCGGAATTGTGCCGTTCGGCAACGCGTGCGAGAGCCAGAAGCTGAGATGAGTCGCGGCGACATCAAACTTATCCGCGACGCCCACGTTCGGAGCCGCCAGCAAGGCGCGCACGGCAATTGTAGAGAAATACGGATCGAGAATATACCAGGCCTTCTGGCTACCAGACTCGTAGAACGAGGGATCATTTCCGGTTCGCAGGACACCGTTAGCAAAGCGATGAGACAGGATCGCGTTCTCTATCACGGCGAGCGCTGATGCTCCGGTAATCACGACGGCAACATCTTCCACTTCACCATCCAGCGCCAAACCGGTGGGTGCCAGATTGCCGGAGTTGCTAATTCGAAACCGAGCAAACGTCTTCCCGCTGGGACTACTCGCGGGGACGACGAACGACAAGACGTTATCTCCCGAAACGACGGCCACACTGGTAGCAATTTGCTCGCCGCTATCCGCGAAATCGCCATCCGCATTGAAGTCCAGCCAGGCATCGACCCTGGCCGTCGTTGATGCATTCACCACCACCGTACTTTGAGTACCGCTGCCCGGTGCGGAACGTAGCATGGAAGGAAAGAAGATCCCGTCTTCATCGTTCCCGAAGGTATTGTCGCCGTACCCATAGAGGCTGTTGGCGAACCCTTCCAGATAAGTGTTCGGTGCGATCTCGGCATCGACTGTCGGTCCCAAGTGAGGTCCGCCAACGAGGTGCCGGGGTCCGTCGTCGAACATACGAGTTTGATAATTGCCAGGGCCTGTGCCAGCAGTTGCACCCGTGTCTGGCGCGTCGCCGAAATCAAATTCTTGAGTCACCGCCACCGTGATGGTCTTGGTCGTTGTTTCGCCTTGAGTGTCATCAACACTCAGCGTGATTGTGCTGTTGCCGACGATACCAGCGGCTGGCGTCAGCCGGAGTATGCGATTGGCCCCAGTCCCGACGACAGAGACACCACCCGCAGGTATCACACCCCTGTTACTCGATTTGGCATCAATCACTAGCTGATCAACAGGCGTTTCGAGATCGATGACCGTGAAGGGAATATCTATTGGCGAGACCGAGTTTGTCGAAGCGTTTGAGGCTAGCGCGATCTCAGGTGCGTCGTTCACGGCATCGATCTGCATTGTGAAAACAGCATCCCGCGTCATGCCGCTCGCATCAGTGACCGTAACCACAATCGAAGTCGTACCAAACCGGTTGGCGGCCGGCGCAATCGCGATTGACCGCGTCGACCCGTTCCCGCCGAGCACAATTTGTTCGCCTGGCACCAGCGTCACATCAACGGCATGCGCCGTAACGATCAAGTCCGCCGCCGCAGAGTCATCATCAGCAATCGTGAAGCTGACCGGCGCCAGCGGCGTGTCTTCAGAGATCACCTGCATAGCGATGGCGCTTACCGTCGGCTGATTCGCAGGAACACCGACGGTCACAACAAACGTCCTGGAAACAGTCGCAATCCCATGCCCCGCCGTGACGGTGATCGTCACTTGCCCCGAACGCCCGGAGACCGGCGCCACCGTCAACGTGCGATTCGCTCCGCTGCCACTGAAGACGAACCCGTCGTTGGGAACGAGGGCCGTGTTAGATGACGTCGCCGCCACAGGCACATTCACGCCCGCCGCAAAGTTTCCCAGCACGAATGCGACGGGCGCCGTCGCCACTCCGACAGGCGTGCTGACATTCCCAATGTCCGACAACGTCGGCGCGTCGTTCTCAACAATGGTGACCGTCGCGGCTTGAGTTCCAACCTCCATCCCGTTGCTGCTTACAGTAGCGATGTCAACAGTCAGCGTTTCATCACCCTCATAGAGCGTATCATCCAAGAGTAAGTTGAGCGGCTTCGATAACGTACCGGGAGAAACCGTAGTCGAACTCAACGCAGTGAAGTCCGCTCCGGCGGTGGCAGTGCCAGACTGCGAGAGTCCTATTGTAATTGGATAATCGTTCGCCCCAGCCATCTCAAGGCTGAACGGCGTCGCTGTCGAACCCTCCGTCACCGTTCCGAGCGAAGACAGTGACACAGGGACCACGGTCATCCCGAAGGTGAACGTCCAAGGCTCCGAGAATGTAGAGTTCCCCGCCAGATCAGTGACCCGGGTGACGATCTGGTGAGTACCTGGCGCTAATGAAAGATTATACGGAAAACGGAATCCCCATACTGAATTGGCAGTACGATACGCGACAGAACTCAATTCGCTAGTGGGTAAAGAGGAAAGGAGATCGCCTATCGAGTACTGCACTCCATCCAACCAAAGCTCCACCGACGAGTCCACTTCAGCGGTTCCTCGTGCGTAGGTGAGTTCTCGAGTTACGCGGTCATTCGAAGAGACTCCCGTATCTGAAATACTCGACGGCACGGCCGCAGTTGGCGTACTCAGGTCAATCGTGACGGTGAATGGCTCAGACAAAATGCTCACCGTCTCGCCGTTAACTCGTGCTGTGAAGTCGTACTCGCCTTCAGAAAGCACAGTTGCGGTATCGTCGAACGCCCATTTTCCGAGGCCGTTCGACTCTGAAGCACCCAGCAACACTCCATCTCGAAAAATTTCGAGCGTTCGATTTGGAACTGCTTCGCCATAGATGATTAGCGTCTGATCATTGGTGACGCCATCTCGATCATGTCGCCCCCGATCCTCTGACACGTGTGTTACCACCGGTGCCGTAACAACGGCATCGCCCAGATAGCGCGCAACGGCGATGTCATTTCGCCCATCGATATAGGTGACCCCGCCTGCTAGAACGATCGAGCCATCGTTTCGCAGGGCAAGATCTGAACCCTGATGAGCAATCGTATTCACGGCCAATTGGTTTGTGACGAGGCCATCTCCGTCGAAGGTTGTATCAAGCGAACCATCCGTGTTATAGCGCGCCAGCGCAAAAGCATTGCCCGCGTCACCTCCGAGTATGGCTTTGCCGTCAGACTGAATAACCAATCCCCGAGCAAATGCTAAGCCGCCGAAGGACGTAGTGACGACCCCGTCTGAATCGAAAGAGGTATCTAGCGAACCATCCTCTAACAATCGTGCCAGCACGAACGACGAAGATGTCGGTACGGAAATCGGACCTGTTGCGGAGTAGCCACCAACGAGGATCTTTCCGTCGGCCTGAACGGCAATACCTTGAGCTCTTTCGTCCGTCCCGCCAAAGGACAACGTTACAACACCGTCGCTGCTAAAGCTTGTGTCGAGTGTGCCGTTGGAGTTCAGTCGCACGACGACGAGTTGCTTGTTAGCTCCAGCGTTAGCCCAACCTGCCGCCAGGATTTTCCCGTCGGCTTGCAGTGCGACGCACTCAAACGCCTCGCTTCCTGACGACAGCGACAGCGCAACGACACCACTTGATCCGAACGTTGCGTCAATGGACGCAACCCCAGAACCCTCAAGCACATTAACCGTCCGAACAACAATCGCGGAACTCGGCAAACTGCTTCGTTTGCCGACGGCAACCATCTTTCCATCCGGTTGTGCCAGGACAGCGTAGGCCGCCGCTCCACTTGTGAGACTGCCCAGATAGCCGTAATCGCGAAACTGACCATCATCGAAGGAGCTCACAATATTGAAGTTGTTACGCCCAAGACTCGCAGCCGTATAAACTCGCCCATTCGGCATCGAAATGACATCATGGAAATCGTCTCGCTGATGCGTTCCTGCAACGATAAGACCGTTGCCTTCCGTGCCGTAAGGATGGGTGAACAGCTTCGCCTCGCCGTCCCACGATGTATCCAAGTTACCCGCAGCATCATAGCGCGCGATGAAGCCATTTTGTTGGTAGGTGTCATAGGGGTTCCAGCCGGGATGATACTCTTGTGAGTTTGTGGTCCCTACGACGAGAATTCGCCCATCTTGCTGAATCGTTACCCCAGTAGCCTGTTCGCTGGTGGGTACACCCGCAGGAATTGCATCACTATATACACCGGCTCGCCCATCGTCATCAAAACTTGGGTCGAGTAGTCCATCGGGCGTTAAGCGAACCACTCCAATTCTGCCAAAGATGCTTACACCGCTGGCGACGATGGAACCATCGGGCAGCGGCAATAGTGACCTCGCGGATCCAACCGACGAAGTGCTGGTTTCGAACAATGGGACCGCCCAGCCTAGAAAGCCGAAAGTGGAGTCTTTAGTTCCGTCAGCATTGAGCCGCCCAACGGCCGTCCTAGGAACTTCGGCGCCATCGTAGAAGTGGTCCGGACTCCACAGGTATTGTGCGCCGTAAACATAAGAATAAAGCAGCTTGCCGTCGGGCTGAATTAGAATGTCTTGAACGTAGTTTTTGCCGTTGGCGGGATAAGGAAAGCCTGAAGAACCAGTCCATTTTCCGTCGCTGTCGAAGCTTGTGTCGAGCGTCCCGTTCGAAAGCAATTGGACGAGGGCGATACTGGACGAGGGGTACAACCATGAGCCACCCAGCACAATTCGACCGTCTGCTTTCAATGCAATGCTTGTAGCAATCGAGGTGTTGGAAATGGTCACGAGGCCGTCTGTATCAAACGTCGTGTCCAGAGAGCCATCAGTATTGTACCGCGCGGCGGCCATCATCGCATGATCGTTAGCCCATCCCGCGAGGAGCAGTTTGCCATCATTTTGTACCGTTAGACATAAGGCGGCAGCCGTTGAATGGGAAAATGTCGTGGTCGCGTAGCCATCGTCATCAAAGGATGTGTCCAGGCTGCCATCAGGGTTGTAGCGAACCGCCAGGAACTGCTCCTCATTGAGGCTTCCGGCGACAATGATGCGGCCATCCGGCAATACCGTCATATCCTGAGCATGACTTGGTTGGGCAAAATGCGTTGTGACGATGCCGTCGTTGTCGAACGTGGTATCGAGACTTCCATTCGCATTCAGTCGAATCAGGAACAGATCAGTGTCATCCCCATCTGTTATCTGAATTTCACCGGCGATTAAGATCTTTCCATCGTCCAGGATCGAGACGGCTCGCCCCGACTCGAACCAGGGTCCGATCCCGAGGCGTGCAATTCCATCGCCATCAAAGCTGGGATCGAGTTTCCCGTCAGCAGTGAAGCGCGCCACCATCACGTCCTGAGGCAGCGAGGACATGAAAAGCTCCTGCTGTCGGACTGCTCCAACAAGGACAATCTTCCCATCCGGCTGAAGTGCGGATGCATTGACGGCCACCGAGCCGTCTTCTTCGCCGATGTGTGTCAAGACGATGCCGTCACTACCAAACGTTGGATCGAGTGCTCCCGCAGTCAGCAGGCTGCGGTCCTCCAGCAGTTCGGGACGACGGCTTAATAGCGTGAGCAGTCGTGACGTGCCTGTGGCATGCCGGGAATGTGATCGGTGCTGCTGACGTGGGAATGTCCAACTTCGAAGCCAATCGACTAACACCATGAAGAGGCCCTGTTCTTCTCAAGCCAGGTCGATCAAGCAGTCGCAAATCCGCATTCTCTAAAATCGCGGGGCATTCGAGTTTACTGGTTGAAAGAATGCAACCAGTGATACACAAAGCATCACGCGAAAACATGTTCCGCAGGAATCTGCCAGGCTATTGATGCGCGGGAGCTTGTGGACGTCTCGCCAGTTCACCTCTTGCATCGATCAACTTCTTTCAGCGAAAGACACTGCGGCGAGGGCCGAGCTGTTCAACGAAGGCGAACGCGACTCGCGAGCAATGGGCTGTTGTTGCGGACAATTGAATCTCCTGCGGCGTCAATCGCGCGCGAGCGGACATCGAAGCCCCAGACGCTGAATTTGGGCGGATCGTTGACGTGTTTCCGTGTGAAGTCGCCTTGAGGTGCGAAAGATTGTTCACAGACTGTCAGGGAGTGAAAACAACGCCTCACGATGAGATAGAGATCAGTCATGGCTGAATTTGCTTTTCCGCCTGCTCGACCGTGGCTACTGGCGCCGGACGTCGCGTTCCTGATCAATATCGCGATCGTCGTGATACTGCTGGGCTCGATCGTATACCTGTTGAGACGACCGCGCCGGCCGGCAAGCCGTGTGGAACTGGTTTTAGGGCTGAGCGGAGTGTTTGCCACCACGTTGCTCGCCCGGACGGTTTGGGGAAGTGTTGCTGAACCCGGATCGCCGACTGATGGCAGAACGCAGCAGTCGGACGTCAGCTTTTTCATGTTCCAGATGCTGCTCATAGTGCTGCTGAATTCGGCATGCCTGGCTCGCGTGGGCTGCCCAACAGACAAGCCGTCTTATGCGTCGGGCGGCTTTTTAACCGTGTCGCTGATCGGAGTGCTGATGGGCTGGCTGCTGCCGGCTGCGCGAAACTCGCAGGAAAGCGCGCGTCGGTCAAATTGCAGGGGGCGTCTGACGTCGGTCCTTCAGGCGACGCATGAAGATCAGGCGAGGCGAGGTCGGTTCTGCCCGCCAGTGATTCGAGACAGCCAACAGCCTGACCGAAGTTGGCGCGTGGAACTGTTACCCTACATCGACGCCCAACCGCTTCGAAAGCTCTACAAAGACGACGAGATCTGGAACGGCCCTTCGAACTCAACGCTCCTGAGCCAGAGACCGCGTACCTATGGCTGTCCATCAGAACCTTCCGACGGAGTTGAACCGCAGCAATTTACGTCTTATGCAATGGTGACCGGGGAGACCGCGTTCGGAACGTCGGTGGGTCGAACCCCCGATGAGATCCCGCGACCAAACTGGTTTGAGTCGCTCAAAGACGACAGGGAAAAGATCGCGTTCGTTGAGGCCTGCGGCCGTCAGATTCCCTGGCTGGAGCCGCGGGATGTGCAACTGGTTGATGACTCCATCAGCATGAACCAACCCGGACCGAAACCCGGCACGTCACGTTCAATCTTGTCGTCTTATCATCCGTATGGCGTGAATGTTGCCCTGGCGAATGGATCGACAAGAACCCTTTCCGAGAAGATTGATCCGGCGGTCTTGAGGGCGCTCTTGACGATCCCGAGTCGCGAACCGGCGGCAATCCCCGACAAATGAACTGCGGGACTTGGTTTCGAGCGGCGGGTCAGCGCACTAAATTGTGGCGGCTCTGGCAATTGGTTGCTTGGCGAACCTCGTTTCCTTGCGGCATTGGCCGCACCTAGAAAGGTCAACATAACGTGGCTGCAAATCGTCGTGCTGAAGTTGATGAAGCTCTGAAAGACGTCGACTTCTCGAAGAACAAGTACCAGGTCGAATTCGACACCACGATGGGCAAGATGTTGCTCGAACTCTATCCGGACGTAGCTCCGGGGCATTGCCGTAACATTATCGGCCTGACCAAGATCGGCTTCTACAACGGCATCATCTTCCATCGCGTCATCAAGGGCTTCATGGTCCAGGTCGGCTGTCCGGAAGGACGCGGAACCGGTGGTCCTGGCTACAAGATTCCCGCGGAATTCAATGACAAACTGCACGAACCCGGCGTGCTGTCGATGGCTCGCACCAACGATCCGAACTCGGCTGGTTCGCAGTTCTTCGTGTGCGTTGCCCGGGTTCCGCACCTGGATCGCCAATACACTGTCTTTGGCAAAACCGCTGACGATGCCAGCCTGAAAGTCGCGCTGTCCATCGGCGACGTCGCCACCGGCTCAGGCGATCGTCCGCTGAAGGACGTGAAGATCAATTCAGCACGCGTCATCGTGACGCCAAAGGGCTAGTTCGCGTGCACAATTTCTGGCTCCGCCCGTTTCCTGTTCTTGGATGCGGGCGGAGCTGGATTGCATCACCCACTCTCCGAGGGCCTGCCACATGCGGATGCTGGTGCGAGGAATTGCGTGCGGACTGCTGCTTCTGCTGACGACAACCGTCCGTGCGGAAGAGATGCAGTACCCGCTGGGTGCGGTGAAGGCCGCCGATGGATCGATCTTTGTCGTCGATCTGAAGATGCACGGCGTGTGGCAGTCCAAAGACGGGGCGCTCAAGAAGTTCTTTGAGGGCTCGCCCAAGTTCCGCACTCCGCTGAATGCTCCGCGGTGCATCGCGCTCGACAAGGCCGGCAAGGTGCTGGTGGGCGACTCGGCCACGCGGCAGATCTATCGTCTGGACGACGCGGGTCAGCCGACTCCGCTGATCAAGAGCGGTGTTGGCATCGGCATTCCGATGGCGATCGCTCCCGACGCGGAAGGCACGCTGTTCGTCGCCGATCTGGAACTGCACAAGATCTACAAAGTGCCGGCCGAAGGCGGTACGGCGTCCGAGTTCATCTCAATCTCGGCCCCGCGCGGCCTGACTTTCGATGCTGACGGTAACCTGGTGGTGCTGTCGACGACGAAGGATCAGGTGCACCTCGTGTCGAAAGACGGCAAGCAAACGCTTGTTGTGCCGGATCGACCGATCGACTTCGCTCACAACATTGTCGTCGGTCCCGACAAATTCATGTACGCGACGGACGGTTACGGCAAGTGCGTCTGGAAAATTTCGCCCGAAGGCAAGCTGGAGAAGCTGGTTTCCGGGGCGCCGCTGGTGAATCCTGTCGGTCTGAGCCTGAGCGGCGACAAGCTGCTGGTAACCGATCCTCGTGCCAATGCCGTATTCGAGGTCGACTTTGCAGGCAAGTTGACAAAGTTGGACCTCGGTAAGTAGCCACGGTCCTTGATCGTGTCCGCAGCCCGCGCCACACTCCCCGCTGGCGTTTTCGTTCGTTGCTCGTCGGCTCCGGCCAGTGAACAGCTCAACTCCTCTTGCTTCGTGGTGATTCTGTGTCGCAGCAGCTTGTTCAACGCATTCTGGGTGAATTGGAATCACTCGTCCTGATCGATCCTCACACGCATATCAATCCGCTCGCTGCGCCTTCGAAGACGCTCGCCGACATTCTGGGCTACCACTACTACACCGAACTGTGCCATTCCGCCGGTATGCCGAAGGAGCGTATCGAAGAACCCGGCATCAGCCCGAAAGAAAAAGTCGGACGCCTGGTCGAGAAGATCGGCGATATCGACAACACGGCGAACTACAGCTGGCTGATGGAGATCTGCCGCGCGTTCTTCGGCTTCGAAGACACGGCCATTACTAAGAACAATTGGGAGAAGCTTTACGACACCGCGCTGGCCAAGATGTCTCAGCCGGACTGGGAACAGCAGGTTCTCAAGCAGAGCAAGCTGGAGAAGGTCTTCCTGACGAACGACTTCGATGACCCGCTCAGCGGCTTCGATACGTCGCTCTACATTCCTTGCCTGCGGACGGATGACCTCGTCTTCCACTACGGCAAGCCGGAAGTTCGCGAGCGTCTGGCGAAGGCCTCGGGTGTCGCGGTGAACAACGTGGCGTCACTGCGCACGGCCATCGGAAAACTGTTCGATCACTTCCAGAAGCACGGTGTCCGCGCCTGTGCGATTTCGTTGCCACCGGACTTCTCTCCGCAGAAGGTCGAAGGACCGGCTGCTGACCGTGCTCTGCAGGTCGCGCTGAGCGGTGGCACCTTGTCAGCCGATGATTCGGTGACGCTCAGCCGCTTCATCTTCTGGACGCTGGCCGAATACTGCGTCGAATACCGCCTGCCGTTCGACCTGATGATCGGCGTGAATCGCCGCGTCTACCCGAACGGTGTTTTCCAGGGGCAGGACCTGTTCGATCAACGCACGTCGCTGATCCTCTACCGCGAACTGTTCAACGCGTTTCCGCAGGTCACCTTCCCGATCTCTGTGCTGGCTCAGGTCAGCAATCAGGAGCTGGTCAGCTACTCGTGGATCTTCCCGAACGTGGTGACTAACGGGCACTGGTGGTATTCAAATATTCCGGCTTATATCGAGCCGGATTGCCGTAGCCGTCTGCAGGCCGTACCGAAGACGAAGCAGATCGGCTATTACAGCGATATGTACAAGCTGGAATTCGCGTTGCCGAAGTTCGGCATGTATCGCCGGATTCTGGCGAAGGTTTTGGCTCAAGACTTTGTGATGGAACGTGGTTGGAGTGAAGAGCGGGCGATCGAGCTGGGGCGACTCAATCTGCGCGGGAATGTGGAAACGATATTTAATGTGTGATGGCCAAACAGAGCATCAAAGAGTGTCAGCCTGACCGCGGGCTGCAAACTTGTCTGACACGTTGACGGTTACTGTTTCACAACGCTTTATCGGATCACTGCGATGGCGAAGTTGGTTCTGCTGCACGAAGGCAAAGCGATTCCGTTCGACCTGAAAGGCGCCGAGACCATCGTCGGCCGCCTTCCCGAATGTGACATTCAACTGAATTCGAACACGGTGTCGCGTAAGCATGCCAGGCTCTCGATCGAGGGCTCCAGCTACTTTCTGGAGGACCTCGGCAGCGGCAACGGCACCTTCGTCAACGGCAAGCAGATCACATCGCGCGTCCCGATCACCCCCAACGATCGCATCAAGTTCGGCAACCTGCTCGTGCGTTTTGAAGCCGAAGGCGCCTCCGCTCCCGCAGCGGCTCCGCGCGTTGCTCCACCTGCGCCTCGACCGAGACCGGTAAGCGACGACGGTGGTTTCGGTGGCACGATCGACGTCGAGGCGACCATCGCGTTAACGGACGACGCGGACGCAGAAGAAATCGAAGAGCTGATTCAGGGTGGCGCCGGAGCCGGTGGTGGCTTCGGTCTGATGGACGTCCGCCCGCAGGACAAGCTCAAGGCCGTGATCGACATCACCCGCGCTCTGACGGGTGAGACAGATCTGGACGCCATGTTGCCCAAGATCCTCGACACGTTGTTCACTGTCTTCCCGCAGGCGGATCGCGGTGTCGTCGTGCTGAAGCATCCGGACAACGGGCAGATGATCCCGAAGGCGTACAAGCATCGCCGCGAAAGCGAAGACGCGACGGTGAAGCTCAGCCGCACGATTCTCAACAAGGTGCTCACCGAGAAACGCGGCATTTTGTCCGCCGACGCCTCGAATGAATTCACGGCCAGCGAGTCCATTTCGAATCTCGCCATCCGCTCGATGATGTGCGTGCCGATGCTCGATAAGCAGGGCGAACCGCTCGGCGTGATCAACATCGACACTCAGAACCCGATGGCTCAATTCGGCCAGGAAGATCTCGAAATCCTGCTGACCGTCGCGGGTCAGGCGTCGCTCACGTACGAAAACGCCCGCCTGATGAAGACGTGGATGGAGAAGCAGAAGCAGGACGGCGAAATGAAGATCGCCATGGCGGTGCAACGCGCCTTGCTGCCGAGCACGCTGCCAACTGCGCCAGGCTACAGCTTCTATGCGTCCTACGACGCGGCCCAGGCAGTCGGTGGTGACTACTACGATTGCTTCCGGTTGACTGACGATTTGATCTGCCTGAGCTTTGGCGACGTCGCGGGCAAAGGTGTACCTGGCGCTTTGATCATGTCGCGTATCTCCAGTTGCGTGCAGAACGTGATGCCCTTCATTCACGACCCGCATCTGGCGATTGAGAAGATCAATAACCACATGTGCGCGAACATGGTCGAAGGTCGGTTCGTGACCTATCAGCTCATCGTGCTCGACACCAAGAAACATCGACTGCGCATCGTCAACGCAGGGCACATGTCCCCGATGATTCGCAAGCCGGATGGTACGATCGAAGAGTTTTCCGATGAACTCACCGGGTTACCCATCGGTGTGATGGAAGGCTACCCCTACGATGTCGCGGAGCGCGACATCAACCCGGGCGAGCTGTTCGTGCTCTTCACCGATGGTGTCGATGAAGCCATGGACCCCAACAGCAATCTCTACACGCTCGAACGCATGCGTGAGGTGATCCTCAACGGTCCCAAAACCGCTGATGAACTGGGCAAAGCATTGCTGGCCGACGTGCGTCGTCACGCGAACGGGCGCCCCCAGAACGATGACATCACGATCATGACGTTCAGCCGTAACGAGTAAGAACGGTACCGATCAGCAACTCGCCGCCGCGGACAGGATGGTCCGCGCAAACGCGGCCAGTTGCTTGGATGCTGATAGCCACAAGCGAAATTCAAGAGGGAGTTTGAAATGTCAGCATGGCCCATTGTCGCTGGTTGCTCCGCAATCGGAACGCTGTCGCGGTGGTTGTGCCTCTGCCTGATTCTGGTCAGTAGCCTCGCCGCGCCAAGGCCGATACTCGCTGAAGACAAGCTCATCGCGACCGTGAACGGCCAGAAGCTCACCGATCGCGATCTCGAATTTCTGTTCCTCTCGCGTCGCATTCCGGACGCTCAACGCGACGCCGTGCGAGCCCGCTTCGTTGACGATCTCATCGACCGCGCGCTGCTCAAACAGTACCTCACCAAACGCAAGGTCGAGCACAGCAAGATTCTCGTCGATCAGCAGATGACCCGCCTCGAAGCACTTTTCAAGGAAGAGGGCAAGAGCCTCGATGAAGCTTTGAAAGTTCGCGGCTACACGCGCGAAACATTCCGCGAGGAAGTCGCACTCTCGTTCCGCTGGCGCACGCACGCGCTGCAGGTGCTGACCGAAGAAGCGATTCGCGAATACTGGACGAAGCATCGTACCGAATACGACGGCACCGAAGTTCGCGCCGCGCAGATCGTGAAACGCGTCAACGAGAACGCAGACATCGAAGCGATCCGCGCCGAGCTGACCGCTCTGCGGCAACAGATCCTCAAGAAAGAACTCACCTTCGCGGATGCTGCCAAGCAGCACTCCGACAGCCCCAGCGCCAGTGATGGCGGAGACCTCGGCAGCTTTCCCTATCGCGGCCAGATGCCGGTTGAGATCAGTCAGGCTGCGTTTCGCCTGAAGCCCGGCGAGATCAGTGAACCGTTCCAGACGCGCTTCGGCTGGCACTTGATCACCGTGACGGAAATCAGCCCCGGTGACCTGAGCCTCGAAGATGCTCGGCCCGAAATCGTCGAGACATTGTCGATGGAACTGCAACGCCGCTTGCTCAAGCAACTGCGTTCCGAAGGCAAGATCGAGAAGCGGTCTTAGGCACGATCACTGCGGGTCGGAGGCATTCTCTACTTGCCTTTCAGCTCCGCGGGAACGTCCGGCAACGGCGTCAGTTCCAGAATGTCGGTCTGATACCACTGCTTGTCGCTGGTTGTGCGGGTCGTCTTGTTGGTGAAGCGATAACCGGCGACGTGAGTTGGGTAGCTGAAGCCACCCTCGGTTTTCTTCCATTCGCTGAAGATGTGCCGTGTGTCGGTGTAGTCGATGGCGACCAACTGCTTCTGGTCCTTATCGAAATACAGCTCGATCGGCTCCTTGATAGACTCGGTCACGCGCAGTCCCAGAACGGGCTTACCGTTAATGGTCGAATCCTCAATCGCTTCGACCTTTGATTTCGGGTCCAGCAGAATCTGCAAACTCCAGGCCCATGCCAGCACGCGGACCTTGTCTTTGCCCCGCTTGGTTGTGCCAAGCCACCACTCTCCAGCCACCTGCACTACCGACGTGCGATTCCCCTTTTCGTCGGCAGTCACGGGAGCGGCCGGAGTCGATGTAATCAGCACGCGCTCACGGAACTTGAACACCTTCAGCAGCTTCTCTTCGCCGCCCGCACTCGCCACGACCTGTTCGACGAGCTTCTTCGCATCGCCTTCAGCGGCGTGAGCGACTTGCATCTGCATCACGGCCAACATCACGAGGCCGGCGGAAATCATGAGTTTCAACATTGTTTGGTCCCTTGAGCGGTAGTGGCGAACCGGATCAGCTCACTCGTACTGAATCGGACAGCCAACGGGCTTCGTTTCGGTGACTTCAGGTTCTTTGCCATCCAGCGTGGCGCGGATCGCGATGTCGAGAAACGATTCGGTCACGCGGTCGGCGTGCATCTCGTCGTCGATCTTGCCCATGTAGGTGATCTTGCGAGCGCCATTCAACAGAAACACCTGCGGCGTGGCGGTCGCTCCGTAAGCTCGGCCGGTCTTCTGACTCGAGTCGTGCAGATAGGGGAATGGATACTTTTTGTCTGCTGCCCGCTTCTTCATCTCGGGCAGCAGATCGGTCTCAATGAGGCTCACGCTGATCGCCACAAACTGCACGTCTTCTTTCCGATACTTCTCGGCGAGCTTCAGGACGCGTTCTTCGTAAGCCTTCGCGACCGGACAGTGGTTGCAGGTGAAGACGACGACAATTGCCTTCGCATTCTTGAAGTCCGACAGGCTGTGACGTTTGTCGTCCGTGCCGATCAGCTCTTTCCAATCCGGAGCCACCTGCCCGACATCGACCGCCTTGTTGAACTTCGCGGCGACAACATCGGCGGAATTCAGGAGCATGCCACAGAGGCTCAGGCATAGGCACGTTGCCAACACCACTCGGCGGAAATAGTAAATCCGAGATTTCATTGGGGCTTATTTCCTTCCGCAAAGGCGGGTATCGCAGTGGTCACGATCTCCACGATCGCACGACGTTCCTCGACCGGCAGATGCTGGAACTCCTCAGGAGGCTCGTCCGCTCTTAACCCGTCGAGAATACGCTGCACCAGACGCGAGCGACATTCGGTTGGCAACGACTCGAAAAGCCGGTGCTCAACCAGATAACTCAGACGATAGCGGAATACTCGGGACTGCAGATCGAACCGACGCAGAGTTCGCGGCGGTACCGTCGATGGTCGCTTACCCTGCTGGGGATTCAGCAGTCGGCCTTCGCTTTTACCCAGAGCTTGAAACCCGCGGCGATAGACAGAGTTGCTCGTGATTTCATCCAAGGGTACTTCCAGCTTCGGCTCATCGGCAAAGACCAGGTAGCGAATCAATTGATCCTCCGCATCTGACCGGCGATCGAGTCGCGCTTCCATGCCGACGCGGATCAGCAGGTTGAGCCCATGCACCTGATGGTTGTAGACCAGATGCGCGACTACGTCGCTGCCGGGGGCAGGGTACTCCGCATTCAGCTTGAGTGACTTCAAATCCGCCAGAGCTGTTCGCAGTGTGGGTTGCTCTTTCGCCCGCTCATTCTCCTCGGAGCCGATCAGGTTGCCACGATGAGCGAAGCTCTGCGGTGCCCCGGTCACGTACCAGCCACCCCAGCGTTTGGGATACTCCAATTGGTGCGTGACTTGTGAGTACCCCTCCGATGGTTTGCCAGAGCCATCAGTCTGAAACGCTCGCACCAGCCAACCGGGAACATCCAGCGACGAACGCCCCGCATGACACGCGAGGCACTGGCTGTTCCGCGAGAATCTGGCCTCGCCTGGCTTCGCGGGTTGTTTGGCTTGATCCCTCAGTGGCTGACTCAACGTGTAGAACGTCGCACCCTTGATGGGATCCAGAGCCGTGATCTCCAGTTCTCTCGCGGTCGGAATCCAGGCGACGGAAACCTCGTCATTGAAAAACACCGCACGCGGCGTACGCGGCGAAATGAGGTCCGGGTTACGGGCCGTCTTGGAGAAGACGAGCAACTGCGACTCAACGGGGATATTCAGATGCCGCAGCAATGAGAGCAGAAAACCGTGTTGGTCATCGGCTTCGAGAGTGACCTGAGACAGCTCAATTCGCCGCTGCAGAAGGCGAATCGCGTCGTCGGCTTCTATCCCGAAATAGTCGATGGGCACTCGGCCAAACGGAATCGCGTCGCTCAGCTTGATCTGCTGCACCGTGACCGGGGTTGTATCCTCTGCGTGGATCGGAGTGCTCAGTGCGAGCCACCACAACCAGCAACCGCACCACCAGCCAAGCTGAGAACTTGTCTGCTCAGTCTTAACGCCAGCGTAGCGGGAACAACGGTGGGGCATTGTTGATCGACCTGATTCTCGCAGAGGCGCAGAGTACGCGGAGAAAAATGAGATTTGATTTGAGCGGAGCAGTTCGTACCGCGACGGCGAGAGCAGTGATGATGGATGCGCTGGCGATCCTCAACAAGCAAGTCACCCCTGCAGCGGATGCGGCGAACATGATTCGCCGGAATCCATTGCAGGGGTGATGATCGTTTTGACTCAGTGATGCGTCTACTTCGCGCGGACGTCGTAACACAGCAGCGTGTTCTGGTCGCGGATATACATCAGGCCGTCCACGATGACGGGATGCGGCCAACTGGCCCCGTTCTTGGAGGCCAGTTTGAACGAGCCCTTCAGGTTGTATTCCGAAGGAGTCGCTTCGATGAGCGCCATCGTGCCGTCTTCGTAGCGGAAGTAGAGGTTCCCATCGGCGAGCAGCACTGCGGCTGATCCGCCGCCGGGACCGCGCTTGCCGCCCCAGGCGACTTTGCCGGTCTTCAGTTCGATGCACAGCGGGAAGCCCTGATTGTGTCCGTGTCCACAATAGACATAGTCACCGAACAGGATCATGCCGCCGTGATGGTTCTGCATTTCCTTGGCTTCAAGGTAGTACTTCTCTTCAGCGACAAGCTTGCTGCCGGCTTTCTTAATCTCCAGCAAGGCAGAGCCGGTACCGTAGCCGGTCGAGCAGAAGACGTAGTTATCTTTGACGATTGGCGTCGGGATGTTGGCGGTGCCGTTGGCGATCCGGTTGTAGTTCCACAGGAACGCCCCATCCTTGGCTGCGACTGAGACGATACCCCGGCCGACGAGTTGCACATATTGCTTCACGCCAGCCGCGTTGCTGATCACGACAGACGAGTAACCAGCGCCGCCACCACCGCGTTGTCCCAGATCCGGAACCGAGGACTTCCAGATCACGTCGCCGGTTTTCTTATTCAGGGCCACGATCATGGCTTCGTTGCTGCCCGGAGTGCAGATCAGCCGATCGCCATCAATGAGAGGAGACTCGCTGTAGCCCCAGCCGGACATCATCGAGCCGCCAAAGTCCTTCTTGAAATCCTTGCGCCAGACCAGTTCACCCGAGTCCGCTTTGCAGGCGACGAGGTCACCTTCGCGGCCGAGACCGTAAACGATGCCGCTATCAACGGTGGGCGTGCAGTTCGGGTCGCCGCGGCCGACTTCAGTCGCCCACAGTTCCTTGCCGCCATTGGAGTCGATGCCGAACAGGTAGCACTTGCCCTTTCGCTCACCCATGGTGAAGAGTTTGCCCTTCACCACCGCGACGGATGAAAAGCCTTTGCCGTAACCCTCGGCTTTCCAGACGACGGGCGGACCTTCTTCCGTCCACTCTTTGAGGAGACCTTTTTCCGGGGCGATGCCATCGCGGTTTGGTCCGCGCCAGGAGGCCCAGTCCTTCGCAACGCCCAAGCTGCCAACTGTCGTTGCGGCAACTGCCAGTGCTAACGCCGCCAGTCGCGTTCCGTGCCAAAGTTTCATCAACGTCTCCTTTGCCGAATGAGTGAGTTGGTAGTCGGAGAAGAGCGAACGCTCGTTGAGCGATCTCAATTCATACTGAAGTCTGCGAGCCGACTGTATCGGTCGTGGGAAGGTCGCTCAATTGGGGCCTGAATTTCCCTCAATTCAATGAGGATTCGCCGCGCGGCAGGTCGAAGCACGCGATGATGGTCTCACCGTCACGCACCCACTGGCCCGCAGCCAACAGCCGCACGTTGCGGATTTCTTCCAGCGGTTTCTTCTGGTTCTTGACGGTCACAGTCGGTGGCTGTGCCGCTGTCGCGGGCAGGCGAACAGTGAAGGCCGGGCAGGCGACGGGAGCTTTGAACAAAACACGTTGACCATCACGACGAATCGAGGTCAATTCGCGAGCGGCCCCATAACGCGCCAGCTCCGTGATCTTCATCCACAGCAACCGGTCGCCATAACGCTGATCGAGGGCTCGAATGACACGCTGAAAATCCTTGAATCCAGCCTTGGTGCCGTGCGAATACAGGCCAGGCCAGTGGCAGAGCATCACGGCCGGTTGGTTGCGCTCGATGAGTTCCACCAGTCGCCCAGCCGTTGCGTCGTCATTGGCATAGAGGTGCCCTTCGCTCTTGCGATCTCCGTCCCAACCGCCGAACCAGTCGCCCGTGCCTGCGGGCAGATTGACGACGAACTGCGGCTTGTCGGTGTCGAGGCCAGACACGTGCTCGCAGCGCGGCAACGTACCCTCTTTGGCGTCGCGGACATACTTGAAGTAGTGCGGAATCTCCGGCGCGAACACGTCTCGCACCGCCTGACCGATGGCCAGCGAGAGTTCAGGCTTCATGAGGTTTCCGAACCCACCTGGAGTCGTAATGCCCTCGCACGGCAGGTCACAGTTCTTGAGCACTCGCAGCGCGTAGGCGATGTAGGAAGCGAGGTAATCGACGCTCACCTTCTTCTGCGGGTACGAGTTCTCCATCGTTCCGGATGAGATCTCTTCCATCGGGCGGCCGGTCGCGATGTCGATGACGCGCGTATGCGTGATCATCTCGGGATGGATGTCCCAGTTCGGCAGCATCAGTTCGCGGACCAGCTTCAGGCTGTCCTGCAGTTGTCGACGCGACCAACCGGGCAGCTCACGATCCAGCCAGCCGACGCAGGCCGGATAGGGCACGATGGAATACTTGCCTTTAACGCCGTGCTCGCCGCACCACTCACCGAACTCGCGCACGAAGCTGTCGGGAATCTCACGCGGCCAAGTGCTCCACGGACGCTTATATTCATCGCGATCGGGCCAGGCAGTCGCGAACTGGGGCATGCAGAAGTGCCCCATGTTGACCAGGCACGTCGAGTCATCAATGAAGAACGACGCGGGAACTCGGCCGCGCGGATGCAGGATGGTGACACTCGGATCCTGCATCGGTCGATCACCGAGCGGTGCCTGGGCTGAAGACTCCGAAAGTTGAGTAGCGAAGGTCAGCGCGGTTGCTGAAGCCGCCGCCGTCCTCAGAAAGCCGCGACGATCGAGCGTTGGATCCCACATGCGGTTGCTCCCAGTGCATGAGCGATGGGCAGGAGTTCTGACGGCATCGTTTCAAACGCATCGTCGTTTGCCAATGACGCGGGCAGCCTCGACGGTTTAGCGGCGGTGTCGGGATCAATACTATCCGGCCTGACTCGATTCTCTCTCTGCTGGAGCCGCTTCGCATGAAGCACCCGAAGAACACAATTCTGCACGGCGACTGTGTCGCTCAGATGAATGCCTTGCCTGAAGGCTGCGTCGATCTGGCCTTCGCCGATCCGCCCTTCAACATTGGCTATGACTACGACGTCTACGACGACAAGAAAGAGAAGGCTCACTACCTCGACTGGTCCCGCGAATGGATCTCGGGCGTGCATCGCGCGTTGAAGCCGACGGGAACATTCTGGCTCGCGATTGGCGATGAGTACGCCGCCGAACTGAAGATCATCAGCCAGGAAGCTGGCTTCACCTGCCGCAACTGGGTGATCTGGTACTACACGTTCGGCGTAAACTGCAAATACAAGTTCACACGGTCTCACGCCCACCTGTTCTACTTCGTCAAAGACGCGGAAAACTACACCTTTAACGACATGGCTATTCGAGTCCCTTCGGCTCGCCAACTGGTCTACGGAGACGCGCGAGCCAACAGTAAAGGCCGCCTGCCGGATGACACCTGGATCCTGCGGCCTCAAGACATCCCTGAGAGTTTCTCGTCAGAGGAAGACACCTGGCACTTTCCGCGTGTGGCCGGGACCTTCAAGGAACGAGCCGGCTTTCACGGCTGCCAGATGCCTGAGCAACTCCTCGGACGAATTATCAAGGCGTGCTCCCATGAGAAGGAGTTCGTCCTCGATCCGTTCAGCGGTAGTTCGACGACGCTGGCTGTCGCCAAGAAGCTCGGACGCAACTTCCTGGGCTTCGACCTCAGCGAAGACTACGTGACGCAAGGCATCGCTCGGCTGGAGGGCATCAAAGTCGGCGATGCCTTGAACGGATCACCGGAACCGAGCGTCAGCGCGCCTTCGACGGCCGAGGGCGTGATGCGTGACGCCGATGGCAAGCGGATCAAGAAATCTCAGCCCAAAACCCCTGCGAAGAAGAGCCGCACGCTGTTCGAGAAGGGTTGAAATCACGGAATTTGCAACAACCCGTTTTGTCTATATTTCGCAAATTGACATGTCGTGATGGCTGCGTAGAATGTGGCCGTCTCTCTTCTCTCTCTCCCCTCGCCCTAACGAGTCATCGTCAGGACGAGACGAAAGTGTGGCCTTCTCCCTCAAGGGGATGGCCACGCTTTCAGGGTACGCCAGCGAATGGCCGGGATTTCTCACCCGCAAGCTGTTCGCGGTGGCGTCCCAGGCATCCGCCACACTCGACGTGATCTGACGTCATTCTGTCCCGAGTGTAAGGAGCGGATTGTGCCCGAAACGCTGAAGCGTCAAGCGTCGAACTCCGTGCGTCGTGCTGCTGCGGAAATGCTGGTCGAGGAAGCTGGTCAGTTGGAGCGATCTGGACTGGTCTCCGCAGCGGAGGTGATGCTGCGAGCAGCCGTTCGCAGCGATGATTCCCCCGCTTTTCAGCTGCGATTGGGGCATTTTCTGACGCGGACAGAACAGTACGCCGAGGCGGCCGCGCTCTATGAATCACTGTGGCAGACAGCGCATGAGTCCGCTGACGCTCACCTCATGGAGGTCGCTGTCGGCAATCTTGCGGTCGTGAAGCGATCTCAAAAGGACTCGCAGGCAGCCGCTCAATTGCAGGCACGATCCGCAGCTTTGGCGTTCGAGCAACATCCGGTCGATCGCCCGTTGAGCTTCGAGAACGATGCGGCGGATCTCACGAATCGAGCCCTCGATGCGATGGGTTCTGGCGACTACGACCTTGCTGAGAATCTGTTGCTGCGGTCGCTTACGTTAGAGCGTCAAACCGGGTCGCGAGTGGGCGAAGCGGCAGACTACGGGAATCTGGGCGTCCTGGCTGGATTGCGGGGCGATTTGAATGTCGGGATGAGGTTTCTGGCTCGGGCGTATTCTGTGCATCGCGAGATTGCTGATGAACAGGGGGCGGGCAGCGACATGCTGAACCTCGCCGAATTCGTTCTGAAGCTGGGCAGGTTGAGTCTGACAGCTCGTTGTCTGCTGCGAGCTGTTCGCCATTTCAAGAGGTGCGGGGCGGAAAAATCGGCTCAAGAGGCCCTGTCCCGATTTGAAGAGGTGCGGCGCGTGATGAACGTTCTCGATCGCGACCCACTTCTCAACTAAAAATCCTGCGGAGAACCTGATGGCGCGACGTATTGGCGTGGCGTGGTTCATAATCCTCGCGATGCCAGCGATTTCCGTGTCAGTCAGCGATCACTCTGAGGAACCTGTATGGACCGTGACGAGCATGTGCTGATTACCGGCGGGGCCGGATTTATCGGCAGCCATCTGGCCCGCGCCCTGCTGAAAGCCGGCCGCCGCGTCACGATCATCGACAACCTGTCGACCGGTTTGCACGCCAATGTTGCGGATCTGGAAGGCGATCCCAACTTCCGGCTGTTCGTTGATACGATTCAAGACGTCCCGCTGATGCAGAAGCTGATGCTCGACTGCGGCACGGTCTACCACCTGGCCAGCGCGGTCGGCGTGAAGCTCATCATGGAGCAGCCGGTAGCGACTATCGACACAATCTATCAGGGCACAGAAGTTGTGCTGCGGCTGGCGCGGCGGTACCGCAACCGCGTGCTCATCACGTCGACGTCCGAGGTCTACGGCAAGTCGGAGAAAGTGCCCTATTGTGAGGACGACGACCGCGTTGAAGGTCCGACAACCAAGCACCGCTGGGCCTACGCATGTGCCAAGGCGCTAGATGAATTCCTGGCGCTGGCGCACTGGAAAGAGACTCGCCTGCCGGTGACCATCGTGCGGCTGTTCAACACCGTGGGCCCCCGTCAGCGCGGGCAGTACGGCATGGTGGTCCCCAACTTCGTGCAGCGAGCCCTGCGCGGCGAGGATCTCGAAGTGCATGGCGACGGTCAGCAAAGCCGCTGCTTCTGCCACGTCTATGATGTGGTCAGGGCGTTAATTTTGCTCGCGGATCAGAAGAGCAACTGCCTCGGCCAGATCTACAACGTCGGCAGCACCGAAGAGCTTTCCATTCGGCAACTCGCAGAACTGATCATTCGCGAAACCGGCAGCGAGTCCAAGCTGCGTGTCATCCCGTATCAAGCCGTGTATGGTGATGGCTTCGAGGATATGCGGCGGCGCGTGCCGTCTATTCAGAAGATTCACGAGGCAGTAGGTTGGACTCCCTCACTGTCAATGCAGGACATCATTCAGGACGTTGCATCAGATTTGAGAGTTCAGATGGCGAACGATTGAGGCGTTCGCTGCGTTCCTCTGCTTCAATAGTCTGGCAGAGTTATCGAGGAGGCGATCGTGAGAACCTGGTTGCTGACGCTACTGCTGTGCGGTCTGGCGTGCTTGTGCGGTGCTCCAGCTCAGGCGGCGGATGATCTCACCGAGCAACAGGTTCTGGACACCATTCAGTCAGCCAAGAAGGCGCTGCTGGCCAAGCAGCAGGGCGATGGTTCGTGGGACTGCAAACTGCCTCTGCAAGGCATGGAGATTGGCGGCACGGCGCTGGTTACGCTCTCGCTGCTCAATGCCGGGATGACTCCCGACGACAAGGAGATCAAGCTCGCCCTGAAATATTTGCGCGACAGCCCGGATCCGACTTTCACCTACGCGTCGTCACTGGTGCTGATGACGCTGGCGATCGTGAAAGAGCCACGCGACAAACTGAAGATGGCGCGGCTGGTTGACCACCTGGAGAAGGGGCAAATCACCCGTGGTGATATGGCCGGATGCTGGGGCTACAACAGCGGTGGCCTGATCGATCTCGGCGGCGGCGATCGCAGCAACGGTCAGTTCGCGGTGCTGGGACTGTTTGAGGCCGCGCATGCCGGCATTCCCGTGAAACGGGAAGTGTGGGAGCGCGCGCGTGCTCACTGGTTGAGATGCCAAAGCGGCGATGGCGGCTGGGACTACAGTGGCGGAGGCGGCGGTGGCGGAAGCACCGGCAGCATGACGGTAGCTGGCATCGCGACTCTGGTCATGACCAGTTCCATGTTGCAGGACGACAAAGACGTCGACGCTCAGGGCAACCCGAACTGCTGTGGCAAACGTGAACCCGACGAGCCAATGAACCGCGCTCTGTCCTGGCTGAAAAGTCACTTCGCCGTGGGCAGCAATCCGGGTGCTGGCGGCACTTGGTTGTTGTATTACCTCTACGGACTGGAACGTGCGGGACGCCTCAGCGGCCAGCGTTTCTTCGGCGAGCATGACTGGTATCGGCAGGGGGCTCGCTACCTGATCGACGCTCAGGACAAACGCATTGGCATGTGGGTGGGTAAGAACAACGAACAGGATCCGATTGTCAGCAGCAGCTTGGCGCTGTTGTTCCTGTCGAAGGGACTCGCGCCGGTCTTGATCAACAAGCTGCAGTATGACAGCAACGAAGCGGATGGCTGGAATCGGCACCCGTACGAGATCCGCAACCTCACCGATCGCATCAGCGGCGCGCCGAAATGGCCGGAGCTGGTGACCTGGCAGACAGTCGAAATGAAGCAGGTCAGCAAGCACGGCAGCGTTGCCGATCTGCGGCAGTCTCCGGTGTTGTATCTCTGCGGTGCAGAGCCTCCAAAATTCAACGATGCCGAAGTGGAGCTACTTAAGCAATACGTCAATCTGGGCGGTTTTGTTCTGGCAGTGAATACCTGCCAGTCGAACGGCTTCAGGGACGGTATTAAGGAACTCGTGCAGCGGATGTATCCGAAGGGGGAAACGTCTCTGGAGCGGCTGAAGCCCGAGCATCCGATCTTTCGCGCTGAACATCCTCTCGATGGAGCCACGGTCGAGCTCTGGGGAGCGGACTTGGGGTGTCGCACCGCGATTGTGTATTGCCCCGAGGACTTGGGTTGCTTCTGGAGCAAATGGAGTCGACTTGACCCATCAAAGCGACATATCGACTTGCGTACGCGTGTCGAGCGGGCAATGAAGATCGGCGTCAATATCGTCGCATATGCCACTGGCCGCGAACCGACGAACAAGTTGAAGCAGTTGGAACTGGCTTCGGAAGAAGGCCAGGCCGATAACGTGCAGCGTGGCTTGCTGCAGGTCGCACAGCTTCGCCACACGGGCGGTTGGGACACGGCGCCCAAGGCGGCTCGCAATCTGATGCTGGCCCTGAATCGTACGGCGGGCCTGACGGCTTCCACAAAGCTTGGAGCGGTCACGCCGGCCGATCCGCAATTGTTCAACTACTCGCTGCTGACCATGCACGGCCGCTACCGGTTTGAATACTCCGAAGGGGAAATCGAACGTATCAGGTCATTTCTGGAGAAAGGCAACGTGCTCTTCGCTGACGCGTGTTGTGGCGCTCCGCAGTTCGACGCCAGCTTCCGCAAGTTCGCTGAGCAGCTTTATCCGAACCACAAGCTGACTCGCATTCCGACTGATCATGAGCTGTTCTCGAACCGCATCGGATATGACGTCAAGAAGGTGCGACGGCGTGCGGCGGAAATCTCCGGCGCCAACCAGACGCTCGAAGCCAACATCGTCGAGGGCGAGCCGTTTCTGGAGGGCATCGAAGTTGATGGCCGTTACGTTGTGATCTACAGCAAGCACGACATCAGTTGTGCCCTGGAACGTCAGGCGACTTTAGCCTGTGCAGGCTACCTACCCGAGGACGCGACCAAGATCGCGATCAATATCGTGCAATATTCCTTACTGCAGGAATTGAAGTAAGCCTGGATGGGGCGCGGCAGAACCGCTGCTCAAAGGCGGTAAAGCTCTGTCGCCGATCTTCGCATGCCGTTCATCAGACGCTCGATTATGGCATAAATGCCTGAAGCCCTGAGGAGCGTCGTGCGGGCGACGTCCCTCAGGGCTTCCGTGGGATCGGCATATACTCGAATCGCGAAGTACATCGCGGGTTAGTTCAGGCTGATTTCCACCGTGCTGCCGATGGGCATGAAGGGCCATACCTTGCCGGTAGGCAGAATGCGGACGTCAACTTCGGCCTCGCCCTTGCTGTTCGTCTTCGCTTGCGGAGGTACCGCTTCGATCGATCCTTCGCGAACGCCTTCCGAGAAGTGGATCTTGACGATCGAACCCGGCTTCAGGTTGGCCGCGTATTTGGCGGGCAGAGTCGCTGTCAGGAACTCGTGATCACGGTCGAAGATCTCCACCAGCAGTTCGCCGGCTTTGACTTCATCCTGGATGTTGCGATTGATGTTACCAGCCATGCCGAAGACCGGCGTCGTGATGTCTTCCGCAACCGGATCCTGGTAGTCGGCAAGCCGCTGGCGAGCGTCAGCCAGGCGCTTCTCGATCTGCGGCACCTTGGCGGCAACCGCATGCTGGCGAGGCAGGTCTTTGGCTCGCTGACGCAGGGCTTTCAAGCGATTCTCAGACAGTTCGATGCGAGTCTGCAGCGCCTCGGCCTTATTCTCCGCCTCGGCCTCCTTGAGGATTGCTTCGATCTGGTGCGAGGGGTCCTGCAGATCGCGAGTGAGCGGGCGGATGTCCAGACGATCGCTCTTGGAACTGGCCAGCGAATCAAACAGCGAGCCGAAATCACCCCAAGCCTTCGCCCGCACAGATTCGAGATACTTCGAGGCGAGGTGCTCAGCGAGTTGGTTTTCCGCCGCGAAGACTTGCGCTTCGAGATTGTCGATCGAGCTGCTGGTCTCGACCTCAGCGCGGGCTTGAGCGGAACTCAGTTCCTGTTCGAGTCGTAGTACCGCTTGTTCCAGGTCGCCGCGCTTCCCTTCCGCGCTGCGATTTACGATGCGGAATAGCACGTTACCGGGCACCACGATCTGGCCCGGCTTCACGGCCAGGCTCTCAATGGAACCACTCTTGGGAGCCAGGATCACCTGCCTGTCAGCCGACAGATGGCTGGGGAATCGCTCATGGTGTGACGACCCTATGCTGCCGGTGAGGACTGTGCTCGCCACCAGAGCGAGGCCCGTCAGGGCGAGGGTGCGTCGCAACGGAGCCGGTGCCGCCGAATCTTCTTGAGGCTCGACCTGCCCGCCGAAGGGAAGTGTGGAGTTAGTCTTGAGCTCGGGACACGGCGATGTCTGCTGCTTACTCATACACTTTTCCCCGCATGGCGAAGGACGATCAGGGTCGTCACAACGACCTTGGTCGACCGCCGCCATGCACAGGCGGGTTGGCCCAGCCCCTGGAGTAGTTGACTGAAGGCACGGCGACTTGCCTGGTGGTCAAGCAACGAGTAGCGGCGGCAATGCATACAGATGCCCGCATGCCGTAGACGCGTGGCTTACAAACGACATCCTGTCGGACCGTCAGACTGGCGCAAGTGCTTACCGAGAATTCATCGGAAAGCGGCAGCCTCCAAGTTTTGTCAGGAGAAAGCCGAGTGCCGTCGCTGGCCGAGGCTTCCACAAAATTCCCGGCAGGCGGAAGAATCCATCAAGTCATCGCAGCCCGCTAGCACAGTTTCGCTCGTCGTGTTCAGCAGTTTCGTAAGGCGTTTCCCTGCTCAAGTTCAGGAGAAACAATTTCGACCGTCCCGCATGCGGCGACGACGCGGTTGCCATATATCCCCATCAGGATACCTGCGTTCTCGATCACCGCCCGTCGTCTTCACCGTTCTTTCCGGTTCAGGTTGATGCCTAAACAGACTCAGAAGTTTGATCCTCTCAAGATTCCGCTGCCGGGAGTGCACAGCATCAACGCCAGTGCCGGAACCGGAAAAACCTACACCATCACGACGCTGTATCTGCGCTACTTGCTCGAAGCCGGCTGCCATGTTGACCAGATTCTGGTGACCACGTTCACGAAAGCGGCGACGGCCGAACTGAAGGAACGCATTCGCAAACGACTCAGCGACGCCGTGTTTCTGGTACGCAGTTGCGAATCAGACGCGGCGGCCGAGGAACTGGTTCAGTCCGGCGACGCAGACGCGCAAGTGGTGGCCTTACTGAGCTCTGCTGGTGCGTGGAATGCAGAATATCGGGACCGCGTGAACGAGCGTCTCGAAGATGCGATTCTGAGCTTCGATCAGGCGCCGATCTACACCATCGACAGCTTCTGCCAGCGAGTGCTGCAACTGCATGTCTTTGAGACTGGCAGCCGCTTTCAGTTTGAAGTCCTGACATCACAGGATGATCTCTGCGAAGACGCCGTCCGTGACTTTGTGGCCAATCGCTGGGGCGTTCCCGATTCGAAAGTCGCGGACTGGTTGCCGTTCAACAGCACGCTCTGGTCACTGCTCCTCGAAGTCGCGAAGCAGGCCATCAATCACCCGGTTTACGCCGTGCAGCCGGACGGGAGTAGCCTCGGCGAACTGCTGGACTCGCCCGAACTGCGGACCTTCAAGTCAAAGGCTCAAGTGTTCTCGGAAGTCTGGCAGCGCGATCGTGCCGGGATCGAAAGCACGCTCCGCAAGGCGATCGAAAGCGGGTGCCTCAATCAGAGATCTTACAAGGCCAACCAGATCGAAGAGACGCTGGCGTTCCTGGATCTCTTCGCGAAATCGCTGTCGTTCCACCTGCTGGAATGGGACACCAGCAAACGCGAGGTTGAATCGCACCAGTCCCGGCTGGCTCAGAACAAGCTGGAGGCTGGCACCAAAAAGGGCAAGGAAACTGATACTCCGCGCCACGCGGCGTTTGAACTCATCCAGGAATTGCTGGAGCAGGCCGCGCGAGTCCGCGGCATTGGCGACACTCTGAAACCGCAGTTGCTCGCTCAACTGGCGACTTACGTGCGGGAACGTGTCAGCAACTACAAACGCGAGCACGGTTTGATGAGTTTTGGCGACCTGCAGTTGCGAGTGGATGACGCTCTCAGCGGCGCGTTGCAGGACGCTCTGATTGAAAGTCTGAGCGATCGCTATCGCGTCGCCCTGGTGGATGAGTTTCAGGACACCGACCCGATTCAGTTTCGCATCTTCGAACGCATCTTTCTGGACGGAGCGGAAGAACAACCGGTCAGCGAAGACGGCCTCCGTGCCTTCGTCATCATCGGCGACCCGAAGCAGTCGATCTATCGGTTTCGTGGGGCAGACATCCATTCTTACTTGGCAGCCAACCAGCGTGTGCCGGCCAAACAGCGGCATGAAATGGGCACGAACTGGCGGTCGGATCGGTCGCTGGTCGATGCCGTGCAGGCGGTCTTCAAATCCGTCGGCGATCCATTTCTCAACGCACAGATCGGCTTGCCCGAAATCAGGGCTCATCACCCTGACCGGCTGTCCGCCGGCGATGCGTTGATCATCAATCTGGTGCCGCGTTCGCCGTTTGTCGCTGCCGACAAGGAACCGTCAAACGCAGATGCTCTGAAAGTCGTCGTGCAGCGAGTCGCCGCGGACATTGTGCAGCAGTTGAACTCGCAGTTTCCGATTCCCGACGGAGATGGCGGAGTGCGCGCGATCTCACCGGGAGACATCGCCGTGCTGTGCCGTAGCGGAGTTCAACTGCGGGCGATTCAGCAGGAACTCGCTCAACGGCTGGTTCCTGCGGTGCTCTACACGGATGAGTCCGTCTATGAAACTCCCGAGGCGGAGTTCATGAGCCGCATTCTGGCAGCGCTGCTGAAACCGTCGTCGCTGACGCTGATGGCAAACGCCCTCTGCACACCGCTGTTCGGGCTACTCGCTGAGGATCTGGCCGAGTTACCGCAACAGCCGCAGGCACTGGCTCGCTGGGCTGAGAAATTTCATCAGTGGAGTTCCACCTGGCATCGCGAAGGCTTCATCGTGATGTGGCGCGGCGTGCTGGACGATTCGGACGCGATCCGTCGGCTGGCACAACAGACGACCGGCGAGCGTCAAATCACAAACTACCTGCACTTGAGCGAGCTGTTGCATCAGCAAGCCGCGAGCAGTCATTCCGGACCAGACGAACTCTTTCGCTGGTTCGAGCAACTGCGCGCGAATCCCGCTGGCAGCGATGATGAATCACAACTCCGTCTGGAAACAGACGCCGCCGCCGTACAACTGGTGACGATCCACAAATCCAAAGGTCTCGAATACCCCGTCGTATATTGCCCGACGTTGTGGTCAGCCTTCACGTGGCGAGGCACTCCGCAGTACCTGCTGGCTGAGGACGGTGGCGACGAGGGGCTGCCGGTCATTGATGTTGGCTCAGAACTTTTCGATGATCGTTTGGAACGCAGCCAGAACGAGCAGGCTGCCGAGGATCGGCGACTCTTGTACGTAGCGCTGACGCGTGCGCGCCACCAGTGCCACATTCACTGGACAGCGGCGAAGGGAGCGAAAGCGGCGGCGGCAGGCATGATCGTTCTAGGCGATCTGGAAGGCCCCGAGCCCGATCACGTGATTGAACAGCAACTGCAGCGCTGGGCGGGAAGCCTGGGCGTGCCTCGCGTTCACGTTAACGGAGTAGCGGTCGCTCAAGGCGTTCGTGATCCGGGACAGTTGCGCTGGTCGCAGGGAACCGTGAGCCACCTTAATCCTCGCGTGCTGCGTCGCGAACACATCACGGCTCTGGTGCAGACGAGCTATACGTCGCTGACCCGGTTTGCAGACCATGTGCATGTAGTCGACGACGCGGACCGCGACGCCGTGACGCTGGATCGATCGTTGGAATTAGTGCGTCCCGACCGTCCTGAGGAACTTGGGCTACTCGCCGCAATGCCCGGCGGTACTGCCGTTGGTGACGCCGTGCACCGCCTGTTTGAAGCCATCCTGCTGAGTGGCACATTTCGAGCGCCGAACCCGGCAGCATTGCAGGATGAACTGACGAGGCGGTTCGAGATCGCACAACGTCGGCTGGCCTTGGAACCGCGCTGGCACGGTCCCTTGCTAGCCGCTCTACAGGCGACGTTGACCCAACCCATCGCGAGTCTCACACCGCCTGCCGCGTTGTTGGATGTCCCTGTGAATCAACTGGCTTGCGAAATGCCGTTTGTGCTGCCTCTGGGAAATGAAGGCACGGCGTTTCGCATGGACCGACTGGCCGCAGGCTTTGAACAATCCGAACGCCCGGTCGTGCAGCGTTATGCCGAGCGCGTGCGGCGTCTGGCGGTAGCCGAGTTGCAAGGTTTCCTGACAGGCTTCATCGACCTCGTGTTCGAATGGCAGGGGCGCTGGTACGTGCTCGACTATAAGACCACCAACCTCGGGCCGCGCATCGCAGACTACGATACGCACGGTCTTGAGACCGGCATGTCCGATCACGACTACATCCTGCAATACCATCTGTATTGCGCCGCGGTGGAACGCTTCCTGAAGCAGCGCTTGCCCGACTTCGACTTCACTCGCGACTTTGGCGGAGTGCTCTACCTGTTCTTGCGCGGCGTCGATCCCGATGCTCAAGAACTCGGCGGTGCCTTCTTTGACTGCCCATCAGAACGCGTCATGGAGGCCCTGCAACGTGCCCTGAACGGACAATGAGCCGGGATCGAGTTGCGCGATCAATCCAGAAGGGACAGAAAGTGCCTGCTACTTGATGCTGCCCGATTAGTCATGGCACGGGCAGCAGCAGAGCGTGATGTTCAAACAGCACGAGCTTGCCGTGTTCGCTGATCGTCGGCGTGAAGAACAGCAGGAACACATACAGAGCCAGCAACGGCAACAGCAGCGCGCGAGTGATCCAGCGCCAGCCAAACCAGGGTTTTGTTGAGCGAGTAGCGGCTCGATGAAGCGCCCAGCCGGTGACGACTTTCGCCGGGTAGATGCTGACGATGAAGATGGTGGTCACAAACCAGCGCGCGTCCTGCGGAAGCAGATATACCTTCGCCAGGAACAGCGGGAAGGACAGCACATAAGTCAGGACGATCGCGCACAGCCATGCGATGGGCGCACGCTTGAAGTATTGGCGAATCGTCCCCACCTGAGAGAACGCCCGCCACTCGCCGGTAACCGCGAAGTGCGCTTGCAGAAACGGAGCCCAACTGAGGGCGAGCATCATGAACGGTGCCGCGATCAACGAAAGAAGGTACGTGGCCGGGTTATCGGGATCTCCTGCCGCCAGCAGCGCCGTCGGTATCAACAGGATGAGCAATGTTCCCGCCCAGCCCTTCACTCCCAGCAGGAAGTGATGCTTCAGACGCAGGCGGCTGATGAAGTCTCGAATGCCCGAGTTGGCGATGTCCAGGTAGTCTCCCGCGCTCCAGTGCTGCAGCATCCAGCGCAGGTTCTTGATCGGGCGGAAGAAGCACCAAAAGCTGCCGCCGCGAGCCAGTGCCAGGCACAGATGAATGCCCACGAACATCGCCGCCAGCGGCGCGACCACCGACCACGTGCGATCCGCCGGGCCATCGGGCTGAATCCAGTGCGCGTCATTCCACAACACGCTGATGAATCGCAGCGGAGCCAGCCACAGCCAAGTACACAGGACGATCGAACCAATGCGCGGTGCGACATCCAGCAGCAGAAACGCATTCCGCAACTTGCCCGTGCGGGCGACTCGAGCTTCCACTTCCAGCAGATAACCCAGCGCCAAAAAGTTGACGACCGGAATCGCCGCGACGACCGCCAGCAGCAATATCAGACTGGTGATGCCGAAAGCCGCCCGCACCGTCCAGACCAGAGCCTGAATCGGATGATGCAACGGATGCGGAAACGGCGGCAGACGATACGACGTGATATCGACATCGGCCGGCTCAACAGGCAGTTCCGGCACCGCCTCCTCGGAAATGATTTCCTCATCTTCCATAACAGCAAGCTGTGCTTCAGTTGAGGTCACGTCGAATCTTCGTCCGAGTGTGGCAGGAACTTCATTACGCAGGGCCGCGTGACGAAACTACCTGCATGGCAACCGCCAAGTTTCAAGCCAGGCCGTTGTGCCGCAACAAAGGCTGCGGATCCGGTTCGCGTCCCCGGAACTGCCGGAACACGTCCATCGGATGCTGGCTGCCGCCCAAGGCTAGAACGGTGTCCCGGAAACGGCGCCCGACTTGGGCAATCGCTGCGGGGTTGTCGAGTCCCGCCTCCTCGAACGCCGCAAACGCATCGGCGCTCAGCACTTCAGCCCACTTGTAGCTGTAGTAACCGGCGGCGTACCCGCCCGCAAAAATGTGGCTGAACGTGCACAGCGACCGATCTTCCGGCAACGGCGGCAACACCGACGTGATCTGGCTGACTTCGCGTTGCACGTCGAAGACCGTCTGCGAACCGTTGGGATCAAAACCGTGATGCAAGCGGATGTCGGTCATGCCAAACGTCAGTTGGCGGAGCATCATGCTGCCGGCGCGGAACGTGCGAGCCGCCGACAGCTTTTCGAACAGTTCGTCCGGCAATGGCTCGCCGGTCTGATAGTGCCTGGCGATGCCGAGCAACGTCGGCTTGTGATAGCACCAGTTTTCCATGAACTGGCTCGGCAGTTCGACGGCATCCCACTCGACGCCGTTGATCCCGGCGGCGTCCGATTCGTCGACGACGGTCAGCATGTGTTGCAGACCGTGACCGAATTCATGGAAGAGAGTCTCGACTTCGCCGAACGTCATCAGCGAGGGCTTGTCTCCCACCGGCGGCGTGCTGTTGCAAACCAGATGAGCGATCGGAATCTGCAGCTCGCCATTCACTCGCCGACGATTCAGGCAAGTGCCCATCCAGGCCCCCGGCCGTTTCGTCGCAGGACGGCAAAAGGGATCAAGATAGAAAGCCGCGATGACCGAGCCCTTGTCGTTGAGCACTTCGAAGTACCGCACATCCGAATGCCAGACCGGAACACCGGACTTCGCTCGCACTTCAATACCGAAGATGCGTTTGACCAGCCCGAACATGCCTTCGAGCACCGGTTCGAGCGGGAAGTACGGGCGCAGTTCTTCATCCGTGAAGTTGAAGCGTTGCTCGCGTAGCCGTTCCGCCCAGAACGCGACGTCCCAGTTCATGACCTTGACCGATTGGCCGGACTTCGCGGCGAGCTGTTTCAGCTCTTCAAAGTCTTTGACGCCCGCCTCCCACGAAGCTTTGCGCAGAGTGTCGAACATCGATTGCACGGCTTCGACACTGGGAGCCATCTTCGTTGCGAGGCTCAATTCGGCATAGCTCTTGAAGCCCAGCAGCTCTGACTTCTCCTGCCGCAGCTTCAGGATGGAGGTCATCAGAGGTGTGTTGTCGAGCGGTCCCGACGATGCCCGGCAGATGTAGGCGCGGTAGAGAGATTCCCGCAGATCCCGGTTGCGGCAGTGCTCCATGAACGGAATGAAGCTCGGAGCATCCAGAGTAAACCGCCACGGCCCCTTCTCGCCCGTAGCTGCGTCATCACCCGTCTTCTGCTTCGCGCTGTTGTACGACTGAGCCGCCATCTCCAGCGAGCTCGGTGGAATGCCTTCAACGTCGGCCGGGTTAGTCAGAACAAGCTCATACGCCTTGGTCGCATCCAGAATGTTGTTCGAGAACTTCGTCTTGATCTGCGACAGTTCCTGCACAATGGCGTTGAAGCGATCGCGTTTCGCGCCCTCCAGTCCGATACCGGCCAGTTCGGCGGACTGAATGCGTTTCGTCACGATCCGCTGCCGAGCGGCGTTCAACTTCGGCCATTCCGCACCGTCGCGAATCTTCAGGCACGCTTCGTAAATCGGTCGGCTCTGCGACGCTCGCAAACCGAACTGCACCACCTCGCTCAACACCGCTTCATACGCGGCTCGCAGTTCGTCCGAGTTCATCACGCCGAACAGGTGCGTAACAGGCTCCCAGCCGTACTCGAACGGGCGGTCCATCTCTTCGAGCTTCGCGAACGATCCTTCCCACGTCGGCTGAATCGTCGCTTCCAGATCGGTGAGCTGCTGCTCGGCCGTCTTCAGCAGGTGACGGACTGCAGGCTCGATGTGTTCTGTCTTGATCAGATCAAAACGCGGCAGGCCGTCGGTCCAGGTCAGCGGGTTATCGCGCAGTTCGGCAGGTACAGCAGATGTCGTCACGAGTGGGCTCCGTCCCGGAGAATGTAGGGAAAGCAAGAATGGCGGGAGTCTAATGCCCAACGATCCGCAGGCCAGCGCGGAAACGCCGCACGTCGCATTCACGGTCTTCGGCGGTGGTTGTCAGGTCTGCCTTGCGTCCCGTCACGCAAGCGAATCGCGAGCGACTTACTTACAGTTCGCTCGCGCCGAACGATCTTCAATGTGTACTTTCCCGTCTTCGAGCCGACTTACCACTTCGCAGTCAGGAGCCTCTTGATGGCATGGCTTTCCTCGCGTTCTGTGATTCTTTGCTTCTTCGTCTGGCTGACGGGTTCATCGCTGCAGCTGGCGGATGCCGCCGACCCGGTCGTCTTCGTTTCGGCATTTGCCCCTGGCGATCAGGGTGCGATTCAGGCGTATCAATTGGATCAGCGGGCGGGCACTCTGAAGCCAATTCATAAAACGTCGGGCGTCGAGCACCCGTTCTTTCTCGCGCTCTCGCCGGACAGAAAATTCCTGTACTCGATTCATGCGAAGCAGTTTGGCGGCAAAGAGAACGAACAGGTCGCGGCCTACGAGGTCGTCGGACGTTCGGGCGAACTGAAGCTGCTCAATCGCCAGTCGGCGCTGGGCACTGCGGCCTGTTACCTGCATGTCGATGCCACCGGCAAGACGGTGCTGGTTGCGAATTACGTGACCGGCAGCGTCGCGTCTCTCCCGATTCAGACTGACGGCTCGCTCGGTCCGCCAGCCAGTTTCGTGCAGCACACAGGATCCAGCGTTAATCCCGCGCGTCAGAAGGAACCTCACGCTCACAGCATCATCACCAGCCCCGACAATCGCTTCGTCTATGCCGCCGACCTCGGCATCGATCAGGTGCTGTGCTACCGACTGGACGCGAAGACCTCGAAGCTCACCCCGAACGATCCGCCGTTCGGGAAGTCGCCAGCCGGTGCAGGGCCTCGTCATCTGACGTTTCATCCGAATGGCAAGCTATTGTACGCGATTAACGAATTGACAAATTCCGTCACCGTGTTTGGCTACAACAGCGACAATGGAGCACTCGCCGAGAAGCAGACGATTTCAACTCTGCCAGAAGACTTCAAAGGCACGAGCCACTGTGCCGATCTGAAGATCACGCCGAACGCCCGCTTCCTGTATGGAACCAATCGCGGACACGACAGCATCGCCGTTTATCGCATCGGCGATGACGGCAAACTGACCCTGATTGAGATCGTGCCGAGTCTCGGCAAGGGCCCGCAGAATCTGGCGATTACTCCGAACGGTGAGCTGCTGCTATGCGCGAACATGCCCGGCAAGAACGTCGCCGTGTTTCGCATTGATCCTCAAGTCGGGAGCATCAAATCGACGGGCGAACCCATTTCGATCGAGTCGCCCTCCTGCATCATGTTGCTGCCGTAACGGGATCGGGTTCGGCGGGCGTCACCGGTCGACGCGGCTTCTTGCGGCGGATGCGGTTGCACCAGATGCTGAAGCGGTCGAGATAGAGGTATACGACCGGAGTTGTGTAGAGCGTCAGCAACTGGCTGAAGATCAAACCGCCGACAATGGCGATGCCGAGCGGGCGGCGTAATTCCGATCCGTCACTATTGCCAATGGCCAATGGCAACGCCCCGAGCAACGCGGCGAGCGTCGTCATGGTGATGGGCCGGAAGCGCAGCACGCAGGCTTCGTAGATGGATTCTTCGGGCGATTTGTGGTGGGTGCGCTCGGTTTCGAGCGCGAAGTCGATCATCATGATCGCGTTCTTCTTCACAATCCCAATCAGCAGCAGAATGCCGATCAACGCCATCACGTTGAGTTCCGTCTTGCAAACAATGAGAGCCAGCAGCGCTCCCACTCCCGCCGACGGCAGCGTGGAGAGAATCGTCAGCGGATGAATGTAGCTCTCGTACAGAACTCCCAGCACGATGTAGACGGTCACCAACGCAGCAAGCACCAGAATGGGCTGATTGCTGAGCGATGCCTGAAACGCCTGAGCGGTCCCCTGAAACTTGCCCTGAATGTTCTCAGGCATGCCGAGCGTCTGAGCCGCCTGTTCAATGCGCGGCACGACATCACCCAATGATGTGCCCGGCGCGAGGTTGAACGACAGTGTGACCGACGGGAACTGGCCCGAATGATTTGCGGTCAGCGAGGTGTTAACCGCCGTCTGACGATACAGCGTCGCCAACGGGATCTGAGCATCGCCGCTGCCGCGTACGTAGATGTGCCTCAGCGACTCGGGGTTCTGTGAGAACTCGGGTTCGACCTGCATCACGACCCGGTATTGATTCAACGATTCGTAGATGGTCGACACTGGCCGCTGGCCGAAGGCGTCGTACAACGTGTTGTCGATATTGGAGACGGTTACCCCCATCCGCATCGCATTGGCACGGTCGATATTCAGCCGGGTCTGCAAGCCGCGCGTCTGCTGGTCGCTGTTCACATCCACCAGACCGGGCGTCTTTCTCAGTTCCCGCAGCAGCTTGCCGCTCCACTGACTCAACTCTTCGAGGTTGTCCCCGCGCAACGTGTACTGGTACTGCGCACTGCTGGCTCGACCACCGACACGCAGATCCTGCACCGACTGCAGAACGAGATTCGCACCCGGGACCTTCGACGTCTTCGCCCGAATGCGAGCGATGACTTCGTCGGCTCGCGCACCACGTTCACTGAGCGGCTTCAAGGTCACAAACATACGCCCCGAATTGACCGATCCACCCGCATCACGCGAGCCACCTACGAACGCCACCATGCCGACCACGTCGGGATCTTCGCCAACGACTGCCGAGAAGGTTGCCAGCAGCCGCGCCATCGACTGGAACGAAGTATCCTGATCCGCCTGCAGACTGCCGGAGAGTCGGCCCGTGTCCTGCTGGGGGAAGAAGCCTTTTGGGACGATCACATACAAGTAGACCGTCAGACCGATCGTCGACAGCGTGACCAGCAGCATGCTGAATTGATGCCGCAGCACCCAGCGCAGTGATACGGAGTAGATCCACAAGATGCCATCAAACACACGTTCACTGGCGCGATACCACAATCCGCGACGCTGCTCGTGGCGCGACTTCAGCAGGTACGCGCACATCATCGGCGTCGTTGTCAGCGAGACCACCAGCGAGATGCCGATCGCGACAGACAGCGTCACCGCGAACTCACGAAACAACCGCCCCACGATCCCCTGCATCAGGAAGATCGGGATGAACACGGCTACCAGCGACACGCTGATCGACAACACCGTGAAGCCGATTTCCTTCGCGCCGCGAATCGACGCCTGCATGGGCGTCATGCCGTCCTCAATGTGTCGAATGATATTTTCGATCACCACAATCGCGTCATCGACCACGAAGCCGGTCGCGATCGTCAGAGCCATCAACGACAGATTGTCGATGCTGTAACCGGCCAGGTACATCACCCCGAAGGTGCTCACCAGCGAGACCGGAACGGCAATACTGGGAATGAACGTCGCCCGCAGGTCCCGCAGGAACAGGAACACCACCAGGATCACCAGCGCGATCGAAATCAACAGCGTGAACTGCACCTCTTCCAATGACGCCCGAATGGTACGCGTGCGGTCCATCGCAACCGAGACCAGCATGTCGGCGGGTACCTGAGCTTGAAGTTGCGGCAGGAGGGCTCGAATGCGATCGACGGTTTCGATGATGTTCGCGCCCGGCTGACGAAACATCATGACTGTGATTGATGGCACCCCGTTCGCGATGCCAAACGCGCGAATGTCCTCGACCGAGTCCGTGACCGTCGCAACATCGCCCAGGCGGATCGGAGCTCCGTTGCGATAGGCGACGATCAGCGCTTCATACTCAGCAGCCTTCTTGAGCTGGTCCGTCGCCGTGATGATCCAACTGCGTTCTTCGTCCGAAATCTGCCCCTTCGGCCGATTGGCATTCGCCGAACCCAACACATTGCGGACATCTTCCAGGCCGATGTTGTAGTTATTCAGGACCGTCGGGTTGATGTCGACGCGCACGGCAGGCGGCGATCCCCCGCTCACGCTCACCTGCCCCACCCCCTGCACTTGCGACAGCTTCTGCTGCAGGATCGACGCCGCCACGTCGTACATCTGCGGTCGGGTGTACGTGTTCGATGTCAGCGTCAGCATCATGATCGGCGCGTCTGCTGGATTGACTTTCCGATAGGACGGATTGTTCGGCAGATTGGCCGGCAATTGTCCCCGCGCGGCATTAATCGCGGCCTGCACGTCACGAGCGGCGGCATCGACATTGCGATCCAGCTCGAACTGCATCGAGATCGACGTTCCACCCAGCGAACTGGCTGACGTCATTTCAGCGATACCCGCGATACGACCGAACTGGCGTTCCAGCGGAGTCGCCACCGCCGAAGCCATGACGTCAGGACTTGCCCCCGGCAGCCCCGCGCTCACTTGAATTGTCGGAAACTCAATCTGCGGCAGCGGCGAAACCGGGAGCAACCCGTAGCCCAACACACCGGCCAACGTGATCGCAATCGTCAGCAGAGTCGTCCCGACGGGACGTTGAATGAAGGGCGTTGACAGGCTCATGCCTCGTCCTCCGCCACTCCCGTCGAAACGTGCATGCCCAGCAGCGATGCCAGCCAGTCAAACCACAGATAGATCACCGGCGTCGTATAAAGCGTCAGCAACTGGCTGAAGATCAGGCCACCGATGATGGTGATGCCCAGCGGGCGACGCAGTTCCGAACCGACGCCCGTACCAATCGCCAGCGGGACTGCGCCCAACAGCGCAGCCATCGTCGTCATCATGATGGGTCGGAACCGCAGCAGGCATGCTTCATAGATCGCGTCGCGCGGTGACTTGCCTTCGTTGCGCTGAGCATCCAGCGCGAAGTCGATCATCATGATCGCATTCTTCTTCACGATGCCGATCAGCAGGATGATGCCAATGAGCGCGATCACGCTGAGATCCGCCTGATAAATCAACAGCGCGACAAGTGCTCCCACGCCGGCCGAAGGCAACGTCGAAAGAATCGTGATGGGATGAATGTAGCTCTCATACAGGACACCCAGCACGATGTAGACGGTGACCAACGCTGCCAGGATCAACATCGGCGTGTTCTTGAGCGATGCCTGAAACGCTTCAGCCGTCCCCTGAAAACCGCCCACGATGCCGCTCGGTAGTCCGACCTCTTCCTTCGCCTTTGCGATGGCATCAACAGCGTCACCCAGCGCGACTCCCGGAGCCAGATTGAATGACACCGTTACCACCGGAAACTGTCCCTGATGATTGATTGCCAGCGGCGCGGCTGATTCTTCAATCCGAGTGAACGACCCCAACGGAATCGAACCGCCCGTCGTCGACTTCAGGTAGATCTCCTGCAAATCGCGTGTCTCGTTCTTGAACTCCGGCTTCACTTCCAGCACCAGCCGGTATTGATTGAGCTGCGTGAACATGATCGAAACCTGCCGCTGGCCGAACGCGTCGTACAGGGCGTCGTCGATCATCTGCGGCGTGATCCCCAACCGCGATGCCGTGTCACGATCGATCACCACACGAGCCTGCAGGCCCTCGTTCTGCTGATCGGTCGCGACGTCGCGGAGCTCAGGCAGTGACTGCAGCTTCTCCACAAACTTTGGAGCCCACTCGCCCAGTTCTTTCGAGTTCGGATTCTCCAGGCTGTACTGGTACTGAGTTCGGCTGACGCGCGTCTCCACGGTCAGGTCTTGAACCGGCTGCATGAACAGCGTGATGCCCGACACTTCCGTCAGCATGGGCTGCAGTCGTCGAATGACATCCGTCGCGGGAGTTTTCCGCTCGGCCAACGGTTTCAGATTGATCAGAATGCGACCGCTGTTCAGCGTCGTGTTGGTGCCATCAATTCCGATGAAGCTCGACAGGCTTTGGACCGCCGGGTCTTTCAGGATGATGCGGTTGAGTTCCAACTGCCGCTTGGCCATCGCATCAAACGAAATGCTCTGCGGCGCTTCCGAGATTCCCAGAATCACGCCCGTGTCCTGCACGGGAAAGAAGCCTTTGGGAACAATCAGATACAGCTCCACGGTTGCCGCGACGGTCGCAATCGCCACCAGCAACGTGATTGTCGGGACGCGCAACACCAATGTGAGGGTCTTGCCGTAGACCCAGATGATGCCGTCAAAGGCTGCTTCGGAAGCCCGATACATCCAGCCGTGGTCAGACGGATGAGTGTGCTTCAGCAGCTTCGCGCACATCATGGGAGTGAGTGTCAGCGATACGACCGCCGAGACCAGAATGGTCACGCTCAGCGTCACCGCGAACTCGCGAAACAACCGGCCGACGATGTCGCCCATGAACAGCAGCGGAATGAGCACCGCGATCAATGACACGCTCAGCGAGATAATCGTGAAGCCAATCTGCTGGGCACCCTTCAGCGAGGCTTCGAGCGGCTCATCGCCTTCTTCAATGTAGCGCATGATGTTCTCGATCATCACGATCGCATCATCGACAACGAAGCCCGTCGAGATTGTCAGCGCCATCAGCGTCAGGTTATTGAGGCTGTAGTCCAGCAGGTACATCACCCCGAACGTGCCTACCAGAGACAGCGGCACGGCGACGCTCGGAATGATGGTCGCGGGCACGTTGCGAAGGAACAGAAAGATGACCAGCACCACCAGCCCGATAGTCATGATCAATTCACGCTGCACGTCATCCACCGAGGCGCGAATCGTCACGGTACGGTCGGTTAAAACCTGCACGTCAACGGCTGCGGGCAAAGACTCCTGCAACTGCGGCAACAACGACTTTATGCGGTCCACAACCTCGATGATGTTCGCGCCGGGCTGCCGTTGAATGTTGAGAATCACGGCTGGCGTTTCATTCATCCACGCGGCTTGCCGGATGTTCTCGGCGCTGTCGATTACGTCCGCGACGTCCGACATCTGAATCGGCGCGCCGTTCCGATAGGCGATGATCAGCTTGCGATATTGCTCACTCGACAGGAGCTGGTCGTTGGCACCGATCGTGTAGGACTGACGAAGGCCATCGAAACTCCCCTTCGCCTGATTGACGTTCGCTTGGGTGAGCGCGACTCGCAGGTCTTCCAGATTCATGCCGATCGAAGACAACGCCGTCGGATTCGCCTGAATGCGGATCGCCGGCTTCTGCCCGCCGCTAATGCTGACCATGCCGACGCCGGACAACTGCGAGATCTTTTGCGCCAGCCGCGTATCGGCGAGGTCTTCGACCTTCGACAACGGCAAGGTGTCCGACGACAGCGCCAGCGTCAGAATCGGTGAGTCGGCCGGGTTCGTCTTTGTGTAGATCGGCGGATTCGGCAGATCGCGCGGCAGAAAACTCGACGCCACGTTAATCGCCGCCTGCACCTGCTGCGCAGCGACGTCGATGTCCAGTTCGAGCGCGAACCGCAGCGTGATGACCGAGCAACCATCCGAACTGGTTGACATCATCTGGCTCAAGCCCGGCACTTGCCCGAACTGCCGTTCCAGCGGCGCCGTGATGGATGACGCCATCACGTCCGGGCCGGCGCCGGGATAGAATGTCAGCACCTGAATCGTCGGATAGTCCACCTGCGGCAACGCAGAGACGGGTAGTTCCCGATAAGCCACAATGCCCGCCAGCAGGATGGCGACCATCAGCAATACCGTCGCCACCGGCCGGAGAATGAAGGGCCGGGAAACATTCATTTCGAGGCCTCTTTGGGAGCCGTTTCAGACTGTTTAGCTCCCTCACCCTCGGCCTTCTTTTCCTTGTCGCGAGTCGCCACTTTGGCACCGGGCTGCAACTTGTCGAGACCTTCCACCACGACCAGTTCGCCCGCAGTCAGCCCGGACTCAATCGACGTCTCGGTGCCTTCCGCCGGACCAATAGTGACGTTGCGCAGCTCGACGGTGTCGTCCTCTTTCAGCACGTACACATACGGACTTCCCGGCCCGCGCTGCACGGCGGCCGAGGGCACGACAATCGCGTTCTGCTTCGTTTCCACCAGTAACCGTGCATTGACGAACTGGTTGGGAAAAAGCGTGCTCTCGTCGTTTTCAAACTCGGCCTTCAGTTTCACAGTGCCAGTCAGCGGGTCGACTTGATTATCGATCGCGTCCAGGTGCCCAACCGCCAGCTTCGTTTTGAAGTCGCGATCAAACGCGGCGACCTCCATTTTCGATTCCGATTCCGAGTGCAATCGTCGCTGCACGCGGACGATGTCGTCCTGCGGAATCGTGAACATCAGCGAGATCGGTTGCAGTTGCGTGATGACCGCCATGCCGGTCATGTCGTTGGCACGAATGATGTTGCCCTTATCGACATGCCTCAGCCCGATGCGTCCGCTGATCGGAGCCACGATGCGGCAGTAGCTCAGTTGCAGTTTGGCATTCGCAACCAACGCTCGATCGGTCCGGATCACACCCTCGGTGCGTCCCATCAATGCCAGGTGCTCATCAAACTCCTGCTGCGTTACCGACTTGGTGGGTAAGAGTTTTTCATAGCGAGCCATCACCAGCTTCGCAGCATCCAACGTGGCTTCATCGCGAGCCAGTTGGCCTTCGGCTTCTTCCAACTGAACTTCATACGCGCGACCATCGATTTCAGCGAGCAGATCGCCTTCAGTAACGAACTGACCTTCGTCAAAGGCCACATTGATCAGTTCGCCATCGACCCGGCTGCGAATGGTGACCGTGTTGAACGCTGTCACCGTGCCCAGGCCGTTGAGGTACAGGTTCAGGTCGCGTTGTTTCGCGGGAGCCGCCACCACTGCAACAGCGCGAGCCGCAGGTTTGGTGGGTTTGGTCTCTTCACGAATGAGGAACGCTTTCGCTTTGGGAAGCCACTCATCGCGGTAGTGCCATGCAGCTACAGCGGCAGCCAATGCCAGCAACCGTACCAACACCCACGGAATCCAGCGCCAGCGCGAAGGTCGTTGCGGTGGCGGCGGAGTCTCTGCGGGCGGTACCGCTGCTTTTCGAATCGGAGGCGCTGACGCTTCCGAAACTGGAGGTAGTAACGTCATCAGTAAAGCACCTTACGAGGCTGTGCCTACTGCATCCTGCGGACGATGGGCGAGGGAGTGATCGGCGGGAATCTTCGGGGAGAAGCAGCAATCACCGGCGCTACTGGCGAAGCATCGGATGTGACTGCCTCAGAATGATCCTTCGACAAACGATACAGTTCGACGAAGGGCAAGCGTTAGTAAACGTACTACGTCTTTTCCTCGCAAGCGACAACCCTGTCCACGCTCGGCCTTCTGCGTCCTGCCGAAATGATCTGTGACTTACGCCTGGTTAACACCAACTTCAGGTTTGTCTGTTAATCCCAAGAAGTCACGTTTGTCGCAACCGCGACACCACCGCGATCGCTCGCCTGATTCGCTATTCCGGCTCAATTGTCACCAGGATGTTTTTGAACGCCGGAGTCTTGGACTGCGGATCGACGTCGCCCGGAATCAGGATGTTGGATTCCGGGCAGTACATCATCACGTTGCCGCTGCGGACATCGAACGGGCGCACACGCTGATAGCGCATCTCGCCCTTGCAACTTTTGATTTTCACCTGCTGGTCGGTTTTCAGCCTGAGCCGCTCAATGTCCTGCGGACTCATCAGCACGATGTCGCGACGATCCTGTCCGCGATAGAGGTCTTCATCTTCATAAACGACCGTGTTGAACTGCCCTTCCGAACGCACGGTCATCAACCGGAACTGGTTGTTCGCGAGCTGTTCGCGCACCGGCAGCGAAACCGCATGGAAGGTCGCCTTGCCGGTCGGCGTAGCAAACGTCCTCGCAGCCATTTGTCGGCCTTCGATGTGAAACTCCTTCTTCGTCTTGCCGACGTCGGCGATCGGTTCATAACCGGGAATCAAGTCGGCAATCAGCTTGCGGACCGCGTCGTGACTCTCCAACTCGTGCCAATCGATCGCTGCATACTGAGGAAGCACTCGCTGGCCCAGCGTCGTGAGCACTGACACCTCGCTGTGCGGTCCGACATAGCGGGACTTGCCGCCATCGCTGACCCGCACATACGAAAACATCGACTCTTGCGTCGTTGGTTGAGACTCTTCATCGCGCGGCAACACCGGCAGCACCAGTGTTTCCTTACCTTGTCCCCAGGCGTGCCCCGTGTTGAGAGTAGTCGTCATGTAGGTAACGAGCCCAATCTTCTGCAGCGCTTTTAACGCGAACTGCGCATCGGGATTACTGCCATACAGATTGCCGCCGAGGCACAGTGCGACATCCATCTCGCCGCGTTCCGCCGCCCACATGCAGGCCATCGTGTCGAGGCCCGGAGACTTCGGAACTTCGACGCCCAAGCGTTGCTCGAAGCGCTCGATGATTTGCTTCTTCAACAGCGGAGTCACGCCCACGGAGCCAATGCCCTGCACGTTGCTATGCCCGCGAATGGGCATCAGGCCTGCATGCGGTCGCCCCACCATGCCGCGCAGCAACGCGATGTTCGCAATCATCTTCACGTTGTCGGTGCCGTGCAGGTGATGAGTAATCCCCATCGTCCAGCCGATGACAACGTTCTTCGCTTCGATGTAGGTTTTCGCGAGCTGCTGAATCTCAGCCCGCGTCACGCCCGAGTCACGTTCGATCTGTTCCCACGAAGTAGCTTCCACCTGCTTGATGAAGTCTTCGTAGCCCAGCGTCGAACTGGCGATGAAGTCCTTGTCCTGCGCGGACGCGGCCAGAATCTCCTTCGCCATGCCTGTGAGCAGAGCGATATCCCCGCCAATGTGCGGCTGCATGTACTGCGAAGCGATGTTCGATCCGAAGAACAGACTGCGCACGTCGCTGGGAACGCGGAAGTTGACCAGTCCCAGTTCCTTCGCGGGGTTGATGACAATGCACTTACCGCCGCGTCGACGGATCTCCATGATCGATCGCATGAGACGCGGATGGTTCGAAGCCGGATTGCCGCCGATCAGGATGTAGAGATCGCAGTGATGCAGATCATCAAAGCGAATGGTGCCTGTGCCCGCACCAATCGCCGCAGCCAAGCCGACGCCGCTCGCCTGATGACAATAGTACGAGCAGTTGTTGACGTAGTTCGTCCCGAACAACCGCGAGAACAACTGCAGCAGGAAGCCCGCTTCATTCGACGAACGACCGCTCGCATAGAAGAAGCTGCGATTCGGCCCGGCCGCCTTCAGTCGATCGACCAGCTTGTCGAACGCCTCTTCCCAACTGATGACGCGATAGTGCGTATCACCCGGCCCCGCGTAAATCGGAGACACCAGCCGACCGCTCATCTCCATCTCACGCGGTGAGAACGCCCGCAATTCATTGAAGCCGTAGCGTTGGAAGAATTCCGGCGTGATCCCGTCCTGCATGTCCGAGACCATCGCCTGAAAAGACTTCTTGCAGACTTCAGGAAAGTAGCCGCCTTCGTTGACCATCCCGCCCATCTGGCCGCCCATGCCCAACGCGCAGGTCTTGCACGCGTTCTTGCTGCGCATCGCGCGCCACAGCTTCAGCCACCCCACTCGATTCGCCATGCGAAACGTGTAGCCAATCGCCTTCCACCCGCCGCCACTCTTCAGTTGTTTCATCGATGTAACCCAGGTTTCACTCGCGCCAGCAATCGACCTTCGGAGCACTCACGCTCCGAACTCGAATTGAACCGCAACTCGCCAGCGCCGTCATCGGCGATTTTGAACGCGTCAACATACCTACCGCCAGATGTTGCAGGCTCATGCAGATTCTTCACAACTGAGCGAGGCACGTTTTTCGAAAGAACACCTCACAGCCATGCATCTACAGATCCTTCCGTAGCGAATGTAGTTACGCCTCCGAGTTGAAGTATCCAGTCTTCCCGAAACCAACCGCCTCAAAGTACCGGCCCACCGTGTCATCAGGCCCTTCAGGCAGCACTGCGCGCCACAGGGAAATTTGCAGCGTCGGAAAGACGTAGCTGTACCCGAGTTCGCGGTCGTTCCGATCGTACTCTCCAAACTTGGAAACAAATTTCACGGCTTCGTCGGCGATCAATTCGTGCAAGCACTGGCCGTGGAAAAGGACTCGGAACAGGCTTTCCGATGCCGTCTCGATGAACTCAACCGCGTCATCGCTGCTGTAATGCACCTGAAAAGCATTTTTGAAAAAGCAGTCTGTGTTCGGTCCGCGTTTGAGTGCCTTACGCTGGCCAAGGTCCGCCAGAACGCGTCGGACCTCACGGCGGGACATTCCGAAATTAACGGGACCAACCCCGACCAGCGGCAGTGCGTCGAACTCCAACATGCGATTCCTCGCTCATCATGACGAACCAAAGCCGTTGTCAGCCGCCATTGCGTCCGTTCGTGCGACGAGCGATGAGTCGGCCCTTGCTCAAGGATCTTCCCCAGGCAATGAGATGAAAGGCAACTCGCACGCCGAGCGGCAGCGTTCTTGTCAGTCGCTGGCGAGCAATCCCCGCATTGAGCATGTTGGCTGTGAAGAGACGCAACAACGGACCGAGATTTGAGTCCGTCATATCAATGAACAACGTTAACTGATCTCGCTCCGCGCCTCGTCCGAATACACCCTCGTTGTCGAGTTTTCTGAGCGCCTCAACCATCGTTCGCAGTAGCAGACTCCGATAGCGAAGGTAGTCGGGGTTATCCTTCAACCATTTCTTCTCCGCAGCTTCCAACTCGTTGATGCGGTCCACCGGAAGCGGCTTCGATCGAACAAATTCTCCCGAATAGACGTCTCGCCACTCGGTCGTGTCGGACAGTGCCATGAATCGCAGACCTAACCAATAAGTGATACTACCCATCAGCCCAACGCCGCGATTCTCGGCGAATCGCTTCTCCCGAAGTTCCCGCAGGTCAGCGGCCGGACTTGCGCCCCGACCATCTTCGTCAGTCACCAGCGCGAAGGAGCAAATCACAGAGTCGGGATGTTGTCGCCGCATGTCAGCAAAGGCATGACGAGCGTCGTCCCGAATGATTTCGTGCCAACCAGCCAGTAACGTCTGCAAATCCATATGGCCGTTCGCCGTTGAATCTCGTCTGGAGCTGAATGCAGAGCACAACAATCACGAGCCTGCTAATTCATTCTCAATTGGTCCATTCGCCGCAACAGCGAACTCAGGTCTCGAGGACAACCAGGTTTGATAAGGCTCTGGTGTTTCAAGATCAACACCCGGAACCGCGCCACCGCTTAACCTGCAGCGAATACTGCGAATTCACTCCCCGATAATCTTCACCAAAACCCGCTTCGGTCTACGGCCATCGAACTCACCGTAGAAGATTTGCTCCCACGGGCCGAAGTCCAGCTTGCCATTCGTGATTGCCACGACAACTTCGCGACCCATGATCTGACGCTTCATATGAGCGTCGGCATTGTCTTCGCCAGTGCGGTTGTGAGCGTACCGCTGAGGCGACTCATCAAACGGAGCCAGTTGCTCCAGCCACGCCTTGTAGTCCGCGTGCAGACCCGGCTCATCATCGTTGATGAAGACTGAGGCGGTGATGTGCATCGCATTGCACAGCACGAGTCCCTCTTGAACTCCGCTCTTTCGCACGATTTCCGTGATCTTGGGTGTGATATTCTCGAAAGCCATACGTTCGGGCAGGTTGAACGTCAGGTATTCCGTATGTGACTTCATGAACTTGTCTCCTCTGCTGACTCACATCGCTCAAGCAGTGTTTGGCTAATACAGCTACGCGTGAGCGGTGGTGATGTCATGCAGATGGACATCCACAACTTCACCAACTGCAAGCTGCGACCAACCGCCGAAGATGTCCTGACCAATTCGCGTCAGGTGGGACAAATGCTGCTGGGCGCCTGCCTGCAACTGAGCTTCAGAAACACCCGTCTGAGCAAGGTCTTCGGGAAACCTCGCCGCCATCTCAATCACTTGAGGCTGCGTGACTTCCATATGAAACAGAATCCCGTAGACCGAATCGCCAAAGCGATACGACTGGCAACGAGTCAGTTCACTGGAAGCCAGCGAGACGGTGTTGGGAGGCAAATCAAACACATCGCCGTGCCAGTGAAACGCGGTGAACTCATCGGGGGCGTTCGCGTAGATCGCGTCTTTTTCTGCGACTTGCGAAAGTTTGACGGTGTGCCAGCCAATCTCTTTTTGTTGAGCCGGATAGACTCGCGCGCCGAGAACATGAGCCAGCAACTGACTGCCGAGGCACACCCCCAGCACAGGCCGTTGAGCCTTCAACGCGGATTCAATCAACCGCATTTCGTGCTTCAAGTGAGTCAATTGATCGTGGTCGTAAACGCTCATTGGCCCGCCCATCACGATCAGCGCGGCCGCGTCTCCGAGGTCTGCGGGGACCTCGTCGCCCTCGTGGATGCGAACATGGCGATGCTGCAATCCGTGTGCTTGCAACGCCAATTCAATCGTGCCGAGCGTCTCACACGCCACATGCTGCAACACCAGAACTGTTCCGGCCATCTTTCACCCTCCGATCGTCCGATACATCATTTCCGACCTGCACGCGCCAGTTCGTTCATGACATCGATTCCGTCTTATCGCAAACGAGATGAATGATTGAGGCGGGACTCGAAACCCAGAACGCCTGAAAACCCGGCGGTAGCGGTTCAATCTCATCGCAACGAACGACGTCTTTCGACTTCAAATACTCCGCTGCCGCTGCCAGGTCGTTGGTGACCACCTCCAACCATGTTTCGGCCTGGCTCAGTCCAGGTACCCGATCAATCCAGAGTTGATTGGCTCCGAACTCGAAGCACACCGACGGAGCGTGTCGAGCAATCTCCTTGAAGCCGAGCACATCACGATAAAAGCGAATGGTGTCCTCGTACTGATGAGGCGGCACTTTCATCGCGATGTTGCGACCCGCGGAGAACCTGGGTGGTGCGTTCATGAGAATTTGGTCGGTACCGTGTCTGGTGTCCGTTCGCGCATCAGCACGAAACACGCTGAACCATACCAGTTTCAATCAGGCGAATCAGCCGCCGAACTCAATCAACATCAGCATCCGGCAGATCCTGATCCGCAGACCTCCGTTCAAAGAGCACTGCGGAGTTACCGCCGACCGTGCCGCAGTTGTCTCCCTGGAAGAGATGATTCTGAACTGCCGCTCGGCGCGCGACAAAAACGCTCCGATGTGCCGCAAGAACACACGCACGTGCCGATGCGGTGCACTCGTTGAAAGACGTCATCGACATGTCCGCGACGCGGTACTCGTCAGCAATCTCAGCCACCATGCGGAACGGCGAAGGGCGTGATCAGGCAATGACGTCTTTCAGCACGTGGCCGTGAATGTCGGTGAGGCGGTAATCGCGGCCCTGGAAGCGGGTGGTGAGTCGCTCGTGATCGAAGCCGAGCAGATGCAGAATCGTGGCCTGCAGATCGAACACTTCGACTTTGTCTTTCACGACACCAAAGCCGAGTTCGTCGGTTTCTCCATATGAAAAACCACCCTTCACGCCGCCGCCGGCCATCCAGGTGCTGTAGCAATCCGGATAGTGGTCACGGCCGAGGTTTTGACTGCCGGCAGTACGTCCTTCGCGGAACGGGGTGCGACCGAACTCGCCGCCCCACACGATCAACGTGTCCTTCAGCATGCCGCGCTGCTTGAGGTCCTTGATGAGCGCCGCGACGGGTTTGTCCATTGTGGCGCACTTGTTGGTGAGACCTTGCGTGATGGCTTCACCCGGACCGGTGCCGTGGAAGTCCCAGCCCCAGTCGAAGAGCTGAATGTAGCGCACACCTTGTTCACACAGGCGGCGGGCCAGCAGGCAGTTGTTGGCGAAGCTACCCGCACCGGGTTGGGCGCCGTATTCATCCAGAATGTGCTTGGGCTCCTTGGAGATGTCCATCACCTCTGGCACCGCGGTCTGCATGCGGAAGGCGAGTTCGTACTGAGCGATGCGTGTGAGCGTTTCGGGATTGCCGAGTTCCTCGGCCTGAATCTCATTGAGATCCTTCAGAGCGTCCAGACTCATGCGGCGCATGTCGCGGTTCATGCCTTCCGGGTCGGAGACATACAGCACAGGATCGCCTTTAGAGCGGCACTGCACGCCCTGAAACACGCTGGGCAGGAAGCCGGAACCGAACGAGTTTTTGCCGCCATTGGGCTGCACGCCGCTGGAGATCAGCACGACGAAGCCGGGCAAGTTTTCATTTTCAGTGCCGAGGCCGTAGGTGATCCAGGAACCCATCGACGGTCGACCGGGGCGTGGGAAGCCCGTGTAAACCTGCAGCTCGGCTGGCGCGTGGTTGAACTGGTCGGTCGTCATGGAGTGAATGACGGTCATCTCATCGGCGACGCTATGCAGGTTTGGCAGCGCGTCGGACATCCACACGCCGCCCTGGCCGTGCTGTTTGAACTCGCGGGGAGTTCCCAGCAGGTTCGGCACTCCGGACGTGAAGGCAAACCGCTTGCCCTTGATGAACGAGTCAGGCGCCGGCTTGCCGGTCAGCTCGACCAGCTTCGGCTTGTAGTCGAACAAGTCCAGATTCGGCGGTGAGCCAGTCATGTGCAGATAAATGACTCGCTTGGCCGTGCCTTCGAAGTGCGGCTTCCGGGGAGCCAGCGGATTCTCGACCTTGCGCGGCGCGGCCGTGGATTCATTCGCCATCAGCGAAGCCAGCGCCATCGCACCAATGCCTGCTTGCGAGTCTTTCAGGAAATGACGTCGCGTGAGGTGTTGCAGTTGCTCATCGTGCGATTGCATCGGGAGGCTCCTAGAGATCGCTGCTGGTGCGACGTCGTATTTCGGCTTGAAACGCTTTCAACATCTTGGACTCGCCGTCCGTTTCCGCCCTCTTGATCCATTGCGGAACATCTTGGGTGGGAAACAAAGGCAGGACGCTACTTTGCGCGACTTCGACGAAGCGGCCTCCGTCGTTCACACAAACGTGCAGAGTTTCCCCGTCGTAGCGCCAGACTTCGGAAACTCCGAGTTCAGCATAAATGGCGAACTTGCTGACAGACGAGCGACTGATGTCAATTTCAATAACCAGATCGGGAGCCGGGTGAATGGTCAGGTCAATCTCAGCCAATCCCCGGACGGCTTGTGCGTGCTGGATGTAATAACTTTCGTCCGCCTCGAAGCCGCGTTGTCGGTCCTCGCGACGAAATGTGGTGGATTTCACGCTCTCGACTTCGATTTCAAACTCGAACAGGAACAGTTCCACCATCCGACCGATCCACTTGCCGGTGGTTTCGTGCAATCGAGAGGGCGACAGGATTTCCATCACTCCGTGGTCGTAGGAGATTCGCTCCGCGCGACGACGACCGGAAGAGACCAGCGCCTCGTAGACCGACCACTCCACGTCGCGCATGACGACGACCTGGTCGCTGGAGATCATCGCGGTCGTCATGGGGTGGGTCTCATCGAAAGGAGCGGCGGGAACGCAAGAGGCGAGGTTGAACAGTGATTTCGAGTGTCAGTTTCGACACGAGAGTCTAACCGATCGCGGCAGGCAACGCAGCAAAGACGGTTCTCCGCGATCACTGACTGAGATCATAGTAGCGGTGCGAGCCGGAGTTCTGGCGAGCGAGAACTTTCAGAAAGTTGTCGTCCGTGAGATCGGCGCCTTTACCGAATTCGACGACGTGCACGGCGGCTTTGCTGCGGTTGAGCGTGCGGAAGCGGTTGAGATCGGCGGCTGACATCACCGGGGCATCGGCGTCGGTCAGCAGAAAGATTGTATCGGGCTCGAATTTGAGAGCGTAGGTGAGGGCCCGCAGCCGATCGGTACCGGAATCGGTCTGCACTTCAGCGATTGATTGAAACGCGACTTGCAGGTTCTGCGGTGAGGCTAGCAGCAGTTCGGGGCGAGCCCCGGAGCGGGTGACCGCGCGCTGACTGAGGTTGAAGAACACGACTTGAAATCGGGTAGGCGGCGCGAGCTCCTGCAAGCTCAACCAGAGTTCTTCACGAGCGATGTCCAATGCTCGATGCTGCAGCATGCTGTCCGACGCATCGATCACGTAGACGAATCGCTTCGCGTGGACTTCGATACCGAAGAACTGCGTGCGGTCACCGGTTCCTGAGCCCGTTCCAGTTCCCTGGCCGCGACCGATGCCCGGACCAGGGCGGCTGGCTCCGTTAATTTGATCGGCTGGCGAACCCATTGCTCCGGGCGAGCTGGATGAATTGCCGTCGTTGCTGCTGGCATTTGGACTGAATCGAGCCGGCGACGTCGCCTTGGCGATCACTCGTTCTGTTGTGGTCGGTCGTGGAGGAGGGGGGAGGGGAGTTTCTTCCGGGATTGGTTCCGGTTCGACTGGTTCAACAGCTTTGGGTTGAGGCGGATTGCGCTGAGCGGGACGCTCGTTGAGCAGAGCTTCGATGGAGACCGTTTCGGGCGACTCGGACTGAAATACATTCTGCGGATCGGTCAGCGCATAGGATTTGGCGGCGGCTTCTAGTTGCAACGCGCGACTGTCGGTTGCCTCTGACTCCCACGACTCACCACCGGGCAGTGCGTTATCGAAGTTCCGGGCTGGCGGATTGCCACCGCTCAGAAATGAAACCGACAGAGAATCACGCCCGTCGCCCTGGCCGTTTCCGCGACCTCCGCCCGCGCGTCCGTTCATGACCAGCACTGCGATACTCAGCACCGCCGCGTGAATCAGCAGGGAGCAGAACCAGTAGCCAGCGGCGCGGCGCCAGGAATCCTGCTGAGCAGCCGACGGCGCAGCGCTAACATCCACCACGAAGAGTGGTACGGCGACCTCTGCGATTTCCGTGGGGGCCCTCAGACCGACGCTCACGAGATGTCCTTTTCTCGAGGATTCAAACGACTTGAAGGTTCAATATCTGCCGCCCTAATGGCCTGCGACGGGATAGCGAATGAGCAGGCTTTGGCGGACCGCCTACTGTCGCATGTTCGGCAAGTTGGACCTAGACCGAATCAGTTCAGCTCAAGTTTGACCTAGACCGAATCAGTTCAGCTCAAGTTTGACCTGAAAGATCCGCTGCCGGTCGGCTCGGGTACGAAAGTCTTCCAGGATGGCTTCCGTGTTCGGTGCGATGAAATCGTTGAACTTGCGCTCCTCCTTCACCTTAACATGCAACCGCTTGTCGAAGCTCAATAAGTCCTGGTTGAGCCAAATGGTGTGCTGGCTAGCTGTCGTAATTGGGATCAGCAATTGAGTGGCATCCTCTCGCCCATCGAGAATCTTGACGCTCAAGCTAAAGGCGCGATCTTGAACCTGCGGTCGAGGCTTCGGCACCGGCGGGGTCTTGGCATTTAAGCGGTTGTTTAGCGGACGCGGGGCCGGTGGCAACGTTTGACCCTTCACCCAAAAGAATCGGTTGTCGTTCGGCCGCATGGACTCAATGAAGAACTCCTTCGGCAGTTTTGGACGCTGTCGAAGTTCCATCCACGAAAAGAGCTTGTGGATCTCGCCGTAGTAAGATTCGTAACCACGACCCAGGTATTCGGCCAAAATCACGTCCTGCATGCCGATCAGCCAGCGGTTTACGATCACCGCGTTCCGCTCGAACGTGTCGCGGTCGAGTTCTCCCGTGATGATGTACAGCCCAGTCCATTTGGAGTTTCCGGACAGGTGTCGTGTCAGGTTGGGAATCGTTCCGCAGATCGGAATGAGGCCGGCAAACTCATCGGGATGAGCGAGCCCAATGTCGAAAGTGGCGTCTCCGCCCGTTCCGTGTCCGGTCAGAAAAATACGATCGGAATCGATGTTGAACCGCTTCCGCGCATCCCGCAGGGTTTGCAGTACGACGTAATGCGAGTGCGCGTTCGGCGAGTAACTTTTCTCGCCGGGGATCAGGTACTCGGGTGCAATGACGATGTAGCCATGCCGCTGAGCCTGCAAGGGCTCGTCCGAGTTGCCGCCCCACCAGCGCAGCGACCACTCCAGCGTGCGTTCGATCGGTCTCAGTGTGACAATGACCGGATAAGAACGCTGCGGCGAATACTCCTGAGGCAGCAGCACTTGATAGTTCACAGGCGGTGAATCGGCCGGCAGATCCGCATGTTCCAGATTCGCTGTGACGAGCGCCGGCTGGCCGGGTTTGACTGCGGGAGTTTCCAGCACCGGCGGAAGAAAGGGCAGCAGGGCGGCGATGGTTTCGGGGCCGACGCCTTCCAGCTTGATCAGATCGGCGAGGGATTGCAGACGTTTCTTGCCATCCAGCTCGCGTAAGGTGTCGAGGGCCAAAAACCGAGCCTTCCAGATCGCCACGACCTTATCCAGGCGGTCGATCGCTTTTGAATCGCCCAGCAGCCATCCCGAATAGGCCAAGGCGAGTTTCTCATCGGCCTTGGCTGTCGCGTCATCACAGCGTGCCAGAAACGGTTTCATGCGAGACAACGTTTCGTAGCTGAGCTGTTCGTTGACCTCGGCACGCATCGCTTCCAGCAGCTCACGCTGTTGCTGGTCTTTGATCTGCCCCTGCAATTCCCCCAGCAGCATCAGCACGCGTTCGGCGTCCTCGCGCGACTGGTCATAAGCGGCGATGAACTCACGCACGCGGCGCAGGTTCGCGGCGCTCATCTGCTCGACGGGGAACGCTTTGGCGCTTTCATACGCCACGCGGTGCTGTCCTCGAACTCGACGGTGTTCCAGTTCATTCAACAGTTGCGCGGCCAGTTGCTGGCGAGCTTCCAGCGCGATGCCATTGACCTGCGCTTCCTTCTCCGGAAAATCTTTTATGATGGATTCGAGTTCGCGGAGCGCTTCGATGTAGCGATTCGCCTGCACGTAAAAGCGAGCGATCGTCAGCCGGTCTTCGATCTTGGTCTGATCTGTTACGCCGCGGATCAATTCATCGAGGCGATCCGACTTCAGAGACGTGGTTGCGATCGAAAAGTCCCACAGCAACCGGCCTGTAGCAGACACTTTGCAGTACTGAGGTCCGATCTCTGTGATCACCTGCACCACATCCACGGGTCCGCGTTCTGACTGCAACGTGATCGAGCGGTGACCCTTCGCATTGAACTCAGTCACTTTGGTGGGAATGCCGACGTGGCCGACGGGCTGACTCCGTGACCCCAGCGCCTGCTTGAGCTTGAAGACATCGAACTGACCGAGGATCTGATCGCGGTTGATGCCGGCGATGCTATGAGTCGGCACGAAGTACCGCACCATGCCGTTCTCGATCATGGTGATCGGATAGACTTCGTTATTCAGCCCGGTTTCCGTCTTTCCATTCGGCGAGACGTTCTGAACCGGAGCCGGATTGCCTTGAATCGTGAAGCCGTTGCCCTTCAGGCGGACTTCGCCCGCTGTGACCGTCAAACTCCAGCAAATCGCTGCGGCCCAGCATGCCAGCGTTCTGAAGTGTGACCGGAACTCAGGCATAACGATTTCACCGACTGCGCCGTCTGACGAATGAAGCCGCGAGAACGATCTCAGCAGCGTCTGCACTTCGTATCGAGAAGACTATTCACTCACCTTTGAGAATAAGCCAGTCGACTGCCTTAGCAATCACCGAAAGTGAATTCGGTTCACTGGAACCATCAATTTCAGACGCAAAGTCTCACGCGGAAGTTTTCCGGTTGCGAGAAGATTTCAACTCGTGCACGAGATACTCAGCAAGCTGGCAAGGTGAACCATTCGTGATGGCCTGCTGTCGGTAGGCTGCGATGGTGGCACAGGCATGATAGCTTGTGAGTTGGTAGACTCTCCGAGTCTTAATGAAGATGCCGTAGTTACTGAGGCGTGCATGTTTTCCGCGTTGGTTGATCGAATTGTGCTGTATCCGATCAAGTCGCTGGATGGCGTTGACGTCCAGCAGGTCGAAGTTCTGCCGTCGGGTGCTTTGAAATACGACCGCGGACTGGCAATCGTGGATCAGCAAGGCAACTTCGTGAACGGGAAGCGTCAGCCTGCGGTGCACGGGATAAGGTCCAGCTTTGACCTGTCCGCTGGCACAGTGCAGCTTACTGATGCGGCGACGCAGAGCCGCTTTGACGGGCATCTCACTCATGATCGCGATGACATGGCCCGGTGGCTCAGCGATCAGCTCGGCTTCGAGGTGCGCGTCGTCGAAGACACTTCCGGCGGGTTTCCGGATGACTCGGAAGCTCCGGGACCAACGATGATTTCAACGCAGTCGCTGACGCGGGTTGCGAGCTGGTTCCCCGGAATGGAAACGTCGGAAGTACGACGTCGGTTTCGCGCGAATATCGAATTGAAAGTTTCCGAGCCCTTTGCCGAGGACGCGCTGTTCGGTGTGAAGAGTGAGTTCAGGCCCATCGTGATTGGCAAGTACATCACCCTGGGTGGAACGAATCCGTGCCAGCGGTGCGCGGTGCCGACTCGGGATTCCGAAACCGGCGAAGTCACAGCGCTGTTCCAAAAGACGTTTGCCGAACGACGCGAAGCAGAACTACCCGCTTTTGCGGAACGCAGTCGGTTTAATCACTTCTATCGACTGGCGGTGAATACGCTGCTGCTGGATCGCATCGACCCCGGCACGATTCAAGTCGGTGACGCCGTTCAGGTGCGTTGAGCTCGATAGACGACGCCCCGATCAATCGTCTGAAAGCCGCTGGTGCGGAACACGGCTTGGGCCGCGATGTCCGTCTCTGGAATGTTTGCCGTCACGGCGGTGACGACTTCCTGACGCAGCCACTTGATGACTTCCACCAGCAACGTCTGGCCGTATCCCTGTCGGCGCTGGTCCTCCAGCACCCACAGATCAGCGATGCCAATCGCCTGCTCGTGCCACGTATGCGAGTAGATTCCGAGGCCGGTGACGGTCAGTCCTGCGACCGGCGCTCCGCCGCCGCGAGGGATCAACTGGCAGTAGCACGAATCGAGACGTCCGTAACGGGCGCACCACCACCACGGGCATGGCTTCGGCAAGTCAGATCGTAGCAGCTCCCACTTGCGACGGATCATCGTCAATCGGAAGCTCACCGGATCGCGATCGGCCATTGACCGCAGTGTCATCAGAAAACGGTCGCCTGGTTGATAGCCCAGCTTGGCGAAGAAGGGAGCTGCCGCTGCGTCGGACTCGAGAAAACCGGCGGGCTGGGCGCCTCCATATATTCCGAAATAGAACGGGTCGCGTTTCGGCGCACCGCCAGCGGTGATGTCTGTGGTTCCGCTTTTCTGGAGATACTGTTCAGCGCGGAGGACCAGTTCCCGACCGATGCCTTGCCGCCGATAGTCGGGATGTACAACAACAGCGCAGATCACTCCGCGAGTGCGATCGATGTAGGAGCCGTCTGCTTCGGGACCGAATCCCGCATGCACGTAGCCCACCTGGCGATCACCGTCTGTGGCGACGATCAGACCCTGCGGATCGAAGTAGTGCTGCGAGTAATTGACGTTGTCGAACGATTCGTCGTTCCGCAGTGGTTGAGCCGCACCGCGACCAAGCTGAGCTTCATGCCACAACTGCAGAATCTTCGGCGGGTCGTAGTTACGGAACGACCGATACTCGATCACGTTGCTGCTCTCATTCGATGACGGTTGTTGTCTTCGGTGAAGTCGATCTTAGAAGTGGTTGATCGAACCTGACAAGCCGCGACAGCGGGAGTGTTGCCAGACTCAGGGAACTCGGCTCTCGACACTGGCGGGCAACAATCAGGCAGGCGGCAAGCCTCAGCGGAAATGTTTTCCGCCAGTTGTTGTTCCAAAAAGTTGTTGTTCCACAAAAACAAAACCGCAGGTTCCGAAGAACCTGCGGTTTCTACACATCAAGCCTCTCTCGCAAAGCAACAGGCAGAGTCTCTTGAAGACGGGCGCGATGCAGCAGTGCTTAAGCACTCGCCGTTTGATCATCGGGGCCCATCAGATGGTTTAGGTCCCTCCGTTGGATTGATTCTGAGAGGCATGATCGTCAAAAGGAAAACGAGCCAACCGTGTGACAGACATGTTTCGGCAGAAAATACCGAAAACTGCTGCAAATCAGCCTGACAAAGCGAGCTTTGCCAGAATTGACTCACGGCTGACACGTCGAATGCTCGCCCATGCCTCGAATCAGGTCAAGACACACTGAGTTTGCGTTTGGGAAGTTTTTGGTGAAGAACTTTCCGCATGACCTGCGTCTGATACTTGCTGATGTATTGGCACGCACGTTAAGCCACTCAGGTCTCGCGCCCGATGCGTTGTTTGTCAGTGAGAGAACCACGCCATGCCTATCGTGAGCTGCCCCGCTTGTGAGACCCGTTACCGGCTCAAGGACGATACGTCGAAAAAGACCTTCGACTGCCCGAACTGTGGTGAGACCATCCGCATAGGTGAGTCGCCGGAATCGCGACTGCGTCCGTCCGCACGGAATTCGCGCGACGACGATGCGCAAGACGAAGTGCTGGAAGTCACTGAAGAGTACCAGCCGCGCAAGGCTCCACGGGCGACTCCCCTGCCGCGCGCAGAACATCATCATGACGAAGAGTCCGGTTCATCGGGCGGCATGCTGGTCGGCATCATTCTGGGTGGTGGCCTCGTCGCGGTGGTTGCGGCGGTGTTCTTCCTGATCAGTTTCTTCAACCCGCAAGATCAGCAGGTCGCGCAGAACGACCCGCCGGTTGTGAACCAGCCCGCTGATGCGACTACGAATACGGCGCCCATTGCTCAGAACCAGGCGGCTCCAGCGCCCGCCGTCAATCCTGCGCCGAATCAACTGGCGCGGAATCAACCTCCCCCCAGTCAGCCAGCGACGAATCCTGAACCAAATAAACCTGCTGGGACTGAGGGGCCGACCGTAACTCCGGTGCCCGTTGTGCCGGCGCAGCCTGCTCCGGTGCTGCCCCCGGTCAACCCGCCTGCTCCAGTTGTTCCCGCGCCAGTGAACCCGGCACCGGCTCCGATCATCGTGGCCGATGTTGCCAACACGCTGCGCTACAAGTTCGAGCCGAATCGAGACTACCCCTACAAGTTTTCCATTGAAGCCAACATGGGGGATTCGACGGAACGCACGGAAGGCACCGTGATCTATCGCATCTCGAAGCAGCCACCGGCGATCAGCATTGAATCGCGTCAGGAGGGTACCGGCTCGGCGTTTGTTGTTTCCGCCGACGGTTATCTCGTCACGTGCGCGCACGTCATCGACCGCGCCAAGAACATTGAAGTGCAACTCGGCGACAAGAAGTACGCCGCAACCGTGATTGCTTCGGACGCACCGCATGACGTCGCGATCATCAAGATCGCCGCGCAGAACCTCACGCCGATCGCGCTGGCGGATTCCAGCAGTGTGCAGTTGGCGCAGGCCGTCCGTGTGCTGGGGTTCCCGTTGTCTGATGTACTCGGCAACAACTTGAAGGTCACGACTGGCACCGTTGCCGGATTGAATCAGCAAGGCGACAGCCGCATTTTTCAGATCGACGCAGCGATCAATCCGGGTAACAGCGGTGGCCCGGTCGTCAACGAATTCGGCGACGTGATCGGCGTCGCGAGCGCCAAGCTGACCGGCCCCACGGTTTCCACCGTAGGGTTTGCTCGCCCCTCCAGCGACGCGAAGGCGTTACTCGACAAGGCGGGCATCAAACTGGCTGCTGCGGTCGGACAACAGAAGCTTGATGGTCCAGCGCTGGCAGCGAAACTTGGTCCCTCGTTGGGCTTCGTGCGAGTGCGGATGGGCGCTGGTGAGAACCGCACGACGCTCGAATATGACGCCTCTTTCTCCAGCAGCAATCGACCGAACGTTGGGCGTTTTCCCAGCATGCGTTTTTCCGTGCCGAGGACCGAATTCGGCAAGGGGACGCTGACGATCGACGAGTTCGGTGACGTCGTCAATTTCAAGGGCGAAGAGCAGTTGCCGTTCGTCATGGGACCGGCCGCGCTGCTGGCCATCGTGCCCGTGAATTCGAGTGGTCAGGGCACATGGGGTTCCAGTCAGGACACCAGCATCAGTCGGATTGAACAGGACCCGAACGATCCGTTTGCCCGCATGCGTCCGCCGGGCATCAATCGCTTCTTTGATCGACGTCCGCAAAACGTCAAAGTGATTCCGGCTCACGAGCAGGTCACTTACACACTCGGCGAACTGGACGCTGAGTACCGCCACATCAAGAAGTCTTACGATCTGCATACGACGGACAGCGAAGAGAAGCCGTACCTGGCCGTGAAAGGCGGCGGCGAATGGAAGTTCGACACCAAAGACCACAAGCCGGTTTCAGCGTTGTTGAAGTTTGAACTCGCCCGCAACGATGGTGCGATCAGCGTCAAACTGCCCTTTGAAGTGCGGATCAACTACACGGACCCCAAGGTTATTGAGGCCGAGAAGAAGGCTGCCGCTGAACGAATGGCCGAGCTGCAAGCCTCACAGGCTCAGAAGGCGGCGGAAGAACTGGCCAAGCTGCAGGCTCCGAAAGTTGCGAAACTCGTCCAGCGGTTCGCGCCGGTCTCGTCCGCACTGGTGCATGCGATCTACCTGCGTCCCGACAACAAGCAGGCGATTGCGGTTGGTCAGGACGGTACCGTTCAAGTCTATGATGTCACTCAGAAGGACCCGATCGGCAAGTTCGACGCGGTGGGGATTGGTGTTCAGGCCGTCGCCTTTTCACCGGACAGCAAGTTGCTGGGAGTGTCGAGCCATACCGGTCTCAACATCTGGAATGCCGAGACCCGGGAATCGCTGCTGAAGCCCGAGATGGCCATCAAGCCGAATGCGATGGTGTTTTCGAAGGACAGTGGCCGCGTCTACTTCAGTTTCCTATCGCGGCAGATGGAAGTCTGGGACGTAGCGGAGAAGAAGAAACTCAAGGACTGGCGTCACAACCAGGGCGCCTTCATCCAGGCGTTGGCGATCTCGGTAGACGGAAAAGAACTGATCTCGACGGATGGTCGTTCGGTGGATTGGTGGAATCCCGAAACCGGGACTCAGATTCGGACTGCCTCAGCGGGCGAGGGGTCAAACTACAGGGGAGCGCGGATCAGTGGGGCGTCTGGCAAAGTGCTGTTCGACAAGAGTCACCAAAGTCTCTTCCTGGCGTATCTGGAAAAGCCGGGCGATGGCTCCACGTTGAATTTTCGCTCACATTCCTCCGGCAGCGGGTTCGCTTTCTCTGAGAATGGCAACCGAGTTGCCATCGCCGATGCCGCGAACAACAAGAACGTGGTGGTATGGGACGTGGGTAAGGGCGAGGTCATCGATTCCTGGCAGGTCGACACGCTGACGGCTCAGAACGTGGCGCTGTCGGCGGACGGTAAGTTGGTGCTGACGTGCGGTTACAATAAGATGCTGCAGCTTTGGGAACTGCCTTAGGCCGCATCGAGCGGCGAATCCTCAACCCTGACCAGGAACGGACTCCATGCTCACCGCCGACGGTTGTCTGGCTCGCCGCTATCGCCTTTGGGACGCATTGCCGCAGGAGTACGACTGGGTCTTGATCGCCGACCCGCGGCATGTGCACTACTTCTCCAATTTCTGGGTGAACCCCATCAGCTTTTCGACGTGCGAGCGTGGTTTGTTGCTGCTGGAGCGTAGCGGCCAGTCCACCTTGATGGCGGACAACTTCACGCGTCGCTCTGCGGTTGCCGATCCGTTCGTGGACGAAGAGGTCCTCGGCAAGTGGTACGACCACAAGCATTCGGTGATGAACCGCGATCATGTGCTGTTCGCTCAACTCAAGTCGCTGGCGCCGAGGCTCAAAGGGCGGCGTGGGCTGGTCGAAGCCGAGTGGCTGCCGGTCATGGCCGCCGACGAACTGGACCTGGCTCATGAGTGTCGCGCGCTCGAACTGGGCAGCGTCGTACGGCAGTTGCGCCGCCAAAAGGAACCGGACGAGATCGAGTTGCTGACCCGCTGCATGCAGGCCTGCGACGCGGGACACGCTCAGGCCCTGAAGTCCGTTCGACCGGGCATGACGGAACTCGAACTGTACTGCGACGTGCAGCGGGCGGCCCAACTGGCGGCAGGTCTGGCAAGCGTCGTCTACGGTGACTTCCGCGCGGTGAATGCCGAAATTCCCAAACGCGGAGGGCAGCCGACGAGTTACGTGCTGAAAGAGGGCGACATGTTCATCCTCGATTACTCCGTGATGATTGGCGGCTATCGCAGCGACTTCACGAACACTCTGGCCGTGGGTGAGCCGACCTCCAACCAGATTGAAATCTTCGAAACCGACAAGTCTGCGTTACTGGCTGCGGAAGCGGTTACGAAAGCTGGCGTGCGTGCCGCGGATGTGTACCGCGCCGCATCCAAGGTGCTGGAAGACGCCGGCCATGCGCCACTGGTACATCACGCAGGACACGGCTTGGGTTTAGCGCATCCCGAAGCACCGATTCTCGTTGCTGAGAGCGACGATGTCCTGCTGGAAGGTGACGTCGTCACGATCGAACCCGGGCTCTACATCGAAGGCATCGGTGGCGTGCGTCTCGAACACAATGTGCTGGTGACAAAATCAGGTTCGCGACGCCTGAGCAGTCACGAACTGCGGCTGCGATAACCCGAACGACGCGATTGCGTGGTGGAGCACCGGGCGAGAGATTCCTGGATTTTGAACAAACGTTGCCAGCTACTCCCGGAGTACCGCCGTTGACCCTCGAAATAGGCCCCAATAGCATCCCGCGCGAACAGCAGGGAGTGTTGTTCTGTGGGTGGCTGGAACGTTGATGGTCCGAATGGCTTCGGAAACGTTCAGAGCCACCCTCAGCCACATTGCCTGGGTTCGGCGAGAGTGCGTCGCGAATTCGCGCCTCGGCGGTCAGCCCGCAGACAGGGATGTCCCGCTGGGAGCGATTCTCAGACGTAATGCTTGATCTGAGTGTGCGGCTGCCACGTCCAAACGGTGAATGCAGGAGTGACGAGTCTGGTCGTTGCGGTTTTCCTGAAGTCGTTGACTGCCTTGCGATTTCGACGACGAGGAAACGGCTGCTGGACGTCATTCTTTCGGAAGTGTCAGCGGTTCGCGGATGTGGACTGCCGGTTTGTGAGATCTTGGGATTAGGTGTCTTTCATGGAAGCGCTTCAGCAGCTTGGTTCGGCTCTCTTCAGCTTTGGACGGGGCATCGAACGCTCGATTACGAAGGTCTTTGGCTCTTCCAATGATCGGCGGGTACGGAAAATCGGTTTCAACCGCGAAAAAGACGGTTCGACGCGAATCACTGCGGGTTCGACGCTGGATCGCATCAACCAGTTGGAACCCGAATTCGAGAAACTCACCGACGACGAACTTCGCCAGTGCACGGCCAAGTTCCGCGCGCGGCTCTGGAAGGGTGAAACACTCGACCAGTTGTTGCCTGAGGCTTTCGCGGCGGTGCGCGAATCCGGACGTCGCAACCTGCGCATGCGGCACTTCGATGTACAGATGGTCGGAGGTTATGTGCTGCATAACGGCATGATCGCCGAAATGACGACAGGCGAAGGTAAGACGCTGGTGGCAACGCTGCCGGCGTACCTCAACGGCCTGGCGGGCAAAGTGCATGTCGTGACCGTGAATGACTATCTCGCGCGGCGCGACATGGAATGGATGGGGCCGATCCATATGGCGCTGGGCATGACCGTGGGCGCGATTCAGTCGCACATGGATCCCGATGAACGCAAGAAAGCTTATAGCTGCGACATTACCTACGGCACCAACAACGAATTCGGCTTCGATTATCTGCGCGACAACATGAAGCCCACGCGCGAGGCTCAGGTGCAGGGGCGTCTGGATTTCGCGCTGGTCGACGAAATCGACAACATCCTGATCGACGAAGCGCGTACGCCGCTGATCATCTCAGGTTTGGCGAATGACGATCCGGCGAACTACGAGGCCGCGAATGTTGTCGCCCGGCAGCTTGTTCCGGGCGAGCATTTTGAAATCAAGGAGAAGGAACATACCTGCCACTTGACGGAAACTGGTATTCGTCAGGCAGAGCGATTGGCCGGGGTCGAAAGCTTCTATACCTACGGCAACATGCACTGGCCGCACCTGATTGATAATTCGCTGAAGGCGCATCATCTCTATAAGCGCGATGTGCATTATGTGGTTGAGCGCGGCGATGTGATTATCATCGACGAGCATACCGGCCGCAAAATGATCGGCAGGCAGTGGAGTGATGGGCTCCATCAGGCCGTGGAAGCCAAAGAAGGCGTGAAGATCAAGGAAGAGACGCAAACGCTCGCCACGATCACGCTGCAGAATTACTTCAAGCTGTATAAGAAGCTGGCGGGTATGACCGGTACCGCCATGACGGAAGCTGATGAATTCCTGAAGATTTATAATCTGGACGTCATCAATATTCCGACGAATCGGCCGTCCAAGCGCATCAATTCACCAGACACGATTCTGCGATCCGAACGCGAAAAGTGGAACGCAGTTGTTGAGGAAATCAAAACCGTCGGTTCGACGGGACGTCCCGTGCTGGTTGGTACGGTATCCATCGAGAAGTCGGAAATTCTCAGCGAGCACTTGAAGCGCGCGGGTATCAAGCACAACCTGTTGAACGCCAAATTCCACGAACGTGAAGCTGAGATCATCGCTCAGGCCGGACGGCTCAACGCGGTTACGATTTCGACGAACATGGCTGGTCGTGGAACGGACATCATTCTGGGTGGTAATCCTGAGTTCATGGCCTGGGCGGAACTCAGCAAGACCCACGCCAGCCGCCTGGATGTGACGAAGGCACAGTGGGACGAAGTGACTTCCCGGATCTCCAGAGAGCAAGGCATGGCCGACGAAGGCCGCAAGGTGGCGGAACTCGGCGGACTGCACGTGGTTGGTACAGAGCGTCACGACTCACGCCGCATCGACCTGCAGTTGCGCGGTCGTGCGGGACGTCAGGGTGACCCAGGTTCGAGCCGCTTCTTTATCTCGCTCGACGATGACCTGATGCGCATTTTCATGGGCGATTGGGTGCGTGGCCTGCTGACGCAATTGGGTATGCAGGAAGGTGAGGCTATTGAAAGCCGCATGGTCACCAACCGCATCGAGGGTGCTCAGAAGAAGCGTGAAGAAGCGCACTTCGACATGCGCAAGCATCTGCTCGAATATGACGAAGTCATGGACGTGCAACGCAAGGAGATCTACTCATTGCGTCAGCGGTCGCTGGAAGGTGCGAGCTGCAAGTCGATCATCGTGGGCTACGTGAACGATCAGTGCCAGCGGCTTGCTGAGCGGTTTCTGTCCCACTTGTTCCGCTGGGACAATCTGGCGCATTGGGCGCGCGAGACTCATAATATCGCGTTTGATGCGCAGCAGATTCACGGTATGGCGGACGAGCAGATTGATGATTTCCTCCGGCACGAATACCGCCGTCAGGCCGACAACGGCATCGCCGACGAGATTGAAGTTGCCTTGCCTGAGCATACGCCCGAGGACGAATGGAACTGGCAGTCGCTGACGAACTGGGCGAACCGCACGTTCCAGCTCGAATTGAAAGTGGAAGAACTCAAGGCGGTGCCGCGCGCTGAAATTCACACGTTCCTGTATAAGTTTGCGTCCGAACGAGCTGATCAACTCGATTTGACAGCGGTGCCCGCGTTCGTGTCCGCGGAGTTCCCGATCAGGGCGTTGATTGATGCCGTCCAGCGGCAGTTTGGCATCGCGATGGACCCCGCTGAGTTTCTCAGCGCCGAAGTCGATTTCGTGACACCCGTGCTGCGTGAGCGCGTGATGAAGTTCTACCGCGACAAGGAAATCCAGTTTCCGGTGCGTGTCGGTGTGTCGCGGTTCCTGGCTCAGGAAGGAGACACCATCCGCGTTGATGCAGAAGGTCTGGTGGCGTTCGCGAATTCGCGCTTCGGTGCCGATCTGAAGCTCGATGAACTCGTTGGCATGAGCTACGAGCAACTCATGACCCGCATCATGGATGCGAGTGCCGCTTACATCGTTCGTGGTGATGCAATTGATGGACTCGATGATCGATTGGACGCGATCTACGGACCGCGTAAGGCGGACCGTGATAGCTCAAAAGATACAGTGCAGTCGACCGTTGAGATTCCGAGCTTGATCGCCTGGGCTAACGAGCACTTCGCGGCGGACCTCGAAGCGGATGACTTTGATGGTACGACCCGGCTGGGTGCACAAGCCCTGATTCAGAAGGCTCACGCCCGCCGCTTCCGTCCGGAACTGCATCAGATTGAGCGCGTGCTCCTGCTGGACTTCGTGGATGGCGAGTGGAAAGACCACCTGCACAGCATGGACTCGTTGCGTCGCAGCGTGAACTTGCAGAGCTACGCTCAGAAGGACCCGAAAGCGGAATACGCTCAGCAGGGCATGGAGAAGTTCCGCCAGATGAAACGCATCATCGGCGAACGGCTGACCGGCAACGTGTTCCGCATCGAGCAGAACATCACTCCTGAGTACGTCACATCACTGTGGCGGATCACTGAGGAGACGCATCCCGGTGTTGTGGAAGACATTCCACCGACTCCGCCGATGGATGCACCGTCCGCGGATCGTACCGTGGAAAGCTCGGGAAGCGAACCGCCGCCGGCGGTGGCTCCGATCCGTAATCGCAGCCAGCGCATCGGCCGCAACGATCCCTGCCCGTGCGGCAGCGGCAAGAAGTACAAGAAGTGCTGCGGCGAGCACCTGTAAGGCGCGGCTGGCATTCTCCATGTAGGGCGGACAATCTTGTCCGCCGAACCGATGGCAGACAGGATTGTCCGCCATACATCGGCGTCGTTGCGCAGGGTTTATGTTCGCCGTATCGAGTACGTATGTCAGACCGTCTTGCTCATTTGAATCAGGCTCAGCGCGAAGCCGTCATGACGTTGTCGGGGCCGCTGCTGGTGCTGGCCGGCGCGGGGACGGGCAAGACGCGAGTGATCACGCACCGCATGGTGGAACTGATCCGGCATGGCATCGTGCCGGATCGCATCCTGTCGGTGACGTTTACGAATAAAGCCTCGAAGGAAATGCTGGAACGTACTCAGCATCTCCTGGGCAAGAACCTCAAGAAGCGGCCGCTGATCTCGACGTTTCACGCCTACTGCGTGCGCGTGCTGCGGCAGGAGATCGAACTGCTCGGTTATCCGAAGACGTTTTCGATCTACGATCGCGGAGATCAGGAGTCGGCGGCGCGGAAGGCTCTGCGCGACATTCGCGTGCCGGACACGACGCTCAGCCCCGAGGACCTGCTGAGCATCATTAGCCGTTGGAAGATGCAGAACATCCGGCCGCAGTTTGCTCGCGAGCATGTCGAGAACGACAAGGAGTTTCTGGCGGCGACAGGTTATCGAAAGTATCAGTCGAACCTGCGTGCGTGCGGCGCGGTCGACTTCGATGATCTGCTGCTGTTGACCGGTCAGCTCTTCGATGAATTTCCGGATGCGCTCGATCGACAGCAGCAGCGGTTTGATCACGTGCAGATCGATGAGTATCAGGACACGAACGGCGCGCAGTTCGATCTCATCGAAGCGCTCGTACGGCCGCATCAGAACCTGTGCGTGGTGGGTGACGACGATCAGTCGATCTATGGCTGGCGCGGGGCCGAGGTCACTCACATCCTCGGGTTCCATGAGCAGTTCAAAGGCGCGAAGGTCGTGCGGCTGGTGGAGAACTACCGGTGCACCGACCTGATCATCGATGCCGCCAACCGGCTGGTGAAGTACAACAAGGGCCGGCACGACAAGCAACTCGTCGCGCACAAGAAGGCTGAATCGCCAGTCCGCTGCCGCGAGTACGAAGACGAGCAGGTCGAGGCCGAGCAGATCGTGGCCGAGATCCAATACTACACTGAGAAGAAGGGCGTGCCGCTCGAAGATTTTTGCATTCTGTTTCGCACTAACGAGCAGCCGCGCGTCTTTGAAACCGAGATGCGGCGCGTGAAGTTGCCGTACGTCATCATGGGCAGCCAGTCGTTCTTCGATAAGCGCGAGATTCGCGACATGATGTCGTATCTCAAGGTGCTGGAGAATCCGAAGGACGAAACCGCGCTGCTGCGAATCATCAATGTGCCCGCGCGCGGGATCGGCGATTCAACCGTCGAAAAGCTGCTGAAACGAGCTGTCCGTGAGGGCAAGCAATTGCGCGAGGTCGTTCCCGGAGCTCTCGCCGAGAAAGAGATCACTCCCAAAGCCAGTGCGGCCATCAACAGCTTCTACGGAATGCTGGATCGATATCGTGCGCGGCTGCAGGCCGATCCGCGCGAACTGCCCGTGATTGCCGAACAACTGCTGACCGAGATCGATTACGCCAGCGAGATTCAGAAACAGTACGAAAACGAAGACATGCAACTCGTCCGCGGCGAGATGATCGAGCAGATGCTCGATTCGCTGCGCACTTACACCAGCCGTGCTGACGAGCCCTCTCTATCAAACTTTCTCGAAGAGACCTCGTTGTTTGGCCGTGAGGACGATGGCAAGGAAGACAAGCTCACCCAGCACGCCGTGAAGCTGATGACCCTGCACAGCGCGAAGGGGCTGGAGTTCCCGCGCGTCTACATGGTCGGCATGGAAGAGGGCATCCTGCCACACAAGCGATCGGTCGAAGCGGAAGAAACCGGCGGCAACGTCGATGAAGAGCGGCGGCTGTGTTACGTCGGTATCACGCGAGCCCGCGATCATCTGACACTGACTCGCACGGCTTTCCGCAAGAAGTGGGGCAAGAAACGCCCGTCTGTGCCATCACGCTTCCTGCGTGAAGCCCTCGGTATCGGCGAAGGCGAGTTGCCGAAGTAGTTCGCTGACAGTCGGATCAATCAGTGTGGCTTGCCGCGCAGGCTCTCCCTAGACTCCCGCCACCTGTCGGAACGGAGTTTGAAGGAGCCGTATTCATGCACGTGTTGTTCGTCCATAAGAACTTTCCCGCTCAGTTCGGCCACATCGCCAGCTATCTCATCAAGAATCATCGGTTTCGCTGCTCGTTCGTGTCCGAACTGCCGCCGGCGGTGATCGATGGCATCGAGCGCATTCAATACAAGCTGACGGGCGGGGCGACGAAGTCGACTCACTATTGCAGCCGCACCTTCGAGAACTGCGTTTGGCACTCGCATGCGGTCTACGAGGCGATGAAGAATCGCCCGGACATCAAGCCGGATCTGGTCGTCGGGCACAGCGGCTTCGGCAGCACGTTGTGGCTGGCGGATCTCTACGACTGCCCCATCATCAACTACTTCGAATACTACTACCGCAGCAAAGGCTCCGATCTGGACTTCCGACCGGACTTCCCGGTGAAGGAGCTGGACGTGCTGCGTTCGCGAACTCGTAACTCGATGATTCTGCTGGACGCTCAAACCTGCACGATGGGCTACTGCCCGACCGCCTATCAGCGCAGCCTGTTTCCGGAGGAGTATCAGCCAAAACTGGAAACGATTTTTGACGGCATCGACACCAACATCTGGTATCGCAAGCAGATTCCGCGAACGATTCAGGGGCGCGTGATTCCGCCCGAGATGAAGATCGTTACCTACGTGTCGCGCGGCTTCGAATCGATGCGCGGCTTCGATGTCTTCATGAAGGTCGCAAAGAAGATCTGCGACGCGCGGAAGGACGTCATCTTCCTGTGCGTGGGGTCGGATCGAGTCTGCTATGGCGGCGACCTGAACCGCATCAACGAGCAGACTTACAAAGACTTCGTGTTGAAGCAGGACAACTACGACATGAGCCGCTTCATCTTCACCGGCCGTGTCGAACCGCACGAACTCGTAGATGTCTTCAGCATCAGTGATCTGCACATCTATCTGACGGTGCCGTTCGTTTTGAGCTGGTCGCTGATGAATTCGCTGGCGTGCGGTTGCACGGTCCTGGGATCGGCGACGGCTCCGGTCAAAGAAATGATCAAGCATGGAGAAACCGGTTTCGTCGCCGACTTCTTCGATGTGGATGGTCTGACGGACTTGGCGATGCAAGTATTGGATGACCCGGAGAAATATCGTTACATGGGCCAGAACGGCGCGAAGCTGATTCGCGAACAATACAGCCTCGACGTCTGCCTGCCGCGCATGCTGGAGCTGTATCAACGCACGCTGACTCTGAAACGTTCGCGAGGTTAGCTCTTATCAACAACATGACGGCGAGCGGGGGATGTCAATCCCCCGAGATTATGTCGAGATGCTCGGGGGATTGACATCCCCCGCTCGCCCGGTGGTTAACGACATGCCTCAAGTAATCACGTCAATCCTACGCTGTCTGGCAATCTCCGGTTCGTTACTGGGTGCATCGTTCGTTGTGGCCAATGACGTCGTCGAAACCGAGTGGCCGCAGTGGCGCGGACCACGTGGGGATGGGACTTGGCGAGCACCGGCCGTGGCCGAAAAATGGCCGGAGACCGGGCTGAAGAATGTCTGGAATCGACCGCTCGGCGGTGGGTATGCGGGAGTGGTGGTATCGCGTGGGCGAGCAATTACGCTGGATCGTCAGGTCGAGCGCGACCCGCTCACCAAGACCGATGCTGAGCCGCAGGGCAAGATCGTCAAAGAGGTCGAGCGCGTCGTCTGTGTAGACCTCACGACCGGCAACGAAGTTTGGACTCACCCTTATCCCGAGACCTACGGCAAACTCGACTACGGCAACGGCCCGCGTGCCGCAGCGACCATTGTCGGGGATTACGTCTACACGCTGGGCGCGCTCGGCAAGCTGCTGTGTTTGAAGTATCAGGATGGCAGTGCGGTCTGGTCGCATGACATCGTGGCCGAGTTCAAAGGCCGCCCGCCGATGTGGGGTTATTCTGCCTCACCACTGGTCTACGACAATACGGTCGTCGTCTTCGCAGGCGGACCCGACGGAAATTGCGTGCTGGCCTTCGATGCCTTGAACGGCAGCGTGAAGTGGAAAGCTCTGAGCGACGAAGCCGGTTACTCCTGGCCCGTGCGGACTCAGCGTGACGGGCATCAGCAGTTGATCTGCTGGACTCCCTCGCACGTACGCGGCATTGATGCCAAAACCGGTGCTGACTACTGGTCTGTGCCCTATGAAGTGACTTACGGCGTGTCGATTGCCACACCGATCGTTGTGGATGATCTGGCCATCGTTTGTGGTTACTGGCATGGTTCGAAGGCCGTGCGTCTCGGTGCTCAACCGAAGGCCGCCACGCTGGAGTGGGAAGAGAATCGTCACCTGCGTGGCTTGATGTCGCAGCCGCTGGTACGCGGCGACTATGGGTATCTACTGGATAAGCAGCACGGCCTGACCTGCTTTGAGTTGAAGACTGGCAAGAAGATCTGGAACGATGGCAACAAGCTCACGCCGCGCGATCGCAACCCGCAGGCGGCTCTAGTCTGGCTTGGAGACAGCAACCGCATCCTGGCCCTGAACGCGAATGGGGAACTGGTTACGGCTCGGGTTGATCCCTCCGGCTACCACGAAACCGCCCGTGCCGACATCATCGGTGACACATGGGCTCACCCTGCCTTCTCCGGCAAACTGGTCGTCGCTCGCAGCGACAGCGAATGGGTCTGCGTTGAATTGCCGCTTGATCCGTAGCACCTGATGAGAGAGTCCCGCTTAACCTCGCAGGGCTTCGGGCGACGACTCCCAAGACCTTGTGCAGAACGGGCAACGATTCGTCGATCAGGTGGCGGTGAGCGGCAGACGAATACGAATCGACGTCCCGCGAGTGTTCCCGTTGACGGGTTGCCGAGCAGAACGCGCGTCGGCCTTGGCGTCATCTGGAAGAACGTGTTCCGAGGCCGGACTTTCGACTTCGATCGTGCCTCCATGTGAAGCGACAATCGCCTTGCAGATGGCCAGCCCCAGACCTGTTCCAAGCGGCGACGAGCGGGCCGGGTCGGCCCGGTAGAAGCGATCGAAGACATGCGGCAGGTGCCGGGGCGAGATACCGGAACCTGTATCCGTCACGACAACTTGCACATGCTGGCGATCAGATGAGACCTCAAGCACCATCGAGACGGCGCCACCATCTGGCGTGTACTTCACCGCGTTGTCGAGCACGTTGAGGAAGACTCTGCGCAATCGCTCTTTATCACCGTGCACGTGGGCGGCAGCTCCTGCTGAAAGCTGGACGGTCACGCCGCGCTGATTTGTCCCTGATTGATAGTGTTGAGCGACCTCCTGCAGCACGTTCCGCAGGCAGACTCGTTCGTGCGTTGATGATTCAACTCCGGCGTCTTCTCGCGCCAGCTCAAGCAATTGAGCAGCGAGCGAACTCATGCGGTCGACGTCCTCTTTCAAGCTGACGAGCACGCTGCGATAGGCGTCAGGCGAGCGTTCGGTTCGCAACGCGACATCCAATTGAGTGCGCATGACAGCTAACGGGGTTCGCAGTTCGTGCGCAGCATCGGCCGTGAAGCGTTGCATGTCGTCAAACGCACGATCGAGCCGGTTAATCATCTCATTCAGAGTATGAGCCAGCCGACTGAGTTCATCATCGACGTCGGGGATGACAATGCGTCGCTTCAGACGCTGGGCCGTGATTTCAGCCGCTGTCTCGGTGATGCTCTGAATCGGAGCCAGCATGCGGCCCGCGAGCCAGTATCCACCGCTCACTGCGAGCACGAGAATCAGCGGGCCGAACCAGGCCATAGCCTTGAGTAGTTCGCTTTCGACATCCCGCATCGGCTGCAGCGGGATTCCCACCTGCAGCAAAAGTAATCCATACCGCGACTTCGCGGCCTGCCTCATCACGCGATACTCACCGAGCCCCTTCAGCCGCACCTCGGATGTCTCCAACTCCGTCGGCCACGTTTCACTGGGACCGTTGACTTGTAGCGGCAGAGAGTGCAGACGCTGACTGCGAAACAGCGGCGAACCATCTTCCTGCAGAATTTCAAACTCGTAGGATTGATGTTCCGCGAACTCGGCCTGCAGCTCTTTCAGCAGGCGTTCGCGGCTGTGCTCGCCGATGACCTCCAACTGCAACTCGTGCATCTCTTCCGCGAGCTCAAAATCCACGCGTGTTGAGAATCGGCGCAGGGTGAGCACAAACACTGACGCCCCGAAAACAATGACCAGCAGAGCGACCATCATTCCGTACCACAACGTCATGCGCCAGCGGATGCTCCAGCTTCTCATGATGGCTCCCGCACGACATACCCCACACCGCGCACGGTGCAAAGCAACTGCTTCAGCCCCGACCGCTCTACCTTCTTGCGCAGTTGCATCACGCAGACATCAATGACGTTCGTCATGACGGTCGGCTCCTTCCAGACTTCGCGCGAGAGTTCCTCACGTGTGACCGTGCGACCCGGCTGCTGCATGAGGTATTCGAGCAGTTCAAACTCGCGGGGAGAAAGTACGATCTCCTCGCCCGCACGAATCACGCGTCGAGCCAGCAGATCGACTTCCAGGTCGTCTACTCGCAGCACGAAGTTGCGATGCGGCTGCCGACGTCTCAGCAACGCTCGAATGCGGGCCAGGAGTTCACCGAAGTCAAAAGGCTTGACGAGATAGTCATCCGCCCCGGCATCGAGTCCTTGAATCCGATCCTGAACCTGATCGCGAGCGGTCAGCATCAGCACCGGGAAACGATGTCCGGCGCGACGCAGTTCTTTGACGACCTCGACGCCGTCGCGTCCCGGCAGCATGCGATCGAGCACCATCAAGTCCACGCTTTGCGTAGACGCCAGGTAGAAGCCCGCTTCTGCAGTTTCGGCGGTTAGCACGTCGAACTGTTCTTCGGCCAGCCCTTGCTTAAGCGCCTGTAACAGCTTGCGCTGATCCTCGACGACGAGTATTCGAGCCATGTCCGATCCCTCTCTATACCGAGAGTATGACGGCCTCACAGGTCCTCGGAAACCGCTTGGAATGAGCCTCCCATGAGTCTTTTCTCATGATCGAACGCAGCTTCTAGGCAGAACCGCCAGAGACCGACAAATTCCATCATATCGGCCTCGTGCATTGGAGACGCCAGCTCCCGAGCGCCGCTTCTTCAAAGGGATTGCCATGCTTGCTGCCCAGACTTCGCGTGTGCGCGGATTCACGCTGATCGAACTGCTCGTCGTCATCGCCATCATCGCCGTGCTCGTAGCTCTGCTACTGCCCGCTGTGCAGCAGGCGCGTGAAGCCGCGCGTCGAGCTCAATGCCGCAACAACATGAAGCAGGTCGGACTCGCCCTGCAGAATTACCAGGAAACCACAACACGCTTCCCGCCGATTTCCGTTCTGCCCGCCACTGTCACGTTCGAACCCTACTCCGCTCAAGCTCGCCTGCTGCCGTACATTGACGGAGCTAATCTTGCCGATTTGATCGACTGGGACAAAAACACGGCCTTCACGGCCAGCCCATTGGCAGCCAAGACACGAGTGGCCATCTACATGTGTCCGAGCGAGATCAATGATCGTCCGCGACAGACTCCGACGATGCAGCATTATCCGCTCAACTACAGCTTCAACGAGGGCACCTGGTTCATCTTTGATCCGGTTACTCGGGCTGTTGGTGACGGAGCTTTCGCTCCCAATCAGGCGTATGCACCGCGCGACTTCACCGACGGTATGAGTAATACGCTGGGAGCCGCCGAGACCAAGGCGTTTCAACCGAACTGGTGGGATAGCAATTCCCCAAACACGCTGGGCGTCGCGCCTCCGTCGAGTACCGCAGCACTGGCGGCCTACTTTGGTGGCACCTTCGATTCCAACGGGCACACGGAATGGATTGAAGGCGACGTCCACGAAAGCGGCTTCACGACAACGTTCGGTCCTAACACGTTTGTGCCGTATACGAGTGGTCCAATTACGTACGACGTTGATTTGACCACCATGCGAGACGGCGAGTCCACAACCGTGCCGACTTATGCGGCGATCACCGCGCGAAGCTATCACATCGGCAGTGTCAACGTGCTGATGATGGATGGGTCGGTGCGGTCGGTGGCCGACAATATTGCCCTCACTGTCTGGCGAGCACTCGGGACTCGCAGTGGTAGCGAGACTGCGACGTTGGAGTAACTGCTACTGCGGGCGTCGGGAAACGTCGCTCAACCGGATCGCGGTTCGGGTGACGCTCTCTCGCGCGAGAAACGCACGGCAATTGAGTTCTCAAATCGAGTGCATTTGTCGGGGTCGCGTCTGAGTTCAAAGCTGACACCGCCATTCCGCGAATGGCATTACGAAGGTAAATCACATGTCACTGAGTACGACATCGGTTCGGCAGTTGATCGTCGTCGCCCTGTGCATCGCTGTGGTGGTCGCAGTGGCGAGCTTCTTTTGGAAGCCCGCGACGCAACCCAGTCTCGACGCTGGCCAGCAAGTCGTCGCAGCGTTTCTGACCAAGGTGCGTGAAGGAAAGCCAGAGCAGGCATGGGCGGGGACAACCAGCGAGTTCAAGAGCGCTCAAGGACAGGAAGCCTTCGTGCGAGCGGTCAAGTCGCGTCCCTATCTGCAACAGCCGATGGAGTTCTTTGCCGTCAACACGGTCACTATTCAGAACGAACCACGTTCGGAATACCTCTTCCGCGCGCCCGACGGGAACGCGAAGACCAACACCCGCGTGGTCGTCGGGCGCGAGAATGGTGAATGGAAGGTCGACATGTGCCTGTTTCCGGAATGAGTGACCCGCTTCGCCGCCAGCAACTCCTGATGAACCCGCGATAGCGAAGCACAGTTAGGCCGAGTACGCTGTGTTAACCCGGGCGGGAGAGTACGGAGTAGTTCCTGCAGGCGGATGGATGGCTTTTCAGGAAACGGCTTTCGGCGACATCATGAAGATTCTTCTGGCGAACCCGCGCGGCTTTTGTGCCGGCGTCAACATGGCAATTGAGTGTCTGGACGAGTCGATTCGGCGGTTCGGTTCCAACATCTACGTCTATCACGAGATCGTGCACAACAAGTACGTCGTGGAGCGCTTCACGCGGCAGGGCGTGACGTTCGTGAATGAGATCTCTGAGGCGCCGAACGGGTCAATTCTGCTGTACAGCGCTCACGGCGTTTCGCCGGAGATTCGTCGTCAGGCACGCGAGCGAAATCTGCACACGATCGACGCGACTTGCCCGCTGGTCACGAAAGTGCATCTGGAAGCCATCAAGTTCGCCAAAGACGGCTACAACATCGTGCTGATCGGCCATGAAGGGCATGACGAGGTCATCGGCACGATGGGTGAGGCCCCCGAAAGCATCACTCTGGTCGACAGCCCGGAAGCGGTGGACCGGTTGCCGTTTGGTCCCGACGACAAGATCGCGTATCTGACTCAGACCACGCTCAGTGTCTCAGAAGCTCAAGCCATCATCGATCGGCTGAAGCAGCGTTACCCGCGTATCGACGCGCCGCCGAAAGAAGACATCTGCTATGCAACGACAAACCGTCAGGAAGCGGTTTCGACGCTGGCAACCCGCGCGGACGTGCTCATCGTGCTGGGCAGTCAGAACAGTTCCAACAGCCGCCGGTTGATGGAGATCGGGAAGTCGGGCGGCAAGCGCGCGTTCCTGATCGACACTGTGAAAGAACTGCCCATCGAAGAATTCACCGGCGACGAAACAGTTCTGATTACCGCTGGAGCCAGTGCTCCTGAAGTTGTGGTGCAGGAGACGATTGATTTCTTCGTCGAGCGGTTTGGAGCCGAGGTGGACTCCGTCGTCGTCCGGGAAGAACATGTGCACTTCCCGCTGCCCAAAGAGCTGCGGCTGGCGGTCGTCAGCTAGCCACGGTCGAAATTCGCGCGTGCGTCTGCTGAAGTACGACTCGTTACCTGCGGTCACCCTGCGGCTAAGGTTCGCGGACCGGCTACGACTCTACTGATGAAGGATGCCCCGAATGAAACGACTGTTGTTAGCGCTCGTGTGTTTCAGTTTGCTGGCCGTGAGCAATGTCTTCGCAGCGGACAAACTCAAGCTGCTGATCATTGATGGCCAGAACAATCACAATTGGAAGGCCACGACTCCGATCCTGAAGGATTTTCTGACCGGCTCCGGGAAGTTTGAGGTCGAAGTCGCGACGACTCCCCCGAACAAATCCCCCGCTGGTGATTGGGAGAAGTTCAATCCGGACTTCACGAAGTTCAATGTTGTGCTCAGTAACTACAACGGCGAACTCTGGCCCGAAGGCGTGCGCAAGAACTTTGAGCAATATGTCTCCAACGGCGGCGGCGTGGTCATCGTTCACGCGGCGAACAACGCCTTTCCCGAATGGCCCGAGTTCAACCGCATGATCGGTTTGGGCTGGCGCGGAGCGAACTACGGTGACCGCGTCACGTTCTCTGGAGAGGGCAAGGTTGTCCGTTCTCCGAAGAACGAAGGTCCAGGAGCCGGTCACGGGTCTCAGCACGATTTTTCAGTTGTGACCCGCGATCGCGAGCACCCCGTCATGAAGGACATGCCCGCGGAATGGATGCACGTGAAGGATGAGCTGTATCACGGTCAGCGCGGCCCGGCGCTCGACATGCACATCCTCGCGACGGCTTACTCGGACAAGAAAACCGGCGGAACCGACGCGCACGAGCCGATGGTCTGGTGGATTCCCTACGGCAAGGGCAAGGTCTTCACGACGGTGATGGGGCACGCCGAAGTGTCGATGAAATGCATCGGCTTCCAGTCCGTCGTCGCACGCGGTTCGGAATGGGTCGCCACCAACAAAGTGACACTGCCTGTTCCCGAAAAGTTCCCGACCGCGACCGCGACCAGTCTTGCGGAGTGAGAGCGGTTGGATTGGCGACCAGGGATTAGCAACTGTCTTTGGAGTGCTCGGGCTTTACCGAGCACTCTTTTTGAAGCACCTGACTCCCATCAGATGCGCGAGCGGCGCAGCAGTACGGACAGGCCGAATGTTTCTTCAAACAGGCTAACTGTCTGTTTCAGAGCGACCTGTTCGAGCGAAAGATCCTCAACGCCGGGAATTGAGATGATGAGCCGCTCGCCCTGGATTGAGCAGGCGAATTCTTTGATGCGCTGGCTGTAGGAACGATCCAGCGCGTCGGCGACTCGCAACATCCCCGCCAGCTTGGCGACTATGACGCGGTCCTCGCGATCCAGAGACGTGTAGCCGGGGTGCGTCGGCTTGGGCGAAGCTCGCCGGTGATAGCGGGCCACATGCGCCACCAATGCCAGATCGCGGCGACTCAAGCCGAACAATTCGCTGTTCTGAATCAAATACATCGAGTGCTTGTGGTAGCTCGAAACGCCGATGTACATGCCGATTTCGTGCAGCAGCGCGGCGATCTTCAACAGGACGCTGAACCGCGGATCCAACCGATGCACTGGTTGAAGTGCAACGAACAACATTCGGCTCAAGTGCGCAACGTGTCGGGCGTGAGACTCATCGAAGGAGTACTTGCGACCCAGTTCGATCGACGAGTTCAACGCCTGATCGACGAAGTCATCGGTCCAGGCGCCGCTGTGAGCCATATCCTGCAGCAGGCCGTCTCGCAGATTCACATCGGAAACGCGAATGTGCTCCACCTGCATCTTGCGCGCGAACTTCAAGAGCGTGAGGAGCGCGGGGCCGAGCGTTTCCGCATCCGAGAACGTCAAGTGGTACTCGTGCATCAGTTCGTCGTCGCTGAGCGGAAACATCGCGTTGACGAAGCTGCCGAAGGTATCGAGGTCAATCTTCGCCAGTGACTCCTCAACGTGGTCCTTCACCAACTCGTGAGCGGCGAATCGAAAGTCACCGCCCAGGGCGATGATCTCGGGGACGACTGGTTGCTCGTCATCGATCTGCTGCAGCACTTGCGCGATGAAACGATCGATGTGGTTCTCCATGATCTCGCGCTCTTTGTCGCGCGGAGTCCGTAGCGCTTCGAGCGTCTGTCGCAAACGCAGCGAGCCCAGGTTGTAGGTGTGCGAGAACACCACCTGACCACGATCCACGACCAGCACTTCGGTGCTGCCAGCTCCGACTTCTACGACGATGCTGCGAGCCGCTGATAGATCCGGGTGTTGCTTCAACGTCGGTTGAATGCCCAGGTACGTGATCCGGCTGACTTCGGACTCATCGAGCGGCTCCACCTGAAAACCGGTGGCGATGTAGACGCGATCGATGAATGCCAGCTTGTTCGTGGCTTCGCGCACGGCACTCGTCGCGACGCACCGCAACTGATCCGGGCGGCTGATGCCATACGCCTTCAGCAACTCACGATACCGCTCCAGCACGCGCACGCTGTCTTCGATGGTCTGCCGGGTGATTTCGCCGCGGGTGAACGTGTCTTTTCCGAGCGAAACCGCCTGGGTCAGTTCTTCCAGCGTGCGAACGCTTCCATCGGGCGTAATTTCGCCAATCGCCATCCGGATGGAACTGGTGCCAATGTCAATCACAGCAACAGTTTGAGGGCTCTGTCGCGCTGGTTGCGCGAGTGCAGTACCGAACAGGCTAACTTCAGCGGGGCGAGTCATAGGGAGTTCCATCTTCAAATGGCGAACTTCCGGCAGAATAGCAGGACTCGGGGTGTCTGCGGGATAGAGGGTTCTGAATTCACAATTCGGCTTTTTTCCGCGATCGCGGATCGCCGGGACGTGTCTGGTTCACCTGCCGCTGGCCAATCACCGCATTCCGCCCGCGACGGGCCGGTCGCTTCCCGACCCACGTTGACACATTTGGAGCATGGTCGGATACTGTGGCGTGCTCTGCATTTAGGGCAACCGCTCCGTGCCGTGACTGAAATCTGATTGAGTTGCTGATGACCGACTTTTCGTCCTATGCCAACACCTGGGCCGATCGTGCCCGCAAGGCCTCACGGCAACTCGTTGTCGCGTCGGGTGAGCAGAAGAACCGCTGGCTGCTGGCGTCTGCGTCTGCTCTGCGAGAAAGCAAAGCTGAGATTCTGGCTGCCAATCTGCTGGACGTTGAAGCCGCTGCGGCCAATGGTTTGAACAGTGCGCAGGTCGATCGCTTGAGGTTGAACGACAGCCGCCTTGAAGGTGTCGCTCGCGCGTTGGAAGAGATCGCGGCGCTGCCCAATCCGATCGGCGAAGTCTTCGAGAGCACAGTGCGGCCGAATGGTTTGCTCATCAACAAGGTCCGGGTGCCGCTCGGGGTTGTGTTCTTCATTTATGAGTCTCGCCCGAACGTGACGCCTGATGCGGCGGCCATCTGCGTGAAGAGTGGCAACGCCGTCATCCTGCGCGGGGGCAAAGAGGCTCTGAACAGCAATCAGGCGCTGCATCGAGTGCTGGTGAGAACGCTGGAGGCGGTCGGACTGCCGAAGGATGCCGTGCAACTCGTCGACACGACGGATCGCGAGGCTGTGGGCGCGTTCCTGAAGCTCGGCAACAAAATCGATGTCACCATTCCGCGCGGCGGCCGTTCGTTGATCGAACGCGTGACCTCGGACGCGACGATGCCGGTCATCAAACACTTCGACGGCAACTGTCATGTGTATGTGGACGCCAGCGCCGATCTGGAGATGGCTCTGAAGATCCTCATCAACAGCAAGTGCCAGCGTCCGGGTGTGTGCAATGCGACTGAATCTTTGCTGGTACATAAGGACGTCGCTGCGAAGTTTCTGCCGACCGCCGGGGCCGCGTTGCAGTCAGCGGGCGTTGAAATTCGAGCGTGTCCTCGGACTCGTGAGTTGGTTCCGAATACGAAGCCGGCTACGGAAGAAGACTTCCGGACCGAGTTCGCGGAATTGATTATCTCGGTGAAGGTCGTCGATAGCGTGGCCGATGCGATTGCGCACATCAATGAGTACGGGTCACATCACACGGATGCCATCGTGACGACCAACCTGCTGGCGGCCAACCAGTTCGCGACGGAAGTGGATTCCGCTGCCGTACACATCAACGCCAGCACGCGATTCAATGATGGTGGAGAATTTGGACTCGGTGCGGAAATTGGAATCAGTACGGACAAGTTTCATGCGCGCGGACCGTGCGGGCTCCGCGAACTGACAAGTTACAAGTATGTCGTGCACGGCAACGGGCAGGTACGCGGTTGATTGAGCAGGGCCGGGCACAGGATGGTGCGAGCCGGTCTTGAGAGTGGATGAAGTGGACTGACATAAAGGCGCCACGGATGGCAGATGTCTTGAGTCAATCAGAAGTGGAATCGCTGCTGTCGGCGATTGATCCGAGTTCGCAGCCACACGCGGTAATCGCGCAGCGCGCCGGAGATGCCGGGCTGACGGTCTACGATTTCAAGCGTCCCGAACGCGTGAGCAAGGAGCAGATGCGCGCCTTGCACGCGCTGCACGAAGCGTTCAGTCGCGAGTTCGGTGCCGGCTTGAGTGCGATGCTGCGCACCATCTGCGAAGTGAAACTCATCAGCGTCGACCAGTTGACCTACAGTGAGTTCGTCTTCAGTCTTGAGAATCCGACGTGCTTCAATCTCATCGAATCGCAGGGACTCGACGGGCATATCATTCTGGATCTCAATCCGTCGATCGTTTTTCCGATCGTGGATCGCCTGCTCGGCGGTGGCAAGGACACCAAGCAACTGAACTCGCCGCAGCGACCGCTGACCGAGATTGAACTGCGCATTGCATCGCGGATCACAACGCTGGCCCTGAGGGCTCTGGAAAATGCGTGGAGCAATATCTGCAAGCTGCAACTGCAGGTGGCTCAGATCGAAAGCAACCCGCAACTGGTGCAGATCGTGCCGCCGAACGAGGTGGTCGTGCTGGTCAGCTTCGAAATCACAATGGCGGAACGCCGAGGCATTCTCAACCTGTGTGTGCCCTTCAATACGATCGAGTCGCAGGCGACGAAGCTGACTTCGGACAGTTGGCTGGCTTACAAACGGAAGTCGCAAGACCCGACGCAGAAACTCAAAGTGGAGACGGGTCTGGCGCGAGCCACCGTCGAACTGGTCGTGCGGATGGCAACCACCAACCTGACAACTGCCGATGTGATGGGACTCGAAAAGGGCGATGTGATCATGACGGATCACAAAGCAGCCATTGGCGCCGAAATCCTGATTGAAGGACGCCCGGTGTTTCGAGCCTCACCGGGGGTCTTCAAGGGCAAGAAAGCCATCCGCGTCGGTGCTCAGATCAAGTCGCCGAAGACGATCGTGGAAGAGCAACTCGCCAAGAACAACAAGCAGTGACGCCCATCGGCTTGATGTCCGGATCTTCGGCCAACAAGCTGCGCGTTTGGAATTACCTTTCACTCGCTCCCTAACTCTGTTTGGGAGCGCACGCCCGGAAGCTCTGCTTCCAGCGTTTTCGATTGCGGATAATCGCCTCGCTCGCTCGCGAAGCTTCAGGATCCCGGTCCCCAAGCGGAGCTTGGGAACGAGTCGGCAGCGTTGACTACTTCGCCTGATGAGTCGCCGTCACCAATCCTCCTGCGACTTTGCCGACTTCGGACAACACGGCTTCGCGCGTGCCGCCTTTCTCGAGGGCGTCCAGCTGCTTGACGATCGCCGAGCCGACGATGACGCCGTCAGCAACGTCGCGCAGGACATCCACCTGATCGGGCTTGCTGATGCCGAAACCGACAGCTAGTGGCAGCTTCGTCTGCTGACGCAACCAGGCGAGCTGATCACGCAATTCGGGAGGCAACTGATCGCGCACGCCTGTGATGCCAGCGATCGAGATGCAGTACACAAAGCCGCTGGCCGCGTTGAGGATCTTGATCGCGCGGTCGCGGGGCGTGGTCGGGGCGATCAACTGGACCAGATCCAGTCCGTTCTTCTTGGCCAGAGCGGCCGCTTCAGAGGCTTCGTCGGCGGGCAGATCAGGAATGATGAGTCCCGCGAATCCGACCTCAGCCGCGCGGGCCATGAACGCATCCACTCCGCGACGGAACAGCAAGGCGTACGAAACCATCCCGACGAGCGGCGGCAGCTCAGCCGTCTTCAGGGTGGCAACCCCGGCGAAGATGTCTTCCACCTTGAGTTTGCGATTCAAGGCTCGCGTGTAGGACGCCTGAATCACCGGGCCGTCGGCGATCGGGTCGCTGTAAGGAAAGCCGACTTCAATCAGGTCGACTCCGCGTTGAGCCAGTTCCTGGATCAGCGACAGCGTCATGGCCATATCGGGATCACCGGCGGTGATGAACGGCATGAAGGCGAGTTGTCCCGCCTGCTTCAGCTTCGCAAAGGTTTGGGAGATACGAGAGGAATTCGTCACGGTGGCTCCGATAAGTGATGGACGCTCGATGGCATTCAAGGTCGTAAGTGGATGGCAAAGGCGCTGCTAACCGAGGTCGCGACCGAGCAACCGGGCCACTTCGTAGACATCTTTATCACCTCGCCCCGACAGGCACACCACGATGACTTCCTGCGGCGAGCGACGTTTGGCGGCTTTCAAGGTATGGGCGATGGCATGTGAGCTTTCCAATGCCGGCAGAATGCCTTCGAGCTTCGCCATCGTCTGGAACGCGTCGAGAGCTTCCTGGTCGGTGATGCTGACGTAATCCACCCGGCCGGAATCCTTCCAGTAGCTGTGTTCAGGGCCGACGCCCGGATAGTCCAGTCCGGCGGAAATCGAATGGACGTCCGCAGTCTGGCCGTCTACGTCCTGCAGAACGTAGCTGTAACTGCCGTGCAGTACGCCCTTTACGCCGTGAGTCAAGGTGCTGGCGTGATCTCCGGGTTGCGGGCCTCGACCGCCAGCTTCCACTCCCGTCAGACGGACAGTCTTGTCATCCACGAAGGGGTAAAACATGCCCGCCGAGTTTGAACCACCGCCGACGCACGCAATCACTTCATCCGGCAGGCGTCCGACGATTTCCTGGCACTGGCGGCGAGCTTCGCGGCCAATGACAGACTGGAAGTCGCGAACCATCATCGGGAAGGGGTGCGGTCCGACGACGGACCCGATGATGTAGTGTGTGTTCTGAACCGAACCCATCCAGTCGCGCATGGCTTCGTTAATTGCATCACGCAAGGTTCGCGAGCCGCTGGTCACGGGCCGCACTTCGGCGCCCATCATTCTCATATTAAAGACGTTGAGCTTCTGGCGGCGGACGTCTTCTTCACCCATATAAACGACGCAGTCGAGTCCGAATCGGGCACAGGCGGTGGCCGTGGCGACTCCGTGCTGACCGGCTCCGGTTTCGGCGATCACGCGCTTCTTGCCCATGCGGCGCGTCAGCAACACCTGCCCCATGGTGTTGTTGATCTTGTGGGCGCCGGTGTGATTCAGGTCCTCACGCTTGAGGTAAATCCTTGCGCCACCACAGTATTGCGTCAGTCGCTCAGCGAAATAGAGCGGATTCGGACGCCCGACGAACGTCGACAGCAGGCCGTCCAGCTCCTTTTGAAACGCCGGATCCTGGGTGGCTCGCGCGTATTCAGCCGTCAGTTCTTCGAGGGCGTGCATCAGCGTTTCGGGGACAAATCGGCGTCCGAATTCGCCAAAGCGGCCCAAATCGTCCGGAACCTGACTGGTCGCGGCACCTGTGGTGGTCGTCGTAGACATGAGTTCTTTCTGCAGGAGTAACACGGATTTCACAGCAAATCAGCCGTAAAACGCGTCTCGCCGGAAGCCATTGGGCGGGAACGATCATTTTAGAACCGGCAGGCGCTACGGCCAAGCAACGGGCTGGCAGACAGATGGGAACGGACAGCCGCAAAGTCGCTGGGTTCGGCAGTCCTTATCCAGTTTGACTGACCGGCCCCAGTTTTGATTCTGACGTTAATGCCGACTGCTCCGATTGAACGCTTCGTACACGGCAAGACGATCCTACCTTTGCAAACGCGCTGCGGGCACAGGACAGGACTTTGCCGCAGCCCTTTGCGGAAACCAAGGATGGTTCGCATTATGAGAACGAATTGGTACACGCGTTTGAGAAGTAAGGCTCTAACCGCCCTCGCGCTGGCGATTAGCTCCCAAGCGACGTTGCCGACGGTGTTCGCTCAAGACGCCGCTCCAGCCAGCAAGGTCGGAGACCTTATTTCTGAAGTAGTCAGCGCGGAAACCGAAATCCAGGTCCCGTTGCGACGTGCGAAGATCATTCGCACGAAGAAGGACGTGATTCGAACCGCCGTGGCCGATCCCACGATCGTCGAATTCGTCGCGTTCGGCCCCCGCGAAGTGTCGTTCATCGGCAAGACGACCGGCAGCACGACCGTCGCGATCTGGCTGGGTGACAAAGAGAATTCGCAAGTGCTCAGCCTGCTTGTCACGGTGACCAAGGACGACGCCGTCGATGATCAGCGCCGGATGGAGTACGGCGAACTCAACGTCATGGTCAATGAGCTGTTTCCCAACAGCCGCATCCAGTTGATCCCCGTGGCCGACAAGCTGATCGTCCGCGGTGAAGCCCGCGACGAAGAAGAAGCCGTGAAGATCATTGGTTTGCTGACCGACCGCGCGTCGGTGGGCAGCAACAGTCAGTCGAACCCGTTCAACGCGGGTGACGCAGCCCGTCCGTTCCCGGAAGCTTCGGACCTGACCCAGACTCAGGTCATCAACATGTTAAAGGTGCCGGGCGTTAAACAGGTCATGCTGAAAGTCCGCATCGCGGAATTGAAGCGATCAGCGTCGCGTGACCTCGGTGCTGACTTTGACTTCAACATCAAAGAATTCATGGTGAAGAGTACGCTGGCTGGCGGTGGCAACCTGATGGCGTCGGGAACCTTTAAAGATGGATCCTTCAACCTGGTCTTGAAGGCCCTGGTGAAGAACGGTTCCGCGAAGATCCTCGCGGAACCGAACCTGGTGACGCTGAGCGGCAAGCCCGCCACGTTCCTCGCCGGTGGTGAATTCGCTGTGCCGACGGTCGTCGGCGTGGGTGGTGCTCAGGCGGCGACCACATCCTTCAAAGGCTTCGGCACCTCGATCTCCTTCACGCCGATCGTACTGGACAAGGATCGGGTGCGACTGGAAGTGCAACCGACGTTTAGCACCTTGAACCGTACGAACGCGGTGAATGGTGTGTTCGGCACGGATACTCGTACCGTGACGACGACCGTCGAAATGCGTGAAGGGCAAGTGCTGGCGATCGCTGGATTGCTGCAGGAACAGCAGCGCGGTGACAGCACGCGTCTGCCGCTGGTCGGCGATGTCCCGTGGCTCAACGTGCTGACATCATCCAAGACCATCGCCCGCGATGAAACCGAGTTGCTGATTCTGGTGACCCCGGAACTGGTTCATCCGCTCGAACCCAACCAGGCTCCGACGATTCTTCCCGGCATGGAAGTCACCGAACCGCACGACCTGGACTTCTTCATCTACGGCGATATCGAAGGCCGGCCGGATTGCCACCATCGCAGCACGGTCTGGCCGCTCTACAAGAGTCGCCTGAAGCGTTGCCAGGACGTGGAAGCACAAAGCAAGTCATCGAATTACTTCTTCAGCGGCAAGCATGGATTTTCGGATTAAGACCGAACCCGCAGCCTCAGCAAAGAACCGTACTGATCTGAAACTGCTTGGCCGAATCTGGCGAGGATTGAAACATGTCTCGGTTAACCGAATACGTTGCGTGTCCGCTAGCCCTGTCGGTGCTGACCATCGGACTCGCCGGGGGCTGCTCACACTGTGATCGTTGCCAGTACATGGGCGACATCACCCCCAAGCCGCTGGGCGCGCTGATTGACCCGGTCTGGCAGCAGCAGGAATCGAACGCCGAAGCCTCAGACTTCATCATTCATGAACATGAGTGGGTCGGGAACTCGGCGCTGCTGAATCAGGCCGGCAAAGAGCACGTCAATCAAATTGCGGCGCGTGCCAACGTCCATCGATACCCGATCGTGGTCGAGGCTTCATCGAAAACATCGCGTGACGATACGCAGTACTTCTACCCGGTGCATGGCGACAAGGAACTGGATGCCCGTCGCCGCGAGATTCTGGTGGAAGCGCTGCAACTGCTCGGTGTGCCTGATGCCGATGAACGTGTGGCTGTGGGAACGACCTACTCGCCTGGCTTCAATGGATTCGAAGCTCAGAACGCGTATGGCAACTCGTTCTCCGGTCAAGGCGGTGGGGCCGGTGGCGCGGGTGGCGGAGGCGGTCGCTTCTAAGACTGCTGAGCGAATATTTGCGAGTCGCGGTCTACATGCAGCAAGGAGGCTGGCATGAAGTTTGATGGTTTGATTCGCGGGGCTGGTTGTCTCGTACTGGCCCTGTGTGTCGGTTGCTCGGGACCGACGATGAAGGGGTTTGCTCAGAAGGTGAGTCCCTCGAAGGGTCTCAATCCTCTGACGGTCAAGAAGAACAGCGAGCTGGAAACGAAGTTCCATCTCGCTCAGGTTCGCGAACAGGAAGGTGAACTCCACAAAGCCGAAGAAGTGTATCGCGGGTTGGTCGCCGCCGATGCGAGCAACGGCGATTACCATCACCGTCTGGGTGTGGTGCTGTGCCGTCAGGGCAAAGTTGACAAAGGGCTGGAGTCGCTGCGTCAGGCGGATTCCCTGAAGCCCGATCAGCCGGAAATCCTGAACGACCTCGGCTATGCGACGATGATGGTCGGCAAGTTCGATCTGGCCGAACAAGTCTTCGCGATGGTGCTGGAGATCGACCCACAGAACGAGCGTGCCATCAACAATCAGGGCATTGCGCTCGGCATGGCCGGACGTTATGACGAGGCCTTCGCGAACTTCCGCCGCGTGAAGTCGGAGGCTGAGTCGCTCTCGAACCTGGGCTATGTCGCCATGCAGACAGGACGCCACGACTTCGCGGTGGACTGCTACAGCCGCGCTCTGCGGCGTGACCCGGAACTGCGTTCCGCAGCCGAAGCGATGACTCAACTCGCGGACCTCGATCACCAGATCGCGCAACGCAAGATGATCGCCAACGCTGGCGAGACTCCAAGACCGGATTCGATCCAGCGTGTCGGCTTCAAGCAGCAGGTTCCGACCGGCAAAGCCAAACGCTAGACGTTCGACGCTGACAAAAAAGCAACATGCGGAGTCAAAGGCCCTCGACAGGTTCTCTGACTCCGCATGTTTGTTTTACGACACTGTCTTGATGGCAGATTGCTCAGACCAGCAGGCCTTCGAAGCTGATGTCGTACTTCTTCATCTTCTTGTAGAGCGTCGTGCGGTTGATACCGAGTGACGCGGCGGTCTTCTGCCGGTTCCAGCCGCATTGCTCCAGCGTGTTGAGGATGATCTGGCGTTCGGGCTCAACCATCGCAGTCTTGAGCGAGTTCGCTGAGCCCGGCACTTGGACCAGCGTGCGATGCGGATCTTCGCGACGCAGACAATCGGGCAGATCGTCAACGCTGATCACTTCGGCCTTGGACAACACGACCGCGCGTTCCACGACATTGACCAGTTCACGAACATTGCCGGGCCAGGTGTAACGTTGCATCGCCTGCAGCGCGGCATCATCGAAGCAACGCACGTGCTTGCCGTTTCGCTCGTTCATCTCGCCGAGATAGTGCTCAACCAGTAGCGGGATGTCGCCGATGCGTTCACGCAGTGGCGGCTGCGTCAGAGTGATCACATTGATGCGATAGAAAAGGTCCTGACGGAACTTGCCCTGTCGAACGAGTTCTTCGAGATCTTCGTTCGTCGCGAGGATCAGTCGCAGGTCAACCTTGAAGGTCTTTGTTCCGCCGACCGGCTCGAACTCGCGGTCCTGCAGGACACGCAGAAGTTTCACTTGCAGGCTCGGCGACGCCGTCGCGATTTCGTCCAGGAAGATCGTGCCGCCGTCAGCCTGCAGGAACTTGCCTTCTTTGTCGTGGCTGGCACCGGTGAATGCTCCGGCGACGTGTCCGAAGAGTTCGCTTTCCAGCAGAGTGTCCGGCAATGCACCGCACGCCACTTCGACGAACGGCTTATCGCGACGGGTGCTCAACTGATGAATGGCACGAGCGGTCATCGTCTTACCAGTGCCGCTTTCGCCGAGCACCATCACGGTGGCTCGCGTGTCGGCGACGCTGTCGATCAGATCGAACATCTTCTGCATCTTGTAGTCGCGACCGACGATGTTCGAGACGCCGAAGCGTTGATCCAGTTGCTTACGCAGCGTCTTGTTCTCCGCCACGATGAGGCGTTGGCCGAGAGCTCGCTGAATGGCGAGGTTGAGTTCGTCATCAATCACCGGCTTGGTGAGATAGTCGAACGCGCCGAGACGAATGGCTTCGACGGCGCTTTCGATCGTGCCGTATCCGGTCAGCATGACGATTGACGTGTCGGGACACTCTTTCGTCGCCCATTCCAGCAGGTGGAAGCCGTCTTTGTCCGACAGGTTGACGTCGCAGATCACGACTTCAAACGGATACTCGCTCATGCGGTCCATAGCCTGCTGGCATGTCAACGCAGTCTCGGTGCGATGGCCCAGACTGCGGAGGTAGTCGGCCATGGCTTCCAGAATGTGCTTGTCGTCGTCGACGACCAACAGGGACCCGTGTACGGGCTTCATGACATCTCTTTCTGACTTGAACGCGAAATGGGAGACCTGACGCTCGCCAGAACGGCGCGTCAGCCCTCTCCAGATGTGATCAGACACTGTGCCCGCAGGCGGCTCGTTGAGCCGCTTAACGACGCACTGACGGACGGCTTTCGGGGGTGAAAGCGTCGTCGAGTTCCCTTGCGCGGCGCGTCGCTCCATAGCCGTGACGCACCGTTTGCCCGGTCGTACTCCGAAAACGTAGTTCGCTGCCCCGGCTGTTGACGGAAAGAAACGCTCGACGAGCACTTCTCACCACCGTTGCCGGTGCAACTCATTCAAGTTCGCGGAGGTTAGGCGACCGCGCGATTTGTCAGCTGAGACGGGCCACACGCTGAGAGCGTCCACCGCGACGCACCAACGCCTGTCTAGCCGACCACGTCCGTGACAAAATCCAGATGTCACGAAGCATCCTGCACAGGGAACGTGTTTCCGTTGCAGCAAAAGCCGCGAACGGTTGAGGGTGCTCAAACCTAGCTCACAGTTGCCAATTGGCAACGCGGTAATGTTGAGATTTGGCACAACTGTTGTGACATCGCAACTTTACCGCATCGACGCGGCGGACGACCGCCCGCGTTCGACGGGTTTAGACGTGTCTGAAACTTTGCGATCGGGTGGCACGCTCAGAGCGAAGCGATGGGCGTGGGCACGGAGCCGCAACTGCCACGCCCTTCCCGACGGTCAGGGCGTGCCACCCTTGCCAGTGGCAAGCGACGACTCGCGATGTGTGGATGCGGGCTGCTCCGGCTGGCTCTGCCTTGCTCTTCTGCCGCTCGCAAGTTGCGATCGGCGGAACGTGCTCATAGTTTGCGTCTGTGGATTTGCAGTCGCTGGCGTTCGGCGACGCGGATCGACACCGGTTGCGGCGTGGCCGCTTGAGGAATCGCATGAGTTGGATCGCTCAGCACTTCTTGAATCCTGCATTCGTGCTGGGCGGAGTCGCGCTGATTGCGGCGCCCATCATCATTCACCTCATCAACCGCTTGCGCTATCGGCGAGTGCGTTTCGCGGCGATGGAGTTCCTGCTGCAGAGTCAGCAGCGCAACCGCCGCCGGGTGCTGCTTGAACAACTCCTCTTACTCTTGCTCCGCATTCTGGCAGTGCTGGGGCTGGTCGCGTTGATCTCGCGGTTGGTTCTGGACCCGACTGAATTGAGTCTCTTCCAGGGGGCGCGAGCCCATCATGTGGTAGTACTCGATGACAGCGGCTCGATGAGTGACCAGTTGGGCGAGCAGACCGCGTTCGGCACCGGGCTGGATGTCATCAAGAAACTGGTGGCCGAAGGAGCACGTCGACCGGGCACTCAGAAGTTCACGCTGATCGCGCTATCGAATCCGTCGCAGCCGCTGTTCACTCAGCAAGAGGTGACGCAGGACTTTTTGATTGAACTCGATACGAAGCTCGGCAACCTGAAGCCGACGCATCAGTCACTCAGCCTGCTGTCCGGTTTCGAGGGCGCGCGGAACATGCTGCTCGAAGACCGCGCGTCCATTCGTCATCTGCATGTGGTGTCTGACTTCCGCCTGCGCGACTGGAAGGATCAGCAATCGCTCTCGAAGGTCTTGAAGGAGCTGGACACTGCAGACGTGACGTTGAACTTCGTGAAGACGGCCGCGCGGCGGAACTCGAATCTGGGCATCACCGAGCTGAACGGTGACGTGCAGATCGCCTCGACCGGCGTGCCGGTTCGCATGACCGTCGCGGTGAAGAACTACGGCGAGCAGGTCGCCAGCAATGTGGCGCTGACGATTCTGCAGGACGGTCAGAAGCTGCCGCTGACGGTGACGTTCGACAAGATCGAAGCCGGCGTCGAAGTGAAGCAGGAATTCGACCTGACGTTCGATGCTCCCGGCAAACATCGCATTGATCTCACTCTGCCGCCGGACCCGCTGCTGTCGGACAACTCGCGACACTTGGCGCTGGATGTCTCGATGGTCAATCGCGTGCTGATCATTGAAGGCAACACGGCCGACGACGAGGGCGACTACCTGGCCGATGCGCTGGCCGCAGACCCCAGCATCACGGGCTACGCACCGCAGATTGAAACTGTCGACTTCCTGCGCCGCCGTCCGCTGGACGAGTTTCAGAGTATCTATCTGCTCAATGTTTCCGACCTGACGCCGGACGCTCTGGAGCCGCTGGAGCAGTTCGCGCGACAAGGCGGCGGCGTGGCCTGGTTCCTCGGTAACGAGGTCAAGCCGGGCTACTACATCAGCGAACTCTACCGCGGCGGCAACGGCCTGTTTCCGGTCAAGCTGGGCGTGACCTCGCAGAAGTCGTCTCAGGCGGAAGGCAGCAGCGAGCCTGACACTACGTTTGCCGATCATCCGGCGTTTCAGGTCTTTCAGGGGCAGGAGAACCCGTTCACGGAATTGATTCGCGTCTACGAACACTTCCCGGTTGCGGACGATTGGGTGCGCGACGATCAGGCTCGCGGTGACGCCGTGCAGACGATCGCGACGCTCACCGACAAGTCGCCGCTGATCTTTAGCGCGAAGTTCGGGTCGGGCAAAGTCATTGCGTCTCTCACCACCTGCGGGCCGCGCTGGAACAACTGGGCGCGGTATCCCAGCTATGTCGCGATGATGCTGGACCTGCAGAAGTTCATCGCTCGGCCCGATCGAGTTCTGGAACGACGGGTGGTCGGCGAGACCATTGAGTTGTCGTTGAACCCCGCCGAGTTCCTCGAAGAGGTTGAGATCGTTGCTCCGGAATCGACCGGCGGACGGGTGACTCGGTTGAAGGCGGCGCCACCTGCCAAATCAAATGGCGACAGCGAGAAGCCCGCGTCCGAAGGCGGTGAGCAAGCCGCGCCGCGTTTGTTGGCCACCTTCCGCGACACCGACATCCCCGGCCTGTATCTCGTCAAACTGGTTGACCAGAACCAGGCGACCGTCGAGCGCTGGATTACGTTCAACGTGCCTCGCGACGAGAGTGAACTGGAACTCGCGGGCAACGAATTGATCCGCAAGCAGTTGGGCGAGGATGTTCGCGTTCAGATTCAGGAACCTGGCGAGTTCGCCTGGATCGCCGGTCGCGATGCAGGTCAGGAAGTCCGCGAGTGGTTGCTGATGCTGCTGATTGGAGTCTTGATCGCCGAACAACTGATGGCGTACCGACTGAGTTATACGACTTCCAAGTAGCACGCTGCGCGATGTGTCTCCGCGAAGAACGATCTACCACTGCCTCAAGAGTAATCAGGACACGAACGTCATGCGGACGAAGTGGAAGACGTTGTGGTTGGGCATTGCGGTCTGGTGTTTCAACGCGATGGCGTTGCAGGCGGCTCCACCATCGCGGGATCAAGTGCTGGGGGAACTGAAGGCTTATGACGGGCCGAGCGAACGCGGAGTCGATACCAGCACGCTCACCGGCAAAGTGATGTGCGGGTATCAGGGCTGGTTCAATGTGGAAGGTGACGGCGCAGAACGCGGCTTCCGTCACTGGACTAAACGAAGCGGCACGTTGAAGCCGGGCAACGCGAATATCGATCTCTGGCCGGACGTTTCGGAATTGGGTCCGGACGAACGATTTCCGACGGGCTTTCAACATGCGGACGGCCGGCCTGCGGAGATCTTCAGTTCCTACAAGCAGGCAACGGTGCTGCGGCACTTTCGCTGGATGCAGGAGTACGGCATCGACGGCGCGTTCGTGCAGCGCTTCATCACCGATCTGCGAGATACTCGGGCGTTGAAACACAACAACACCGTGCTGGCCAATTGCCGTGAAGGAGCGAATCGCAACGGTCGTGCGTATGCGGTGATGTACGACCTCAGCGGGCTGGGTGAGAACCGTATCCAGGAAGTCATCGACGACTGGAAGGCGTTGCGGACTCGCATGCACGTCACTGAAGACGGAGCTTACCTGAAGCATCGAGGCAAACCGCTGATTGCAGTGTGGGGCGTCGGTTTCAACGACAACCGCCGCTACACACTGGCCGAATGCCGGCGCCTGGTGGAATTCCTCAAGCAGGACGGCTGCTCGGTCATGCTGGGCGTGCCGACGTACTGGCGCGAGTTGAATCGCGATTCGCTGGGTGATTCCGCGCTGCATGAGATCATGAAGCTGGCCGATGTCGTCAGTCCATGGATGGTCGGACGTTTTGGACATCCGAACGATGCGACTCGCAACGGCGAAAAGTTGATACAGCCCGACATCGCGTGGTGCGGCGAGAACAAGCTTGATTACCTGCCCGTCGTGTTTCCCGGCTTCAGTTGGTTCAACCTGCATGGCGGGCCGCTGAATCAGATTCCGCGCCGCAAGGGTGAGTTCCTCTGGTCGCAGTTCATCGCTGCCAAAAGGGCCGGGGCGACCATGATCTATGTCGCGATGTTCGATGAAGTCGATGAAGGCACCGCGATCTTCAAGTGCACCAACGACGTGCCCGTCAGCAACGACTCGAAGTTCGTAGGCTACGAAGGCTTACCGAGTGACTTCTATCTGCGACTGACCGGCGCCGGCGGCAAGCTCTTGCGCGGTGAGATCCCTGTGAGCAACGAAGTCCCCGTGAAAGTGAGCGAGTAACGCGCGATGCCTCAACCAGCCAAGTTGTTGATCACCGGCGCGACGGGCAAAGTCGGTCGCGTCTTTCTGGCCCGGATGCTGTCCGACGCGCGGTTCGATCATGTCTCGGTGCGGGCGTTGTGTCACAACCGCAAACTGGCGGAACACGAGCGGCTGGAAGTCGCCGAAGGTGATATCGCTGAGCACTCCGTTGTGCAGCGGTTGATGGACGGTGTGACGCACGTCCTGCATCTCGCGACCTGCAAGGAGACGCCGGGCCGAGTTATCGACGTCACGGTCAAAGGGCTGTTCTGGCTGCTTGAAGAATGCCGGCTGTCGAAATCGTTTCAGCAGTTCATTCTGGTCGGCGGCGACGCGGGCTTGGGGCACTTCTTCTATCCGCATCCTCTGCCTGTCACCGAGACGCAGCCGCATTCTGCTTACCCCGGCTGCTATGCGCTCTCGAAGGTGCTCGAAGAAGTCATGCTGGAGCAATACGCTATTCAGTATGGTCTGAATGGTTGTTGCCTGCGGGCGCCATGGATCATGGAGAAGGACGACTTCAAGTACACATTGAGCTTCGGCGAAGACGTCTTCGGCGGGCCGCGGTGGCGTGATCTGGTCGGGGCCGATCAAGCTGAGAAGTACTTCAAGCAGGGCACGATTCCCGTGCTGTGCGATCCGCTCGGCGAACCGATTTATCGCAACTTTGTGCATGTTGAAGACTTGGTGTCGGCGCTGTTACTCGCCTTCGATAACTCGGAGGCGCATCAGGAAACCTTCAACATCTGCATGGATGAGCCGGTGCATTATCGCCGCGTGGCCGAGTACCTGGCGCGCACGCGAAACCTGCCCAGCGTGGACATCACGACGCCGTATCGCAGCACGTGGCTCGACAACGCGAAAGCGAAGTTCAAACTAGGCTGGCGTCCCGAATATGACCTCGCGCGATTGATCGAATCCGCGTGGTCCTACCAGCGCTCATCAGATGAACCCCGCACGATCTGGTATCCGGGTTAGTTGGAGTTGCCCAACTGCTCGACCTGTTCTCAAAGGACCTTGCCATGTTTGCAGAGCCGTCGAGTCTGAGTCGTCGTGAGATGTTGCTGGCCGGTGCCGGATTGTTGACGTCATCAATGCTGCCCGCACTCGCTGATGAGCGTCCGCCGGTGACTCGACCGCGCGCGACATCCGGAGATGATCGCGTCGAGCCGGCGTGGGATGAGCGACTCACGATTACCGTCGGCCCTAAAGACGCAGACTTGGTGGGATCGACTGAGAAAGTTCTGCAGGCGGCGGTGGACTATGTCGCGCGGCTGGGTGGCGGAACCGTCAAGGTCCTGCCGGGAACTTATCGACTGCGGAACTCGGTCTATCTGAAGTCCAAAGTGCGCCTGGTCGGCAGTGGTCAGGATTCGGTGCTCATCAAGGAGCCCTCGATCGTCACGAAGACTTCGGAAGATTCCGACTGGTACGATCAGGAAATCACTCTGCAGGATGCCTCCGGCTTTCAAGTCGGCGATGGCATTTGCTTGAGGACCAAGAACCCGCATAACGGTGGCACCGAAGTCGCGAAACGTACGCTGGTGGCTCGCTCGGGCAATCGCTTCAAGCTGGATCGCGCTCTGCGTCAAAACTTCTGGCTGATGGGTGAGACGACTGTGTCGTCCCTGTTCCCGATTCTAAGCGGCGATGAGATCTCGGATATCGCGATCGAGAACATCACGCTGGATGGCAACCGCGCGAAGAATGCGAATCTCGACGGCAATCACGCGGGCTGCATCTTCCTGCAGGACTGTGCCCGCATCTCAATGCGCGGCGTGACCGCTCATCACTACAACGGCGATGGCATCAGTTGGCAGATCTGCCATGACGTCACCGTTGAGGAGTGTCACAGTCATGATCATGCGGGGCTGGGTCTGCATCCGGGATCGGGATCGCAGCGGCCATTGATCCGCAACAACAAGCTCGAACGCAACGACATCGGCATCTTCTTCTGTTGGGGCGTGAAGTTCGGGCTCGCCGAGAACAACGTCCTCACCGGCAATCGAGTCGGCGTGTCGATCGGCCATCGCGACACTGACAATCTGGTTCGCAAGAATGAGATTCTGCAGAGCGGACATGTCGGCGTGCTGTTCCGTCCTGAGCGCGGCAAAGCGTTTGCCCCGCATCGCACGCGATTGGAAGACAACCGCATTGTCGACAGCGGGACTGAGACCGGCATCGGCGTTGATGTGCAGGGGCAGGTGGAGTCCGTCACGATCGCCCGTAACGAGATCCGTGAAACTCGTGGCCCCATGAAACGCATCGGGGTGCGCCTCGGCGAAAACACCCGCGACGTGAAGCTCGTTGAAAACCGTATCGACGGATTCGCAGAGCAGATCGTCGAGGGTGCTAAAACGTAGCGTCCCTTTCATGAACAACTGGTGTCATGGCGATGGCGCTTGCCGCAAAGAGGGGCAGGTCGCAGTTCGAAAACGCCAGAAGTCTGCGTTCGGCCCCGAATCTATTCGACACCGTCGTGTCTCAATCCCCTAGAGTCGATGGTCGTGCCGGGCGGCGGGTTCTGCTCATCTTTGAGACTTGCCCCTTCAATCCGCCAGAAAGCGACGTAAAGTCAGCCGGATCGGCTATGATGCTCGACTTTCTGAACGTGAACATGAAATCGGGGACGTGAACATCGGGTGCCGGTTACGTTGAGGTGATCGGACAAGGTGTCGGGCCGGGAACGCGAATGGCTAAGCGCAAGAGTGCGGGCAAGAAATCAGCAGCCAAGAAGGCGACCTCCAAGTCTGCGAAGCCATCCGCGGCTCAGGCACGGAAGCAGGCCGACCGCCTTGTGGCCGAAGCCGAGTTGCTTCCGGAGGCGTGGCAGGTGCTGGAGTATCGCAAAGCGCTGGATGTCTGCCCGGACCACATCGAGGCGCACCTTAAGCTCGCGGAAGTCGTCGAGTCTTCAGAGGAATCACTGCGTCTGATCGATGCCGTCATTGACCTGCAGCAACAGAGATTCGGTTGCCAGTTGGCCGGCCTCGATTGGAACGAGCCCGAACCCGACCGCTATTTGCAAACGCTGCGGCTGCGTAGCACTGTGTTGGAGGAACTCGGACGCACCGATGAGATGTTGCAGCAACTGCGCGACATTCTGCAGCTCGATCCTGATGATGGAGCCGGCTATCGCTTCCAACTGATGCAGCGTCTGGCCAGCTTGCGCCGCTGGGGTGAACTTGAAGAATTGCTCGGCGCGTACACCGACGACATCGCTGTGGAAACTCTCTACATGCAGGCCCTCGCGGCGTTCCATCGCGAGGGTGAAAACGATTACTCGCAGGGCTTGATCGAGGAAGCCATCACAACCGGGCCGGAGGCTGTGAAGTACCTGATCGGTCAGGCGAATCCGATTGAGCAGGACGACGAGGAATCCTTCGACGACGAGGACGACGAATCGGCCGCACGGTCATTCGCGCGTTCAATTCTGCCGTCATGGCGCGGAACTCCGGGAGCGATCACCTGGCTCAAGGCCAACGCCGCGCGACTTCGCAAGGAAGATGAAACGCTCTTCGACGAACCCGTGGAGGAACGCGAAGACCCGCGCGACGTCATTCGACAATCGAAGTCCAAGGTCAAGAAGTTGCCGCAGGAAACCGAGGAAACCTGGCTGGCGGACGTGCGGGCGCTGGGCAGTCAGGCGATGTGGGGCATGATGGTAGCCAACGTCGAAGCGGGCGAGCCGATGGGCATGTCCTCGTTCGGCGAGGAACCTGACTTCTTGGACGTCGTCGCGGACCTCTTCAAGATCATGCAGGAGCCGGTGGACGGCAATCCGCGTCGCCCGGGACTGATTGAACTGACCAGCGGCAAACTGGTGGAAGGCGTGACGGACCTGCTCAAGCCGCTGGGAATCAAGGTTCAACTTTCCGAACGGGCTGATGAGATCAACACCAGCTTCAATCGAGAACTTGAGCCGCTGCCGGACACTCCGGTGACGGACATCGAATTCATCGCGGATGTTGTCTGGGAGATGGACTGGGCTCAATTCGGCATCTGGACGGAAGATGAGGCGGGCGCTCCGATTCAGCCGTGGACCATCACCATCGTCAATCCCGATCGCGAAGAAGTGATCGCGACGCACGTGACTCAGCACGAGCCGCAGATCGATGATCTGGTCCTCACTCTACGCTCGGCCATCCTGCGACCGATGGGGGGCGATCCGTTGCGGCCCGGCGTGGTGCGAGTGCGCACGGCGGATAATCGTGTGATGATTGCCTCGTGGCTGCGCAGTGCGGGCATCAATATCGAAACTGGCGACCTGCCGACCTACGACGCCATCTGCGAATCGATCACGCACAAGATGATGGGTGACGTGCAACCCGGCCTCACTGAAATTGAAGGCGTCAGCCTGGACCTGGTTGAGCAACTCTATGAAGGTACGGTGCTGTTCTACCGCGACGGCACGTGGGCTCGGGTCAGTCCCGATGAAGTCGTGAGGCTGTCGTGCCCGGAACTGACGGACGAGCCCTGGTTCTGTCTGGTCATGGGCCAGCGTGGCACCGGACTCGGCATGATGCTGCTCAAGGACGAAGAAGTTGTGCGTTCGCTGCTGAGCGGCGATCAAGGCGAAGACCGCAGCGGCGAATTGCGGGGACTGTCGCTCAATCTGGATGAGAAGTTCGTGGTCTCACCGGCGGACGTTGCAGCGGCCGAGCAGTTCGGCTGGCCCGTCGCGGCTGACGAAGCGTGGCCAGGCGTCATCGCCATCAACGGCGAAGAGGGGCCTCGGCCTGTTGATCTGGATGAACTCAGGTGGATGGTTGCGTGCCTGCACGCCATTCCGAAGTTCTGGGCTCAGCGCGGCAAGCTGACATCGATTCCTGTCGTCGTGGACGATGAGGAACTCGTTCTGACCGCAGAATTGCAGCGGATGTAGTCGCCGGATCAGGTTTTTCCTGACATCGAGTCCGATCGCCCCTGTTTGTCGAAACGAAGCCGAGCCCTCGTGCGTCTGTCACTCCGCGTGGCCATCAACTCGCGGCTCAGAAGCATTACGGTTCCCCGAAGACCTTGCGCAGCCTATGGTCTGAATCCAACGTGGATCAGGCCAGTAACGGGCTGTGCCTCTGACGGCCGCAGTAAAAGACTCGCGAATGTGAGAGAGCTGACATTCATGCTAATTCGTCGGAATTTCTTGCCCCTCAAGGTGTTACTTGGTGTGATTATGGGGCTGGCTTCGCTGTCGACGAGCGCTGGCGATCTGTCAGCGACACCCGGTGAGAAACAGGCGAACGGCGAAATCGTGCATCGCCTCAAGTCACCCCGTCAGGCGGGCGAGACGCAGGTGCGAGTGCTGGTCCCTGAAGGGATCAACTCGACGGATAAGCTGCGAGTGCTCTATGTCCTGCCCGTGGAAGCTGGTCGTGAGCACCGGTTTGGCGATGGGTTGGCGGAAATCCACCGGCTCGGCCTGCACAGCAAACACAGATTGCTCTGCGTCGCACCGACTTTCAGCCATCTGCCATGGTACGCGGATCACCCCTCTGACAAAACCATCCAGCAGGAGAGCTACTTGCTCCGCGATGTGGTTCCGCTGGTGGATGCTCAATACCCGACGACAGGTCGCTGCGAAGATCGACTGCTGCTGGGTTTCAGTAAATCCGGCTGGGGAGCTTTCTCACTGTTGCTCAGAAACCCGACCGTCTTCGGAAAAGCAATCGCCTGGGACGCACCGCTGGCGCTCAGTGAGCCCGGCAAATACGGATCGGGACCGATCTTCGGCCCGGCGGAAAACTTTCGCTGCTATCAATTGACGGAACTCATCAAGAGCCGTGCCGAGGAACTGAAGGGCACGCCGCGATTGATGCACATCGGCTTCGGCAATTTCCGCGCGGAGCACGAAAACTTCGAACAGCAGCTATTGGCATTGCAGGTGCCTCATCTCTATGTGGATGGTCCGCAACGCAAGCATGTCTGGGAAAGCGGCTGGATTGAACCGGCCGTGCGAATGCTGACACTCGACACGGCCGGATCATCAAGAGCGCTGAGGCGCTAAGCCTACTTGGCAGCCTCACCTGCTGGTGGCGGTGGAGCCTTGGGAGCAGCAGGCGCTGGAGCGGGTGCTGCACCTTCCTGCGGTGGTGGTGGCAACTCCTGAACCGCCTGCGGATGAGCACCTGCGGTACCTGGAGCAACTTGGCAAGCTGGCTGGCAGCTCGTCTGACAAGTCGGCTGGCAGGTCGCCACTTGATGGCAAACCGGCTGAATGTACTGCTGCTGGCAACAGCTGCTGTACTTCACCTTCTTGTACTTGATTGGCTTGCAGCAGTTATCTCTAGCTTCTGCCGCGCCGCCCAACAGCGCAAAACCCGCCAACAACGCAATGAGTCCACGTAGCATCTCGAGGTTCCTTGTTTCAAGATAGGGGGAACAAACAACGTGCTCGTTACGCGGTGAGTTAAACGTTTGCTGGGCGGTCCTCCAAGGATAAATGGGAAATTTAGAGAACTAAGCGGCTGCCCGCTGTTGGGACGCCGACTTCGGGAACGGCAGTACAAACCGCATCCCGCGACGCTTATCCTCGCAGGCTTGCACAAACGCCTCAAAGACCTGCATGTCGAGACGTGACGCCGTGTTCGCTTCCGGGTGCCACTGCACGCCGACACAGAACCAGTCTTCGTCGATGGATTCGAAAGCTTCGACGACTCCGTCCGGGCAGCGAGCCGCTACGCGGAACGGCTTGGCAACCTGATCCACAGCCATGTGATGCTGGCTGTTCACGCGAATTTCGCCCGGTCCGTAGATGTCGAACATCAACGTGCCTTCTTCGATTTCGATGATGTGCCGCAGGTTCACTTCGACCGGATCGCGGTGCTGCAGTGGCTTCTGAATGTCTTCCGGGATATGACGATGGATCGTGCCGCCGCACATCACATTGAGCAGTTGCATGCCCGAGCCGATGGCCAGAATCGGAATCTTGCGGTCAACGGCCGCCTTGCAGAGCTTGCGATCAAAGTTCTCGCGACGATCGGGCATGTAGCGAGCGGCCGGGTGCGGATCATGACCCATGCGTTCGATGTCCAAGTCCAGATGGCAACCGCCCAGCACCAGGCCATCAACCATGCCCAGCACCGCTTCGATGTCAGCATCATCGTTCAGCGGTGGAATCAGCATCGGGATACCACCGGGGCAGGGACGAGCCTTGTTGTTGCCAGCGGTTTCGATCTTGGCGTTCATGACGCAATCGTAGTAGCCTGAGTTGAACCAGCTCAGTGCTCCAGCTTCCTGACGAGCTGGGCGGTAGTCGCCGTTGATTCCGATGATGGGCTTCTTGGTCATCTGAGACTTTGCCATGCGTTTCCCTTCCTTGGAATTAGCCACCGTTGGCGAACGGTCGATCCAATGAGCTGCCGCAACATTGCATTCGCATGAATCATCGGCGTCAGCAAGCCGACAGGAATGAGTTCAATTCACCGCACCAAAAGCCGCGATGAATGCGCCCTCCCTGACAGTCTCGAGAAACCAATCCTTCGGTTTCGAATGCTCTGAACCCGGCGAGTTTCGCTCACGGATCGAGCTGAAAAGTACTGCTGAAAGTCTTGCTAACATCCATTAGCAACTCCCTGACCTTCAACGCGGCGGGATAGTAGCCAGGTGAAACAGTCTGTAAAGAAATTCTTCGATATTGTGGTGAGTCTCTCTCAAACCACTGCATGTTGTGGCTATCCGCAAAAGTCCTGCGCAGCGAGCACTCGAACGATCACAAAATCGCGCTGACCTGTGCGCCACAAACTGCTATGCCGCCAGCATTCTACGCTCAAAATCGTGAGCACAGTGAATCGAAGGAGCGAATCATGACCGACGCGATCAAGTCCAACGTCTCGTCGAACATCCCGATCAGCCCGGCCTCAAAACTCGATCCCAAGGAAGAGGCGCTCAAGCAGAAGTTTACCGAATTCGTCGGTGACACGTTCTATCGCCAGCTCTTCAAAGCCATGCGAGCTGGCACCGGCAAGAACGCGTACATGAACGGCGGTCAGACCGAGAAGATCTTTCAGTCGCAGTTGGACGAACTGCTGATTCAGCAGATGACGCAGTCGCGCGGCGGAGGACTCGCGGCGGAATTGTTCGCTCAATACCAGCGGCAACGGAAATCCGAATCCCCGCCGATGCCCACGCTCCCGATTGAGAATCCCGCCGAGAGCCCAGCATCCCCGATTGCAGATGGCTCTGCGGAGTTAGCAGACGATTCGGGCGACGCCAGGTAGCCGCGCCTCATTGCCGGTTACGACTTTGGTTTGTCAGCGGAGATGGCTTTCAGGCGGCTGATCGCCCCTCGCATTTCACCTTGAGCACCCGCATCGGTCTCGGCCTTCAAGGCTTCTTCGAGCGCGGGGAGTGAAGCGGGATCGCCGGTGTTGCCGAGTGCGCGAGCCACATAGCCGCGTCGGTGATGGTCCGTCTCGCGTTTCAACACTTCGACGATCTCAGGAGCCGCTTCCTTCGCGGGTAGGCCGATCATGCCCAGTGCGTGCGATGACTTCATTCGCACCAGTGCGTCCTCGTGATGCAGGTACTTGCGCAGATTTTTGACTTGCTCAGGCAACTCCTGGTCGATCATGGCCAGTGCTCCTAACGCGACGACGCGCGTGACTGGGTCTTTGTCTTCGCGACTGGCTGTTTGCAGCGCGGGCAGCAGTTGCTCTCGCGACTTGGGAGCAGCCTTACCGATGCGGCCCAGGGCACGTGCGGCGGTTTCACGAGCTTCCTTGACCGGGTCGGCTTTCAGTTGACCAGCCAGTTGAGGAATTGCAGTGACAGCGTCGGCTCCCAGATTGCCAATCGCCGTAGCGGCCGTGGATCGCACGGTTCCATCACCGTCGGTCAGAGCCCCACGCATCTCGTCCAGCAGTTTGGGCGAGATATCGGAATGCACAAGCGACCCAATCGCCGCCTGCCGAACGGCGGCATCGGCGTTCTTCAAGTCAGCCCGAACCTTGGCCGTTCGCTCTTCAGGAGTGCCTTTGGTGTCGGCGGCATGTAGCTCTGCCAGCGACAAATTGAAGAGCATGGTGAGGAATGCAAGGCGGGTGGTGGTTACTCGCAGCAAGTTCATAGCGGAAACCTTCTGAATTCGTCGGGAATGGATCAGCCAGCGGATAGTCAGCGGAATCGGACGAGTCAGTTTGCAGTTGTGATGATCTTTTCCGTGGGGGCAAGCCTGCCGGAAATTGAGGCTCAGATTGCCCTGCGCTCCAGCCGACCTTAAAACGAGTGGGACTTTCGTGTTGCGTGTCGGCTGACGTCTGGTTTTGGCAAGGAACATAGCCCCGTGAGACCTCCTCAACATCTCGCTGGCTTCTCGCGTCGACAAGTCCTGCAGGCTGGTTACTCCGGCTTCATGGGACTCGGCTTGCAGTCCGTTCTGGCTGGTCGGAGTCAGGCTGCGCCGACCTCAGGCGGTTCCGCAGGCAAAGCCAAGTCGATGGTGATCGTGTTTCTGACTGGCGCGGCCAGCCATCACGACACTTACGACATGAAGCTGGACGCTCCGGACGAAATTCGTGGCCAGTTCAAGCCGATCGCGACGTCCATTCCCGGCTACCAGATTTGCGAGCACCTGCCGCATCTGGCCGCGCGGGCTCACAAATACGCGGTCGTGCGCTCGCTTTCACACAACGACAACAATCACCTGATGTCGACGCATCACGTGCTCACCGGCGAGAAGCAGCCGGGTGGGTTCTTCGACAAGGTGGCTTCGCGTGATGACTGGCCGTGCTACTCGTCCGGTCTGGCATTTCTGAAGCCGCGCAGCGATGGCCTGCCGACGGGAGTCAACCTGCCAACATTCCTGCGTGAAGGACCGTTAACATGGCCCGGTCAGCACGCCGGATTCGTCGGACCGAATTTCGATCCGTGGCAGATTGTGGGCGACCCCAACAAATCGGACTTCAAGGTCGATGCCTTGTCGCTCGCGCCCGGGCTGGATGTGACTCAGCTTGCCAAGCGTCAAACGCTGCTCACCGAGATCAACCAGCAGCAGACACGCATGGGCGAAGTCGCTCAGACGCTGCGACTGCAGAAGGATCAGGCGCTGGCCATTTCCATGCTGACATCGAGTCGCCTGGCGCAGGCTTTCGATGTGCAGCGTGAACCGGACACGGTGCGTGATCGCTATGGACGCAACACGAATGGCCAGTCGTTGCTGATCGCTCGCCGGTTGGTCGAAGCCGGAGTGCCTATCGTGCAGGTCAATATGGGCCGGGTGCAGACATTCGACAATCACGGCGCCATCTTCCCGACATTGAAAGACCGGTTGCTGCCGCCGCTCGATCTGGGTGTCTCCGCGTTGCTGGATGACCTCGAAGCGCGCGGGATGATGGACTCGACACTGGTCATGATGATGGGCGAATTCGGTCGCACGCCGAAGATCAACAAGGAAGGCGGCCGCGATCACTGGGGACCGTGCTTCTTCGGCGTCTTCGCCGGGGCTGGCGTGCGTGGCGGGCAAGTCATTGGCCGCTCGGACGACACCGGTGCCTATCCCGCGACGCGAGCATTCTCGCCGAACGACGTTGGCGCGACGGTCTATCACATGCTGGGCGTTGATCCGGAAGCCATCGTTCGCGATCGGCTCGGTCGCCCCGTGCAGCTCAACCGCGGCGACGTGATTGAACCCCTCTTCACCGGCGCCGAAGTCTGAGCATCACGAGCGGCAGTTCCGGAAGGTTTCCCGCAGAGGCGCAGAGTTCGCGGAGCAATTCAGTCAGCTCCCGCGGGCAGGAGTATCAAGCTGAATCATGGCGCGGCGAGTTCTCTATTGCGGCGATACTTCACTGACGACGGCAGCGTCCTATCTGGCCGGCATGATGGCGTCGTGGGGTTGGGAGTTTGACTACGTCGCCAGTAATCAGTTGCTGTCGCGGAATGTGCTCAACGTCGGTCACGACCTGTTTATTTTTAGCGACTTTCCCGCTCAGCAGGCGTCGAGCGAAGTTCAAACCATCGTTCGCGAAGCAGTGCGAGCGGGAGCGGGCTTGCTCATGCTGGGCGGTTGGGAATCGTTTCATGGAATGGGCGGCAACTGGGACGGCACGATCATCGGCGATCTGCTGCCGGTGAAGATTTCCTCCAGTGACGACCGGGCGAACTGCGACCATCCGGTGTTCCTGCGACCGAAGACCGAGCATCCGATTGTGTCTGGCTTACCGTGGGCGGACCGGCCTCCTCTGATCGGCGGATTCAATCATGTGACTCCCCGGCCGGACGCTCAAGTTGTGCTCGAAGGAGTTCACGCAGCGGCGCGGCAACGAGGATCGACTTACGAATTGGAAGTGACCGGAACCGATCCGCTGCTGGTTGTTGCATCACACGGTGCCGGTCGCGTGGCGGCTTTCATGAGCGATGTCGCCCCGCACTGGATCGGCCCGATGGTCGATTGGGGAACCAGTCGCATTTCCGCGCGAGCTCCTCAATCCGAAGGCGTCGAAGTCGGTAACCTTTACGCTCAATTCTTCCGCCAACTGCTGGAGTGGACTCGCGGCGCGTAGGCCGACCGACGTCAACGACAGATTGATCAGGACCGAGATTTCGGTTCCTCAGATCAGACAAGATTGTCCGGCCGGTAGGACTTGCCATCTGCTCTCAACGTGGCGGATGTGGGATGCATCCGCCACGTTGGAAGCGGCCTCTTTGTTCGAGCCCTCCACTTGAAGTCGCTCATGGGGATCGGTGCAATCGTGAGTGTGAAGTCATATCAGCAACTGAAAAGCCGAGAGTGAGGAAGACTTCGATGGCGTTGCCGGACGTAGTGAAGAAGTGTGACGAAGTTATGACGCACGCCTGGATGGTGCGGACGTTCGTCAAACACAGCGAAGAAGCCGAAGACGCGGTCGAGCTGCTCGAACTGCCGCGCGTCGTCTTTGACGTGACTCGCGCGCTCGAAACGCGGCTCAATGATCCGGTGGCGTATCTCAGAATGCTCAGCAAAAAGATCGCCAAGCTGCGAGCCGCAACGGCTCAATTCGCCATCGACGCCCCGAAGATTTCGGCTCACACCAACTTTCGCATGGCGTCCCGTTCGATGACCATCTGCGTCGGTCAACTGGAGTCGCTGCTCGAAGAAGGCAACGCCCTACTTTCAGCGACTCCCGCCCACAGCACCGCTGATGATCTCGACTCCGACGACTAACGCGAGCACCGCAGCTCCCTCGTCCCTCTGACAGGAAACCAGGATGCGAAGCACTCTGTACCGCTGTTTGTGGATTGTCCCATTGCTGGGTTTGAGCCTGCCGCTTACGCTGGCCTTTGAGCCGTCCGTTGAAAAGGGCATCTCCGAATTCCCCAAGCTGTCTGCCGCGACGGACTGGCCGTGGTGGCGCGGGCCGCTGCGAAACGGGGACGCGACTTCAGCGGGTGCGGTGCCCACGGCGTTCAAGCCGAAAGACGCGACATGGAAAGTTCCAGTACCGGGTCGCGGTCATTCCTCGCCGATTGTGGTCGGGCAGCGAGTCTTCCTGACCACTGCCGATGAGAAGGCTCAAGTTCAATCCGTGCTGGCTTTTGACCGGCAGTCTGGCAAGCAGCTCTGGAAGAAAGACATCAGCCAGGGTGGTTTTCCCAAACGGAATCATTCGAAGAACACCGAAGCGACCGCGACCATCGCCTGCGACGGCGAGCGGTTGTTCGTTGTCTTCTTCCATCACGAAGCGTTGCACACCACCGCCTTGGATCTCGACGGCAACGAGCAATGGAAGATCAAAGCCGGAGCCTTCAATCCGCAGCGGTACGAGTACGGCTACGGAACGTCGCCCATCATCTATCGTGGTACGGTGATCGTGACGGGCGAGTACGACGGAGCCAGTTTCATCGCGGCGTTTGATCGCAAGACCGGTAAAGAAGTCTGGCGAACTCCCCGCACCAACAGCATCAGCTTTTCGACTCCGACGGTGGGACATGTCGCAGGCAAGGACCAGATGCTCATCAGCGGTCAGGAGCAGGTGGCCTCTTACGATCCGGCGACCGGCAAGCAACTTTGGTCTACTGCAGGCACGACTCACGCTACCTGCGGCACGATGGTCTGGAGCGGCGACATGGTCTTCGCCAGCGGTGGTTACCCCAAAGCCGAAACGATCGCTGTCAAAGCTGATGGCAGCCGCGAAGTGCTCTGGAAGAACAATCAGAAGTGCTATGAACAATCGATGATCGCAGTCGATGGCTATGTCTACGGACTGACCGACAACGGCATTCTGTTCTGCTGGGAAGGCAAGACCGGCAAGGAAATGTGGAAGCAGCGCCTGCGCGGGCCAGTGAGTGCGTCGCCCGTTCTGGCGGGAGGCAATCTGTATCAGGCGAATGAACTCGGCACGCTCTACGTCTGGAAGCCCAACCCCGAGAAGTTTGAGATGGTCGCCGAGAACCAGATCGGAAATGACTCTTTCCCCAGTCCGGCGGTGGCTGGCGGTCAGATCTTTCTGCGAGTGGCCGATTCATCCGGCGGCAAACGGCAGGAGTTTTTGTACTGCTTCGGGAAGCAGCGATGAGTCTGCCTTCGCAGTATCGAGTCTGGCTCGCGAAGCGGCCGCTGGTTATCGGCATGCTGCACCTGCCCGCCTTACCGGGCAGTCCGCGCTATGCGGGTGACCTGAAGGCCCTGGTCGAGTCCGTGCTGGCCGATGCGCGCACGCTGCAGGCTGGTGGTATCGAGTTCGCCATGCTGGAGAACTTTGGTGACTCGCCGTTCTTCCCCGGAGCGTTGCCAGCCAGCACAATCGCACACATGACTGCGGTTGCTCAGCAGGTCCGCGACCAAACGGGACTGAGTCTGGGCATCAATGCGTTGAGGAACGACGGCTGCTCCGCGTTGTCGATCGCGCACGCCGTCGGCGCCGAGTTCATCCGCGTCAACGTGCTCTGCGGTGCTCGGGTGACGGATCAGGGTATCATCCAAGGCATGGCGCACGATCTGCTGCGCCTGCGACGTGCCCTCGATGCGGATCACATTGCGATTCTGGCTGATGTCGATGTGAAACACTCAGCGCCGCTGGGTGTTCGTCCCATCGAAGACGAAGTTCACGACCTGGTCGAACGCGGCGGGGCTGATGCGGTGATCGTCTCGGGTTCAGCGACCGGACAACCCGTTGATCGAGACCATCTCCACCGAGTGCGTTCGGCTGCGGGCACCGCTCCCGTGCTGATCGGCAGCGGAGCGACGGCAGGGAATGTTGCCGAACTCCTGCAGACCGCGTCCGGCGTGATCGTCGGCACGTCACTCAAACGCGGCGGAAGGGTTGAGGAGCCGATCGAACTGCACCGGGTTCAAGAATTGATGAGCCGCATTCGTGACAAATAGACGTCACCTCGTGGCGGCTCAACTTCCCCCCTTCATCAGGGGGGATTGAGGGGGACGTTTCCCACCGAACTGGTCGATCTATACCCGCCCATCGTCATTCTTCTCAGCACGATCAGTCTGCCGCTTTTGTAACTCATGCCGACGTCTTGTTCTTCTGAGCGATTGAAGAACTCGGTCATCATCGCTCTTGGTGGCGAGCGTGAGATCCCCGTGAATGCGACCCCCCTTGATCCCCCCTTGTGAAGGGGGGAAACGCGGATCAGGTTGATGATATGCCGATGTTTACCACTTCCAGCCGGTTACGCCCTTCAGGTTGACGACGCATTCTTTCGGCCAGCCGCCGTTCTTGAGGGCGACGATGCTTTCGGCGCTCATCTTGAAGGTGTCGAAGTGGGACTCCTGATCGAGACCTGCGACGTGGCCGGCGAGCATCACGTTTTCCATCTTCAGCAACGGGCTGTCCGTTGGCAGAGGTTCGACGGCAAAGACGTCCAGGCCGGCGGCGCGGATCACGCCAGTCTGCAGAGCTTCGATGAGGTCCGGCTCGTTGATGAGCGCACCGCGCGCGGTGTTGATGATCACCGAGGTGGGCTTCATCTTGGCGAACATGGCCTTGTTGAACATGCCCTTGGTCTCAGGCAGCGCGGGCAGGTGCAGCGTCAGGAAGTCTGACCGACGCACGATGTCTTCGAGGCCAACCAGTTCCAGGCCCCACTTCTCGACGAACTCTTTGTTTGGGTAGGGTTCGTAGACCAGCACCTTCATGCCCAGGCCGACAGCACGCGTCGCAACGGCCTGACCGATGCGGCCCAGTCCCATGATGCCGATCGTCTGGCCCATGATGCGTGGATAGGCAACACGCTTCCATTCGTTGCGGCGGATCTCGTGATCGATCTTGGGAAAGCCACGACCGAGAGCCATCAGCATGGCGATCGTGTGCTCGGCCACCGCGTGGTGATTCACGCCAGGAGTCGTGCAGACGACGATGCCCATCTCATCGCAGGTCTGCAGATGGACGGCGTCAAAACCGACACCCGTGCGGGCAATGACGCGGAGCTGCGGATTCGCTTTGAGCACACGCGGAGTGTAAGGCTCGGAACCCGCCACGACGGCGACGCAGCCCTTCAGTTCTTCAATCAGGTCATTTTCTGTGTAGAGGTTCGCTCCCTCGCGCGCGAGTCGTACCGAGAAGCCATTCGCTTCGAGGATCGGGTAATGCGAACCGCCAGCGCCATTGAGCGAGAAACTTCCAACGATCGACATGTAGGTCTCCGAGTGAAAATGTGTGGTTCCGTTCCACACCGTGCGTGTGCGCGGAATGCCGCTTGTTTTAGAGACATCCGTAGCGAGTTGCACTTGAACGCCAGCAGGAACACCCGCGCACGACTCTCACATGAGGTTCATCGCTCCCCTCTCCCAGGATTTGCCGGGGAGAGGGGCCGGGGGTGAGGGGCGATCGCTACCCTTCATGTGCTCATTCAGCAGATCTACTTCTGCATTAACGCGATACCGCCGACGATTGCCGCGGCGATCGCGACCGCGAAGAAAATCTTCCAGGCGCTGTAAGGCCGCTCGCCCTGCACTTCGCCTGTGGCCGCGTTGACCACGACCTGGTAGGTCTTGTCGTGATAGCGGTAGGCCAGCAGCCAGACCGGTAACAGCAGGTGCTTGTACGTGATCGCGCTGAAGTTCGAGTTGATGTCGTGCACCCGCTGTTCGTCGCCGCCAATGCGCTGACGAACTTCGGCCTGAATCGCGGCGTCCATCTTGTCGCGAGCTTCGCGGAAGCCGGGCTCGAGTTCCTTCTCGTAGGTCCGGGCGAAGAATCCCGCAAGTGCCTCTTGCGTAAATGGCACGACCTTATCCATCGGCCAGGGTTCGAGCGCATCAATCAGCCAGGCGGGCAGTCCCCGCGAGGCCAGAATGACGACGTCATCGAAGAACCTCTGAAACGAACCTGAGGCAGGCCACCACTGCGTGCGGCGTTCCTTGCGTTTCTGTTCGCCTTCACCGACCTCGACCCAGTAGTGCTCGCCGCGTTCGCCGATGTATTGATTGAACGTGAAGGAATCGAAGGTCCAGAACGGCAGATAGACCCCGTTGAATTTCCCTTCAGCGCCGCGTTCCAGAAACTCGTTCGGAGCGAACCAGCGCGACTTCACCCACTCTCCGAGTTTGGATTGAGCCTTCTTCTTCTCGACGAGAAACGGCAACACGCCATCGACGGGAATGCGGTGTTCGGCGTCGTGCACCTTGTCACGCTGAATCGGGCAGCCGCAGTACGGGCATTCGCTGCTGGTCAACGTGCCTTGAAACACCACCGTGCCCGCGCAGGCCGAGCATTTTATTTCGCTCTGTCCGACTTCCTGATGCGGGTGTCCGTTCTCGTGCCAGTGCTTGAGCTTCTCCAGCATGCCCTCGAAGTCTTGCTCTTCGACAGCCTTGTCGGCCGCGATCTCCAAAGCCTTCGTGAACCCGCAGAACGGGCATTTGAGTTCCTGCTGCCCGATATGAAACTCCAGATCCGCGCCGCATCCCTCGCAAGGAAAGATGCGCCCACGACCATCATCAACACTCGCACCCGGCTTATTTTCAGCGGCCAAAGCCCAGCTCCTCCACGGATGATTCACGCGAACGAAACAGCGGACCACACCCAATGACCTTTATATCAAATCGGCACATCTGACGCCGGTTGACCGCGCTGTTACGGATAGTGGCGATTATGAACTCGACAAGCCCTTCGGGCTCGATTTTGGAGTCTCTTCTTGCAAACTTTGTTGAGCAGCCATTCCGATTAGCTTCACAAGATCAGGAGCCAAATGCTCACGCTTCAAAGCCGCGACACAGTTCCCCTTAGTAATTGCCCGCCCGCTACCTGCTAAAATCTGAAGCGCCTTAGGCAGCAACTCTTTACCTGGAAATACGCGTTGAATAGTGGAGAGATCACTGAGGTTGAGTTCGTCAAACCATTTGTCGACACGGGTTTCGAGATCGTCTTCCTTAAGTCTAGCCTCAAGAACTCGATTGACCACCCGCGCACATTCTCGACTAGCGCGTCGAGCCTCTGCTTTGAACTCTTGAGCAGCTTGCAGAATCGCGTTGGCTGCGTCCTCGACCGTAACTGTGTGAGCAACAAGCAGCGCAGCGTCAGCCATAAGCTTTGGTTCAAGTAGATAATTTTCAACTTCGTGGCGTTCAAGTAGGCAAGGCGCCACTCCCCCCAACCTTTGCGAGTCGAGGAACGGCTGAACAAGAAAGTCCGGCATTCCGTCGCGGTCTTGAATAAAAGTAATTTCAAATTTAGTGCCCGTCAGGCCAACGAGAACTCGCCCGAGATCAGCAACTGCCCTGAAATTGCTGACACCTCGTGCGGATAAGACATAGGAAGAACTCTTTGAGGAATAAAGTAGGCTTCCGCACGCCTTGTCGCAGGCCTTCAAAATGGTCTGATCTTTGTCCTCGACAACAACTAAGCGACGAGAAGAAAGTAGCCGAGACAAGGCCGAAACATCGACAACATCTGCATCCACGAGCACACTTACCAGATCAGAATTGCTTCCGATCGGAGCCAGATGGTTCTTCGTCGCGTCGACTACAATCACGTCGTTAGTAGAGAATGTTTCGATAAGATCTAGGGAGTGGGTGCTGAGAAAAACTTGAGCGCCGAGATCCGAAGCCACACGCCTGAACAGATCTCCAAGACGGGCTTGCAGCTTGCTATGCAAATGGGCGTCAGGCTCATCTATTAGCAGGATCTTCGGCTTCTTAAGATATAGATACGTTAGCATCTGAATAACTTGCTGGAGCCCTGCCCCGGACGATACGACGTCAAACTCATTTTCCCCCTGCGCATACTTCACAGTCACGTATTCATCCGACTCTGTGTCAAAATTGACCGTCTTAACTTCCACCCCGAAAAGGCCATTGAGCCATTGGTTGATCTGGTCGATAAGCTCGGCATTCTTCATCTTGAGCTGATGTAGACTACTGCGAAAGATCTCCGAATAGCGGCCCTGAGTTGCGAGTGAATTTCTTCGAGCAGCCGTGGCATAGGGTTCAGAAACTAGGACACCGACTAGGCCGGGAATGAAGGCTACTTCCATCCCGAGATAGCTTGAAATGTTAGTTGCATTGAGGCCCGCTGGAAGGTCTTCAGCAGAAACATGGAGTTGGCCGAACTGCTGCCGCAACGAGAGCCCAAAGGTTGAATTGTCATCGAAGGTAATGGAAAGAGCGATGGGCTTTCCCGCGCGCTGCTTGTGCCACAACTCTTTAATGTCCGGAGTTGGCGCAACCTCCTCAGCGCCGAGGAGGTAGCGCTTGTGATACGTTGCAGTCGCCGGGCTACCCTCGAAACGCACATGGCCATTCATGAGCAGGAAGAACGCACGAATCGCATGAAGAATGGTTGTTTTGCCTGAGTTATTTGGGCCAACCAGCACGTTAAAGTCGCGAACATTGACCGTGGTGTCTGAAAACTGTCGAAAGCGCTGGAAGCGTATGGAGACAATTTTCTTCATGAGAGTTTTACAGTCGAGTAAGGAGCTTCGGGCTTGATCAGCGTTACGTAAATCCGCGCATTTTACACAATTGGCATTGAGTGCGGTATTGTTTCGATCCGTCACACAAACCTAGTAAACCCGCGGTAGTGGGAAGTCTTTGATCTGTGATTAACACCGTAATTCACGTCGGTTGTTTTTTCATCGGTCGAGTTGAGAATGAAGTGTTCTCACTCCGACTTCGGAAGGTACTGGTCCAGGCGGTAGTCGATCAGATCTCCAACGTTGATTTTCGCATTGGGAGCGGCGGGGAAGAGCATGGTGAATTCCTGAGTCTCATGCTTCTTTGCTAGCTCGGCGGAGTGTTGATTGATCTTGCCGTAGAACCGCTGCACTTTCAGTTGCAGCAGGTGGAGCTCGGACGTTTTCTCGACCGGTGTGATTTCCAGAATTCTGAGTCGCACGACGTTGGAGTATGCGGCCTGCTTGGGAACTCGAGGTTCTTGCCGAGGCTCAACCGGCGGTTCGGCATGCAGGGAGCAAGCGAGGCAAACCGCTGCGACGAATAAGACAGAGGCAAGCGGACGAATGCGGGTCAGCATGCGTTTCACTCCTGTGGAAGGGAGGGCGAGGCTCCTGCCGAGCCGAGGTCCTGAACCGCGCCTTTTCTGCGACTGACCGTCTCCACTCTCGTGAAGCGGCTCGGCGGGAGCGTCGCCCTCCGGAACTATCCCGTTTGTGGGAGCGGTTGGATCGTTGCCGAGGCAAACATCGCCCCTCACCCCAGCCCTCTCCCCGCAGCGCGGGGCGAGGGGAGCAATGAGGTCATAAGTAGCGATGCCTATGTAGGTGGCAGCGGTGGTGGGCCACCTTGCTGGAAGGCACCGGCGAGTTGCGGCACCTGGCTGGCTGCTTTCCAACCGTCGAGGCCTTGGCACCAGACCAGGGTGGCTGGCGTCAGTTGGCCGAGCTTCACGCCCTGCACTACCTGGTCAGCAGAGTACGGGCCTTGCTGCTGGCCGTTGAGGGCGACGTACCAGGTGGTCGATGTCGGCATTGGCGGCGGTGCGACGGGTTGAGCGACGGGCGCAGTACCCATTTGTGTGAAGCGATTGGCCATCGCGAGACCAATACCCAAGCCCAACCCCTCACCTGCGGCTCCACCGCCGTCGCCTTGCCCGGCATTCCCCAAGGCCATGCCCATTTGGTACTGCTGGAACTTGTTGAGGTCGCCCATCACGCCGATGCTCGACCGAGTGTCCAGCGCCTTCTCGACTTCTTCGGGCAGAGACACGTTAACGATCATCAAGTTCGTGATCTCAAGCCCGTATTCGTCGTCGATCCGCTCGCAGGCCATCTTCCGCAGGTCGTCCGACAGCTCACGATAGTGAGCAGCAAGGTCCAGCGCCGCGATCTTGCGTGAGCCGATCATGTCGGCGAACGAAGAGATGATGATCGAGCGCAGCAGTTCGGTGACTTCGTCAGTCTCGAACTGGCCATCGGTGCCGACGAGTTCCTTCAACAGGATCTTCGCGTCGATCGCTTTCAGGGCGTACGTGCCGAACGCTCGCAGACGCACGGGGCCGAAATCGGCGTCACGCAGCATGATGGGATTGGGCGTGCCCCACTTCAGATCCGTGATCTGTCGCGTGCTGACAAAGTAGACTTCCGACCGAAACGGCGAATTGAAGCCGTACTTCCAGCCCTGCAGAGTCGACAGCAGCGGCAGGTTGTCAGCCTTCAGTTCGTAGTGACCCGGCTCAAAGACGTCGGCCAGTTCACCGCGATGCACGAAGACGGCCACCTGGCCGGGCCGCACGATGAGCTGCGCGCCGTTCTTGATTTCGTTCTGATATCGAGGGAACCGCCAGACCAGAGTGTGCTGCGAATCATCGATCCACTCGATGATATCAATCAGTTCGTTTCTAAGTTTGTCGAACAGTCCCATGAGTTGCTCCTGCGAGTATGAAGTGGAAAAGCCCACTGGAAGCGAAAGCTAGCCGACGGAATCGTCAGGTCCAAGAACCGAGGGGCGATGCAACGCAGAGTCTAGCCGGAAGATCACTGAGATTTTGCCTAATCCGCAAAGCCAGCGTCAGCTCTGGCGCGGGCAGCCGAGTGCCGCTCGCTTCTCGTCAATGAATTTGGCGTGATGCGGAATGTGATTCGTGATGCGCTTCAACAGAGTTTCCAGCGTGATCGGGCCATCGACCGAATGCACGACGGTGCGTTTCCAGGCATCCGGCGGCAGCGGCCGGAGAATGCGGGCCATCTGCTTGCGGCAGCAATCGATCAGACAGAGCTCTTCTTCGACGTTGCGGACGTCGTAGCCCAGCTTCGCGGCGAACAGATCAGGATCGCCGCCGAACACGGTCGGGTTCTCTTCAGCGATCGCGCGCTTCATGCGGTCGGCATAGACGGGTTCAAAGTCTGCGATGTGGCAGACCAGTTGTTGGGTGCTCCACTTGCCGGGAACCGGAGCCGCTTTCAATTGTTGTTCGGTCATGCCCGCGACCAGTTCCTTCAAGAGCGCCGGTCCCTTCAGGTACTCGTCGATCAACTCGTTCATCGTGGTGTCCTTCTCACTCGGGTCAGATGCCGCCAGTTCCGCGTACGGAAACTGTAACGGTCACGGGGAGTCTACCCGGAAAAACGGTTCTCGGAATCGTACGACGCGCACCGCTTTTGACGATCGTAAGATCGCTTGCAAGTCGTTTGGCGCCAATAGATTCGGCAAAAGCAGAGCTTCCATTTCGAACGCTGCGATTTGAGTGATTGGACCGTTCGTCACAAGACGAATGTTAGAGTGCTCGGCGGTTGGCGGAGCGAGTCCACAGGCTCACCCCAACGAAACTCACAGGACGCCCGAGCAAGCTTTGATCGCTCGGCAGGTCGATTCGCGCTGTCGCGGAGACGCTGCCATCAGGAGGACCCGAGGTCGCGGTCACGCGTGATCTCCAGCGTTGCGATGCCATCGTTCAACACAGGTGACGGCACCGTTGCGCGCACACACACCCACGGAGGGAATCATGATGCGTTCTTCAGTTGCAGCCCTTGCCGCGCTGGCGGTGAGCGGATTGTGCGCCATGGAGGCTCAAGCGCAGCCGCCGATGCCGCAGCAAGCTTATGCGCCGCAGTATGGGGCTCGAGTTCACGCGCCGGCGCCAACACCGCCCGGAGCGCCCGGCCAAATCCGGCAATACCCGTATCTCAACGCGCCGCTCTATCCGTGCCCGGTGCAGGACGTGCCCGTGCAGATGGGTAGCACGCTCATCACCAATCAGGCTTTCGCGCCGCACGAGATGCTGTATCCGCACGAGTATCGCGGAATCTACGCCCCTTACTACTACAGGGTGAAAGGCAGTTGGTTGTGGACTCCGTTCGGAATTGAGTCTCACGACAAATGGGAGCTGATGGGCACCGAAGTCAAAGTGAAGTACCGCCCGTCTTATGCACCACTGTCCGGGTTCGTAGCACCATTCCATCCGTAATCCGACGGACGTTTTGGAGCTGAGTTCAATTCACCCCGTTCGATCCGCAGGACCGGATCGGTGCCCAATTCATCAAGGAAGAAATCATGCTGATCCGCATGCTCAGCCAGACTGCCTGCGTCATGGCGATGACGTTTGTCGCGTCCACGCTGGCCCTGGCCGCTCCCCCGCTTGTGATCGAGCCGGCTAACTACAACCAGGCTGGCGAACCCGCTCCCGTGCCACCACCAGGCGCGGAAGGAGTCGCTCAGGTTCCTGCCATTCCTCAGCAGCCTTGCGTTGGCGGCCAATGCGCTCCGATGCCAGGCAGCATGTGTCGCAGCGGCTATTGTCAGAACGGCTACTGCCAGAACGGTAGCTGCCCGACGATGCAGTACCAGTCGTACTACGGTCCGACCGCTGACTGCTACGCAGGCAGGCCTTATACCTTCGGTGATCTGGCCTGCGACTGGCGGGCTGCGAAGTCTTCCTGCGACGAGTGCAGCTATTGTGACCACTGCTCCTGCAAGGCCAAGCTGCACGACTGGTGGTGCAACGAGAAGTACAAGATGCATTGCCGCAAGGCGTATCGCAATCAGGTACTCGGGGCTCACCTGCACAACAAGTTCAACTACTTCGTACCGTCCGGAAACGGCGGCGAAGGAGTGCCCATCGCAGGTATCTACAAGCGCGTGTACGCGACGAACCCGGGCTACTACGACGCTCGCGACAAGCAGGTCTACGCCGCTGGAGCGACCGGAGTGCCGATGGCTGTGCCGCTCGCGCCTGGCGTTCGCTACCAATACAACTACGGCTGGGGCACACCGTCCAGCCGTATCACTGAGATCTCCACAATCGCTCCTCCACGTTACTAGGTGAGTTGAAGGAACAATGGACTATGTTCAGCAAATCGCTCTCAAAGATGGCCGTAATGACGGCGCTGGGTGTGAGTGCCTTCACGCTCTCCGCCGAGGCCACTGACAAGCTCATCTACAAGGACGGTGGCAGCTACGCCGGAGCCGGCAGCGGCCATACGTGGGTGGGCGGTACCACTGGTCAGATCTACGTGGCTACTCCGTCGCCTTACGGCTACGAGAACTACACGCCCAATCCGACCTACTACACGCAGTTGCCACATCTGTTCCAGAAGGACTACGAGTGCTACCAGAAGCCAGGCATCTGGACGGTTCCGGCAGTGCGTTGGACCTTGGATCCCAACTATTACGCGGTGGCTCCGGATCATGGCTGGAGTACTCCCGGTAAGTGGGCGATTCACCGCCAGGCGCCGGTTTATCGGAAGTACTACCCGGATCAGTGGTACGGCACCGGCAAGTACCCGCATCATCCGGGTCATGCTTACCCGGTGGTCGCTCAGCCGACAGATACGACTCAACTGGGCTATTACTACCAGACGGTTCCGCAGTGGCAGCCTCGCCCCGGCATGCTGCCGCCGCCGCCGAATCCTCGTGAATGGCATCGTCGCCAGTATGAGTACCATGCCGATGGCACGGTGACCTACTGGGCTCCGCTGACGGAAGTGTGGGTGCCACTGAACCAGATGCCGAACGGCGCGCCGGTTCAGGCTCAGCCGACGCCCGCGAAGGTTGAAGAAAAGCCGCTGCCCAAGGCCGTTGAACCAGAGAAGATTGCTCCGATGCCTCCAGCCGCGCCGCCAGCCGGTCCCGCTCAAGCGGAAGTTGAGCAGCAACCTGCGATTCAGCAGACAGGCTTCTTTCAGCGGATCATGAAGCGGAAATAGGCCCTTGAAACTGTTGTGTTGTGTGTGACTCCTGTGGCGAACGGCCAGTTGACTCAAATCAACTGGCCGTTTTGCATTCCAAGAACTCCTCTTCACAGACGACGAACACACTTGCGACGCGGTGGCTGCGCTACGAATCTTCCCGCTGCCACGAAACACAGATATTCCGCAACCGGGAACCGACTGGTGATTGAAACGCGTCAGCTTACGAAGCGCTACGGCGACCTGATCGCCGTAAACCATATTGACCTGCAGCTCAAAGAGGGTGATGTCTTCGGCTTCATTGGCCCCAACGGCTCCGGCAAGACGACCACCATGCGGATGCTGGCCACGCTGCTGCAGCCGGACTACGGCGAGGCGTACGTCTGCGGCAAGTCGATCTACACCGACCCGCAGGAGATCCGCCGCCTGGTGGGCTTCATGCCAGACTTCTTCGGCGTTTACGAAGACATGACGGTCGTCGAATACCTCGAATTCTTCGCCGCCGCTTACCGGGTATCGATCGACAAACGCCGCAAGGTCGTTGAAGAGAAGCTGGAACTGGTCGACATGTCGTTCAAGCGGAACGCGATGGTGAATCAGCTCTCACGCGGGCAGACTCAACGAGTCGGTTTGGCTCGCGTGCTGCTGCACGAACCGCAAGTGCTGTTGCTGGACGAACCGGCCAGCGGTCTCGACCCTCGCGCCCGCATCGAAATCCGCAACCTGCTCAAGCGACTCGGCGAACTGAAGAAGACCGTCATCGTTTCCAGCCACATTCTGCCAGAACTTGCGGACGTTTGTACTCGCGTGGGCATGATCGAGAAGGGCAACCTGATCATTGACGGCTACGTCGACGAGGTGATGCGGAAGGCTCGCAATCGCATCTTGCTGCATATTCGCGTCAAGGAACGCACGGATGACGCTGCGAAGCTCTTGGAGCAACTGGACGAGGTCGCCGCGGTCAACATCGGCCCCAATGCTCAGATCGAAGCGGCTCTGAAGCCGGAAGTGCTCGATTACAGCGCCCTGCCGACCGCACTGATTGAAGCCGGCTTCAGGATGACGCTGTTCCGCGAGGAAGAAGTCAATCTGGAAACGGCGTTCATGGAATTGACGAAAGGGCTCGTACAATAAGGTCTGGCCAGCGAAATCTGCCGAAAGGCGGTCGTCGCAGGCGGCATTCGTGCTGTTGGAACCTGTTCAAGAATTCTCGGCAGAGCTGTCCGGAAGCCTGATTTGGGCGCTGCCCTTAACAGACGGTCGTCCTATACTGGCTGAGTTGCTAGGGTACGTTTTGAGATAGCCAAGTTCGCCTCAGGGCGAAGCAGATATATCATTCTTCAGAAAGGGAGAGATCCAGATGTCAACGGCAACAGCCTCTCATGAGCACACGCAGGCAGCTGGTGGCTGCTGCGGCTCAAGCGGTGGATGCAGCACGAGTGGCCAGTCTCAGGCACAGGTTCAGGAGCTGAACTACGAAGCTCCAGCCGTCCCGACCTACAAGACCGATCCAGCCGCCGCCGAAGCTCCAATCAAGCTGAGCGACAAGGCCGCGACCGAGATCAAGCGCTTCATGTCCGAGAAGAAAGTTCCGGACGGCTGCGTGCTCCGCGTCGCGGTGCTGGCCGGTGGCTGCAGCGGTTTCCAGGAGCACCTCGGTTTCGACACCAAGGTGAACGCCGACGCTGATCACATCTCCGAACAGTACGGCATCCGCGTGGCGATCGACAAGAAGTTCATCATGTTCCTCGCTGGAACGACGATCGACTATCTCGACGGCATCGACAAGCGCGGCTTCAAGTTCGACAACCCGAACGCGAAGAGTTCCTGCGGCTGCGGCAAGAGCTTTTCGGTCTAAGCCGATTACTGTTTGCAGTATGAGTGAAAACAAAAACGCCGACGATGACCTCGTCGGCGTTTTTTGTTTTTCTGGTGCTCGCCTGAGCCGGCGGAGACGATCAGTTGGCGGCGACTTTGATTTCAATCCAGGAGCGGAACGATTCGCCCGGCTTGAGAACTTGCCAGCCGGCCGGAAGGCCTTGCGGCTGCAGGTTGATGGCGTCGGTGACGCAGGTGTAGGGCTCAAAGCAGATCGCGGCGCGATTCGGAGGAGTGTAAATCACCAGTTCCGGGTAGTGGCCGGGGTGCGATTGAGTCACCTTCAGCCCCGCGTTGGGATCGATAATCGCGCATTCGATCACGCCCGCCGGAATCGCGGTGAAGACATCGTCAAACTGGCGCTGGCCAAAATGCATGCCCTGATTCAGCTTCAAATCCGCAGGCAGCGGCACCTTTTTGCCGGTCGGCAGGCATTGAGTCAGTTCCCAGGAGTCCTTCACGGGAGCGACGACCAGACAATCTTCCGGCTTGCTACCAGCGGCGAGTGGCAGCTTGAAGTAAGGATGCGTGCCAAATCCCCACGGCATCGGGACCGTGTCGGGATTGTGGATTTCAATGTCGGCTCGCAGCGTTGCTTCTTTCACGGCGTATTTGATGCGGATCAGGCAGTCGCTCGGCCAGTAGGGGCGTCGGTCGGGGGCGTCTTTGCTGAGCTGGAACTCGCCCAGCACGGAACTCATGGTTTGCTCGACGACTCGCCACGGGCGATCGATGCAGAAGCCGTGAATGGCGTTGCCCGTGCGGTCGTAACCGGCGACGTTCGTCGGAATGACGTATTCCTTGCCGTCCCACACGTATTTTCCGCCGCGAACCCGATTCGGATAAGGAAATAGCAGCGGAACGCCGTTGCCCGAGGGGCGTCCGCTTCCTCCGGCGAATCCGGCCTCGGAGTCCAGCACATCGACGATGCGCGTGCCGACCTGAGCTTTGAACTCGAAGCAGTTGAATCCACGATCGAGAGCGATCGCGGCTGATGAACCACTGTCAGAGAGTTGCAGTACGGACACGGTAAGTTCCTTGTGATCTTGAAGCTTCGCCGATCGTTTCAGACGGACGCGCGACGGATTCTTGCCGATCTGATTGTTGCGGGGAATTGCCGTGACGCCGAGTATTGGAGATTCCATCCCTCGGCCGGATGAGTTATGCATTCTCAATTGGATTGTCGTACAGTTCGTCACCTCTGGATGTGATGAGTGAGCTATGCCTGCCACCTCTGAAAATAGCCACGTCGATTCGCCGTCGTTGAATCGCTGGATCGTCACTTGCTGGCGCCGGCTATGTCTGGGGCAGTTTCTGAAAACCGCCGCCGACTGGGTGGGCGTGTTTCTGCTCGTCTTCGGCACGGCGGTGCTGGGCGTGAAGATGACCGGTCAGCATCTCTGGCCGGGAGTGCTGTGGCTCAGCGTGGGCGTGCTGCCCGTTTTGCTGGCCGCTTGGTGGGCTTCGCGTCGAGAGGCGTTTACGCGGGAAGAAGCCGTTGCCATTCTGGACCGTCGTCTCAACGCTGGTGGATTGTTGATGACACTGGCCGAAGCGCCGGATGAGGCGTGGACGGCTCAACTGCCGTGTTTTGAGCAGATGTGGCGTTCGAGCTTGCCTCAACTGCGTCCCGTTCGCTTCGTGCGACAGATCTCCTTACCGCTGGCATTTGCGATTGGCGTCTGCTTTGTGCCGGAACGTCAGATTGAGGCCAGCTCTCCGCTCCGCAGCACGGCTGGTCAGCAGGCGAGCGAGGCTCTGGAAGAACTGCTGGAAGAAGTGAAGCAGGCGGAACTGCTGAAGGAAGAAGAACATGAGCAACTGACGCGCGAGGTCGCTCAGTTATCCGTTGATACGGGCAAAACGCCGCTCACGCATGAGAAGTGGGAAACGGTTGACGCCCTGCGAGCCCGTCTGCAGGCCCGCATTGATCAAACGTCTGCGAAGATGACACAAGCGCGACAGGCGCTGTCTGCTTTGGCGGCGGCCATGAAGGGCGATTTTGGCGAGCAACTGACGCCCGAAGAAAAACAGAAGCTGGTCGAAGAAGCCGTTGAGACACTGCAGAAGTTGACCAAAGATGGCTCGCTGCCGGGCGCGTCGTCGGCGCTCAATGACAAGCTGAAGCGGCTGGTCAAAAACGGCGTGCCGGAAGATCAGGCGGAACGCGAGCAATTGCTGAACGACCTGAAGGAGCACCTCGATTCGGAATTCGACAAGCTGTCCGAGATGCGATCGAAGTGCAAGAAGTGCGGTCAGGGCGATGGTCAGCAGGAAGGTATGTGTCAGGGGCAAGGCGAAGGTCAGTGCGAAGGCAATCGACCGGGCCGCGGCGGCGTGAGTCGTGGCCGAGGCGATGCCGAGATGATCTGGGGCGATGAATCCGATCCCGATGGTGTGAAGTTCAAGGAAACGGTTCTGCCGCCGGGTATGGCCGACAAGCCTCGCGAAGAGACCTTGGGCGTCAGCGCCGCCGCTCCCATCGTGGACCCTGCGGCGTCAGCTCCGCGCGCTGCTGATCGCGCCGATGCGGTCACTTCCGGTGATGAGACGTGGAATCGCAACGTGCGTCCGCGTCATCGGCCGGTCTTGAAGAAATACTTCAACGAGCAGAAGTAGGCTGTGACGGACGTCGCAACTTGATGCCGCTTGATCGGCGAACTGGCGAAGGTTGAGTCGGCTGATTGTCTTGCAGCGGTCGCAGTTTGTAGATGCGCACACCGACTGGATCATCGAAGACCAGTTCGAGCCAATGCTCTTCAAGCGTCAGGTCCAGTAGCGGATCTGGCTCGCCGAGAATGGGGTCGACGACGAAGAAGTGCACTCCCGAGTCCGCCAGCTTCTTGAGTGTGGACTCAACCGTTAGCGGGACGTTCATCGCGTCCTGCGTCGCGAAGTAGTCCGCCGGAAAGAAGCCGGAATACCCATTCGCCAACGGCACCTTGTGGAACGTGCCGTAGTACATCCAGCGGGTTGTTTGTTCATAGTCAGCCGCGAGATAAGCCTTCGGATAGGGCAGGCACGCGACCGACTTACCGGGCGGCGTTTCGGAGCGAATGAACTCGATCCAACCCGCGTTGGTGGCCTTATCGGGGGCGGCCGTCAGCAGTAGTTCGTTGGGCCGGATCTCAATCGCGGCGCAGCAACCCAGTAAGACGCCCGTGCCGAGCCCCACCATTCGCCAGCGCGGCCGTTGAATCAACAACCGTCGCGCCAAGACGGACATCCACCAAACGGCTTGGGCAGCCCAGATGACGACGGCCATATGCACGAAGTAGCCGAATCGAAAGACGTTTCGCACCTGCGAAAAGCCGGGCACGTACTTCGCCAGAGTCCACCACGGTTCCCATTCGCCGATCTTCAGATGGGTCCCCATCGACAAAGTGAACGCCAGAGCCGTGTTCAGCAAAAGGAAGATGGTGAAGCGTCGCGAGCGGCGTCGGATGAGTCCCCCAATCACGGCGATCGTCGCGAGGCCGACCTTGATCCATCCCGGCGACATGCGCCAGTACGGACGCAACCAGTCCTGACCGAAGTCGATGAGTGCAGGCCCAGACGCTCCCATATAGTCCACGGGCAGTGCTGAGAGTTGCGACACCATGCCCACTTTGCGAGCGAACGCATGCTCCTTCATCACCTCCTGCATCGGAATGGCAAACGGTCCAACAATGACCCCGATCACCACGCAGGCTGCCGCGAAGGCCAGCCACAACTGACGATCTCGCCAGCGCCGCGGCAACACCCACACCGTCGCAGCCAGCAGTAGTCCGAGGAATAACGCATGATGGCCGCAATTCAGGAAGCTCACGGACAACGCCAGCCCGGCTTCCGCTCCACGCTTCCAGTTCGGGCGCCGCGAAGCCTGCCACGCGGCGGTCCATGTCCACAGCAGAGCCCACACGGGAACCAGTTGAATCACATCTAACTGCCAGTGAGCGATCGGCAGCATCACCATCGCCGCGCCACCGAGAATGGCCGCCCACCAGCGGACATGCAGCACTCGCAGCAGTCGCTCGGCGAAGACTCCGTTCAACACGAGCGACAGCCACAGGTACACGTTGTAGGCCAGGACTCGCGAGCCGGTGAGCCAGATGATTGGCGCGACGATCAGGGTCGTCGGCTGCGGTTCCGAGAACGCGAAAGTCGATGCTGTCGGAGCGAAGATCGGCGCGTCCCAATAGTCCGCGAAGGCGTGCGTCGCCCGATCGGCGTTCCACCAGATCGTCCACAAATTGAAGAGCGGCACGGTCGAAACGATCGTCGTGCCCATCGGTAACTTCGTCGTCGCCGACAACGCCAGCGGCCATGTCGAGGCCAACGCCAGTCCGAGATAAATCACGACCGCGAACCAGCGTCGCACCCAGCGGCGACGAAACATCGGCGCAGGGTTGAAGCGAACGCGGTCAAAAACTGTCGGCATGCTGATTCGTCTCTGCGGCGCGGTCCCGGACATCACAACAGTGTCGATATACCGCATGCGGACAGCGCGCTCACGTCACGTGACGTTGCAATTGTCTGGGGGGAAAGGTTTGAAACACAGAGGCACTGAGAACACAGAGAAATCAGCTTTGCAGGTCGTCTGACTGTTCTCTGTGACCCCTGTGCCTCAGTGTTTCAAGCCTCTGATCTGATGTGCACAGCGAGCTTGTGACACTCAAACCTGAGTCCCTCGGCAAGCAAATGTCGTATCAGTGACTACGCCAGGATCGGATGAATCAGATCGCCGCGGCTGATGGGGAGGGGACGTCCGGTCGTGTCGTGGATCTCGTTACGTGGATCGATGCCCAGGCAATGGAAGATCGTCGCCGAGATATCCTGCGGCTGCACTTTGCCTTGCGCGGGATAAGCGCCGATCGCGTCGGACGCTCCGTAGACAACACCGCCCTTGATGCCCGCTCCGGCGAGCGCGATCGAATACACCGAGCCCCAGTGGTCTCGTCCGGCAGCGCCATTGATTCGCGGACTGCGACCGAACTCGGCCATGCAGACCACCAGCGTGTCATTCAACAGGCCGCGCTGCTCGAGATCCTCAATAACGGCCGACAGAGCCTGATCGGCTGGCGGTGCCAGCACCGTCTTGAGTCGCTGACCTTCGCGAGCGTGACTGTCCCAGCAGGGCGCGTCAGAAGGTTCGTCCGCTCCGCGATACCAGTTCACATGCACGAGCGACACGCCCGCTTCGATCAGTCGGCGGCCCAACAGAACGCTCTGTCCGAACTGCGAGCGTCCGTAGCGATCGCGAACCGTCGCGGGTTCCTGATCCAGATCGAAAGCACGGCGGGCCTGCTGCGAACCGAGCATGTCGAAGGCGCGCTGCGCCAGCCGCCCGTAGTTCGCGATGCCGCCGTTGCGTTCGACGTCGTCCAGCTTGCGATTGATCTGGTCCAGCAGTGTGTGTCGCCCGAACAGGCGTTGATCCGAGACCTCGGCATTCAGTGCCAGTTCCGAGATGCGGGCATCGGGCGTCGCGGGCTGGCAATTGAGTAACCACGGTTCGACCGAGCGGCCGAGGAAGCCCGCGTCCTGACCCGGCCAGACGCTGCCGTCGGTGTTGAAAATGCGGTGTGGCAGCCGGATCGACGCAGGCAGACTGCCGCGTTCCGGCATGAATTTGCGGACGACAGAGCCCAGGTTCGGAAAGTCGTTGGGGAAGCCGGGGTTCGCGTTCTCCACGTTCTGCGGAGCATGCGGCACGCCCGTCAGCATGTAGTAGCCGCTCGACGAGTGGGCGTTGTCGCCACTGGAGACCGCTCGCAAGATCGCCAACTTGTCGGTGATCAGGCTGGTGCGCGGGAACAACTCGCCAATCTGCATTCCCGGAACGGCCGTGCTGATGGCTCCGAACTCGCCGCGCACCTCCGCCGGGGCGTCATTTTTGGGATCCCACGTCGAATGTTGCGGTGGTCCGCCCATCAGGAACAGGACCAGGCAGGACTTCGCTCGTCTGGTTGCTGTTTTTCCTTCAGCCGCGTTCGCTCGCGCCTGGAGCAGATGCTCCAGTCCCAGGCCAAAGGCGCTCAGTCCGCCTACGCGCAGCATCTCTCGTCTTGAGATGCCGTCACACAGACGCGTCTGGTTACCGAGAATTCGCAGCATTCGAGGATCTCCCGAAGACAGGTTCGTGCACGCATCGAATCCAACGCGATCCGGCTCGAACGGGCTCGTAGAACGACGGCGATAGTGTGACGCAGGATCCGGCTCGACGCCAAGCCCCGCCTGACGTGAAGTCCGCTGAATCACATCGTCGCCTGCACGATGCGCCCCGCATGGATTTTGGCCGGTCTGGCGGGAACCGTTTGGGCGGGTGGAATTTCTGGCATCTCGGCGGCAATCTGCGGGGCGGTTGCTTGAAGCTATTGGTATCGGCCGGGATTGGTCCTACTATCCGAAGCTACCTCGCGCGAGGTTGTTCGCATCAAGATGAACTCGCTTCACAGTCAGATGCCGGGAGGAGTCCGCATGAATAAGGTGTCGATTCGCGTGACGTTGGCAGGAAGCCTGGTCGTTGCGGCGGCGTTGCCGAGCATGGCTCAGGAAAAGGCACCTCCGGCCAAGCCGCTACCGAAGGTGATCATCGAGCAGATCGCCGATGATGAAGCGACTCCGCTGGAATCTGTGAAGCCTCGCACTGTCGATGAGCAGAAGAAGATTGATGCTCGCGCCTGGTATGGCACCGGTGAAGTCCACCTGCAGCGCGAAGAATACAACAAGGCCCTGCAGGCGTTTGAGAAAGCTCGCGATCTGGATAGTTCCAACGCGCAGGTCTATCGCTCCATCATGGAAGCGGCTCTGCATCTGGGCAACACGTCGAAGGCTCTCGATAGCGCCCGCAAGGCGGTTGAACTCGACCCTGATGACTTTGAACTGCTCCGGCAGATCGCTGTCGAGATGATCAAGGACCGCAAGGTCGCGGAAGCGTTGAGTTATCTGGAGAAGGCTCGCAACTCACCGAAGCTCGACAAGAAGTCCGGTTTCTATGTGCTCATCAACCGCGACTGCGGCGCGATCTACAACGCGATTGGCGAGTTTGAGAAAGCCGCCGACTGTTTCGAAGTAGTGCTGGCCGCGTTGCTCAACCCGAGTGCCTTCGGACTCGATGCTCAAACTCGGCAGGAATTGCAGCGGCAGCGCACGACTTCGTTTGAGGAGATCGGCCAGATCCTGCTGAAGGCCAAGCGCATCGAGCCGGCAACTCAGGCCTTGGAACGAGCTGTCTCGGAACGCAAGAACAAGCCCAGCGCGGCGAACTTCCTGCTGGCTCAGCTCTATCACGAAAAGGGCCAGGACGACAAAGCCCTCGAACAAATCAATCTGTTCGTCGAAGCACAACTGCGACGCGGCAAGGCGCCATACCAGTTGCTGGCTGCGATTCTGACCAAGCTCGGCAAGGATCAGAACATCGTGACGCGGCTGGAAGAGCTTGCCGCTGCGGACGCTCGCAACAAGGACCTGCAGTTCTTCCTGGCGGAGACTTACGTCTCGAAGATGAAGTACGACGACGCCGAGAAGATCTATAAGAAGGCGCTCGAAGACTCGGTGTCTTCTGAAGCCTATATGGGCCTCGCGGGCGTCTATCGCAAGCAGAACAAGGCCAAGGAGCTGCTGGAAAACCTGTCGCGAGCGCTGGAACGAGCGGGCGACGCGGAAGGCATCGCTCAGCAGTTTGAAACTGAGCTGAAGGCGATCTCCGAGGACAAGAAACTCTTTGAGGCGCTGGTCGAAGCCCACAAGGCTGCCGTTAAAGATGGTGTCCGCAAAGAACACTATGCCGGCGCCTTCCTGCTGGCAGGCATCGCTGCCGACGCCGAGCAGATTGATCTCGCTGTTGAACTGTTCGACACCGCATTGAAGGCGAACCCGGCTCAGGCGAAGCGAGTGCTGCTCGGCAAAGCGGAAGCTCAGGCTGGCGCCAAGCGGTACGCGGACGCATCGGCGACGTACAAGCAGGCGTTGCAGAACCCGCTGCTGGTCGGCGAGAAGCCGGACATCTACCTGCGTCAATCGCGCGTGCTGGCTTTTGCTGGTAAGCCCGAGGAAGCGCTCGAAGCCGTCAATGAGTTGAAAAAACTGATCCCCGATCCGAACCATCAACTGGTGCTCTTCCAGATCGCGTGGATTCACTATTACGCGCACCACTGGGATGAAGCTCGCAAGGGCTTTGAGGACCTGATCCAAAAGCACCCGGACGGCGGCGAGATTGTGCACCGCTCACGAGTCAGCCTGTCGAACGTGTACGTCCAACTGGGCGACACCAAGAAGGGCGAAGAGATCCTCGAAAAGTTCCTCGTGGACACTCCGGATGATCCGGGCGTGAACAACGACTTGGGGTACCTCTATGCCGATCAAGGCAAGAACCTTGAGAAAGCCAAAGAGATGATCGAGAAGGCTGTCAAAGCCGAGCCGAAGAACACGGCTTATCTCGACAGTCTCGGCTGGGTGTTGTTCAAGCTGGGCAAGCATGATGAAGCCCTGAAGTGGCTGCAGCAGGCCACTCAGCAGGACCGCGAAGCTGATTCCACCATCTGGGACCATCTCGGCGACGTGCAGTTGCAACTCAAGCAAGTTGGCCCTGCTCGCGAGTCTTGGGAACGCGCCCTTAAGGGGGCCAAGGGTGACACCTACCCGGACGAAAAACTCATCAAGAAGATCGAAGAGAAGCTGCAGCTTCACAAAGTGGAAGCCAAGTAACCGGTTGGGATCCTGTTTGGGCCGGTCGGCGATGTTCGCTTCTCGACGGTAGGTCTTTGGCTGGGCGATTCACTATCATTTCTCAGGCGGACTCGGCATGACCGCGCGAGTGCGCGACCGCCTTGATTTATTGACTACTGACTCCTTGAGAAGCATCTATGGCAGGACATTCCCACTGGGCGAACATCGCGATCAAGAAGGGCGCCGCGGATAAGAAGAGAGGCAAGCTGTTCGGCAAGTTGAGCCGCCTGATCATTGTGGCTGCCCGCCGGGGAGGGACCGATACGTCCACGAACCTCGCGCTGCGGTATGCGATCGAAAAGGCCAAAAAGAACAGCATGCCGAAGGAAAACATCGACCGCGCAGTGAAGAAAGGCGGCGGTGAAAGCGGCGGTGAGGATTTCGATGAAGTCGTCTATGAAGGCTACGGCCCGAACGGCGTTGCCATGCTCTGCGACATCCTGACCGACAATCGCAATCGCACCGCCGGTGAAGTCCGCAAGATCTTCGAAGTTCACGGCGGCAATCTGGGAGCGACCGGTTGCGTGGCCTGGATGTTCGAACGCAAAGGTTTGTTCGTCGTGCCTGTTGCGAATGTCGCCGAAGACAAGCTGTTTGAAGTTGCTCTGGAAGCCGGTGCGGACGATGTGACTCAGGAAGGCGACAAGTTCGAAGTCACCTGTCGGCCGGACGTCTTTCAGGAAGTCAACGAAGCGTTGACGACGGCTCAGATTCCGACGGAACTCGCGGAAGTGACTCGCATCGCGACGCAGCAGGTCTCGCTGGACGGTGATGGGACTCGTGCCGTCCTGAAGCTCATTGAAGCACTGGAAGACAACGACGACATTCAGAGCGTGACCGCGAATTTGAGTATGTCTGAAGAACTCGCGGCCGAGATCGGGAACGAAGCGTAAGCATTCTGCAGCCAGGACGAGGCGTCCGGGCCACGAGCTTGAAGGAGTCTTGATGGGTCGGCAGACGGTGATTCGCGGTGATGACGGCGGCGGCGATGATGATGACGTCGAGCGTCCATTTTCCGCGCCACTGCCTCCGCCTGACAGCATCAACCTGAAGGACGAAAACCTCGACGAACAATTGCGGCCGCAGCGGCTCGCGGATGTCGTCGGGCAACGCAAAGTCGTCGAACGCCTGCAGATCCTGATCGACGCCGCGCGACTGCGCAAGGACCCGCTCGGCCATTTGCTGCTCGATGGGCCGCCGGGGCTGGGCAAGACGACGTTCGCCACCGTGCTGCCGAAGGAACTGGGCGTTGAGGTACAGATCACATCTGGCCCCGTCCTGACCGCGCCGAAAGATTTGCTGCCGTACCTGACGAACGGCAGCCGCGGCTCGATCCTGTTCATCGACGAAATTCATCGCATGCCTGCGACCGTCGAAGAATTCATCTACCCGGTGATGGAAGACTTTCGAGTCGACATCACACTGGGTGAAGGATTGAGCGCCCGCACGATCAACATGCCGCTGGAGCCGTTCACGGTCATCGGCGCGACGACGCGCAGCGGGATGCTCAGCGCGCCCCTGCGAGACCGCTTCGTCAATCGGCTGCACCTGGATTTTTACTCGGTCGAAGATCTGACCGAGATTGTTACGCGCAACGCACGCAAACTGAGGACGGAGATCGAACCCGCAGCCGCGTTTGAACTTGCACGGCGTGCGCGAGCTACTCCACGCATTGCGAATAACTTGCTGCACTGGGTGCGTGACTTCGCGACCGTAAAGGCGAAGGGGCACATCACGGTTGATGTCGCGCGCGACGCTCTGCGGATGCAGGAAGTCGACGAAGCGGGACTCGACGAGCAGGACCGCAAGTACATGACGACGCTGCTCCGCATCTTCGCTGGCGGACCCGCTGGTTTGCAGTCGATCTCGCACAGTTTGAACCTGCCGCCGGATACGCTCGAAGACGAAGTGGAACCGTTCTTGCTGCGGCTGGGTTTCATTCAGCGCACGCCGCGCGGGCGGGTGCTCACCGCCGAAGGCCTGCAGCATCTGGGAATCACTCCGCCAGATTCACGCGGGGCGGGGCAGGGACAGTTATTTTAGCGGGCGGTTGAACGTCTTATGAAAACATTGCTGGTGCTGAGACATGCCAAGGCCGAGCAGGCCGAACCGGGGCAGCTCGACTTCGACCGCGATTTGGCCAAACGCGGCAAGCAGGACGCCGAGCGTGTTGGTCAGGTGCTCGTCGAACGCGGACAGATTCCGCAGGCCGTGATCGCTTCGAATGCCCGGCGCACTCGCAAGACCGCCAAACGGGTGCTGGAGGCGTGCAACTTAACGCTGGAGCCGACTCTGACCGAAGATCTCTACGAAGCCGGAGTACACGACATCGTACAAGTGGTGCAATCGCTGCCGCCGGATGCCGACTTGGCCCTGATTGTCGGGCACAATCCGGGATTTGGAGATTTCGTCTATACATTCGGCCGACAGATCAGTGACTTTCCCACCGCGGCGCTGGCCGAATTGCGGCTGCCGATTGATTTGTGGAGCGACCTCAACGGGACAACGCGCGGAGAACTGGTTTCATTATGGACTCCAGAAGCCGACGCGAGAACTTGAGGCAGCAGATCGGCACGTCGCTCAGAGTTCTTTTGGGCCTGGCGGTCATGATTGGCAGTCTGGCATTCGGTGCCTGGCTGAAGATGTCGCGTCCGCGCCCGAACGTTCCCGCTTATGTGCGGCTCTTCGGAGGCAACGAAGAACGGCTGGCTCCGCTGAAGTCTCCCTCCCGAATGGAAGCTTTTCGGCTGGTACGTTTCGAGGACGACCCACAAGCGGGACAGGATTACCGCGCCGAGCCCTGCTTGTTCGTGATTCCCGAGAAGATTTGCCAGCAGTTCTCAGCCGCGCTGACGTCATCTGAACTGTCTCGGATCGCCTGGCGCGCGTGCGAGGCTGACTACGACGTGAAGCTGGCTTTCTATCGTGACGATCAGGAAGTCGACGTGCTGCTGTGCTTCGACTGCGACAAGCTGATCGTGCTCAGCGGCAACGACAATTTGGGCACGGCGAACCTGACGAAAATCCGCACGCCCATTGTGACTGCAGTGCAAGAACTGTTTCCTCAAGATAGAAAACTGCGCACTCTGAAGACGAGCGGTCCATCAGGAAAGTAGGTCGGACAATCCGGTCCGACTGTCGGGCGAGATCGTCCGGCCTGCGTCGTCTTCCAGTTCTCTTGAGGAAGGATGCTGTGATGTCGCGCTCTGCGTTTCGGCTGGCGTACATGACCGCGCTGTTGTGCGTCGGCGCGCTCATTGGATCTGTTGCCGCCGCGGCTGATCGAGTTGACGCGGCGAAACTGGCTGAGATCAAAGCCCGCATGCAGAAGCACGTGGAAGCGCACGAGATCTCCGGCGCGGTGACACTCGTTGGCCGGCGCGATCAGATTCTGCACCTCGAGGCCGTCGGACAGCGCGACATCGAGCATCAACAACCGATGCAGAAGGATTCGCTGTTCCGCATTGCGTCCATGACGAAGCCGATCACAGCGCTGGGCATCATGGCCCTCGTCGATGATGGCAAACTGTCAGTAGATGACCCGGTCGAGAAATATCTGCCCGAGTTCAAGGGACAGATGCTGGTCGCGAGTCGCTCTCCCGAGCAGGTTGTGCTGAAGAAGCCCGCACGCCCGATCACGCTCAAGGATCTGCTGACACACACATCGGGCTTGCCCAGCGGATTCCCTCAAGGGCTGGCTGATCTGTATGTGCGCCGCCAACTGACCTTGGCGGAAGGCGTGCTGGTTTCGTCTCAGCAGCCGCTGGATTTTGAGCCTGGTTCCAAGTGGTCTTACTGTAACGCGGGCATCGACACGCTAGGCCGCGTCATCGAAGTCGTATCCGGCCAGAGCTACGAGAGCTTCCTGACCAAACGCTTCTTCGAGCCGCTCGGTATGTCCGACACCCACGTCTTTCCACCCGAGCCGAAGAAGTCCCGGATTGTGGTGGTGTACCAGCAGAAAGACGGGCACCTGACTCCAGCTCAGAATCACATCCTCAGCATGCCAGAGGGGGCGAAGCACCCCATTCCGGCCGGCGGGCTGTATTCCACAGCGACCGACCTCGCGAAGCTGTATCAAATGATGCTGCAACGCGGGCAGTGGCAGGGACGACAACTGGTCTCTGAACGTTCCGTCTCTGCGATGACGACCATCCACACCGGAGATCTAACCGCCGGCTTTGTGCCGGGCAGTGGATTTGGCTACGGATGGGCCATCGTGAAGGAACCCAAAGACGTCACCGCGATGCTGTCACCGGGGTCTTACGGCCACGGTGGCGCGTTTGGGACTCAGGGCTGGATCGATCCCGACCAGAATCTGTTTGTGATCCTGTTGATCCAGCGGCAAGGTCTCCGTAACGGGGACGCGTCCGATATGCGACGCGACCTCCAAACGCTCGCGTTCGGTGCCGTGCAATAGATCGCAGCCGAAACTCAAACCAGCTTCAGCCGCAAGCACGGAACGTCTTCGATCTTCTTGGACTCGACGCGGGCTTCAACACCCGGGATCAGTTCGCCGCGCAGAATGCCGACGTCTTCGGGGGCTTCGATGCCAATTCTGACAGTGCCACCCTTCACTTCGATGATCTTGATGACCACTTCGTCGCCAATCCGGATCGTCTGATGCTTCTTCCTGGATAGTACGAGCACGATTCCCCCTCCTTGAAAAACCGAGATTTGTAAATCACGAGTACCCGTATGAATGCCTCGGGCGGACTAAAACGTTAACAAATTCAGGGCCGTTTCCTCGTTTTGCGAGAGAAAGGCACTTTTGTGCTGAGACCCGCAACCGAAAATGACTCTTCACCTCTAAACAGCGTCTCGGATGAGTCTCTCAAAAACACCTGTAGGTCGCCTGGCACCGTCTCCAACGGGAGCTCAGCACGTCGGCAACGCACGAACGTATCTGCTTGCGTGGCTTTCAATTAGGTCGCGCGGTGGGCGAGTGATCCTGCGGATCGAAGACCTCGATTCACCGCGTGTGAAGGCTTGGGCGGTCCAACAAGCCATCGATGATCTGAAATGGCTAGGTCTTGACTGGGATGAGGGTCCAAATCAACCCGGTTGCGAGATTAGTTATCAGCAAACGGAAAGAATATGCCTCTACCGGTCGGCGTTTGACCAGTTGCGGATATCCGAACGGGTCTATTGTTGTACGTGTTCGCGTTCAGATGTGTTGGCTGCCGCCAGTGCGCCGCATGCTTCGCAGGAGGGGCCGACCTATCCGGGAACCTGTGCGCACCGCACGGCCGCAGACGCGGAAACCCTTGCCGGTCAATCCTTTTGCTGGCGGTTCCGCATGTCGGACAAAAACTGGCTGCTGACGGATGCCGTCGCTGGAACTCGTAACTGTGACGTAAATAGTGAGTTAGGCGATTTCGTGATCGCCAAGGCCGATGGAACGCCGTCTTATCAGTTGGCGGTCGTGGTGGACGATCATCTGATGGGAGTGACGGAAGTCCTTAGAGGCGATGATCTTATATCAAGTGCGTTTCGGCAGTTGGAGCTCTACGATTTTTTCGGCTGGGAAGCCCCTCAATTTGCTCATGTACCTCTTGTTGTCGGGCCGGACGGAAGACGGCTGGCCAAGCGACATGGGGACACCCGTATCTCGGTGTTGCGAGATGCGGGAGTGCCCAGTGCGAATCTGGTGGGCGTGTTGGCGCATTCGTGCGGCTTGAGGCGCACCCCCGCCGCGGTGACTCCGCAGGAGTTACTGGCGGATTTCAGCCTCGAACGCCTGCCAAGGACACCGTTTGTCTTCACGGATGACACGTGGAAACAGTTGCTGAAGGTGTAAAACCTTGAGGACTGTTTCGGATACCCAATTGCGGCGCTATCGGTTGAGAGACTCTGGTGTGGAAGTCTGAGGCAAGTTATTAAGCTGGGAAGCCAGACCGCCGACACAAAGGGGGTTAAACTGCGCGGGCTGCGGTCAGCGTAGATCCATCTTTGAGTCGTAATGCATCGCTAGTAGATTTGGACGTCCCGAGCCTCGGTTTGAGCGCCTTGCATCTATCGAAGGAGCATCCTGTGCGTCGTTTGATCATTCTCTCCGCGGCAGTCGTCGCGAGTTTTTCATCGTTGCGAACCTCGGTCGCTCAACAACCCGCTCCGCAGGACAGCATCATTGCGGTCCAGTCAGGCGTCGACCGGCTGAAAGAGGACCTGAAGTGGGTCGTCAATCTGGCTCCCAAAGGGGCGAACAGTTGGAAAGCTCTGAACGATCTGCTGGACGTGTTTGTGGGCGGTATTGATCCCGCTCTGCCCATGCGAGTGGACATCGTTCTCGGAGCCAACCGCGATTACCGCATGTGGTTCCCGATCGCCAAGGGGCAAGACAAGCCCTTCCGAGACAACGTTCAGGCCAACGTCGGCAAGCCGCCGCGCAAGCTGTCGGCCGACTACTGGGAGTGGAAAGGTCCGGGTTGGCCGGGCGGTGGCGGATATCAGCGTGATCTGAAGGGCTGGTCGGTGCTGGCCAGCAAAAAAGAGAACGTGCCTGCGGGACTGCCTCTGCCAACCGTCGCCATCGCCCCACTGATGACGGCCGGTTACGACATGGGCGGCCTGGTGACCAACACTGCAGCCGGTCGTGACACTCGCAAGAAGGCCTTCCAGGACGCTCGCGCCGAGGCCATGGCTACGATCAAGCGTCTGCCGGACGAGGACGAATACGAATTCGAGTTGCGCAAGCTGTCTCATCAGCAACAGCTCGACGAAGGTGAGCGATTCTATCTGGACAGTGAAAAGCTGGTCCTCGGCTGGACACTCGATACGGAGAAGAAAGAAGCCCGCCTGGATCTGTCGCTGACGGCCTTGGCGGGAACGGATCTTGAGAAGAGCATTGCGTCACTCTCCGCCGAGCCGAGCCAGTTTGGTGGCTACGCGAAGACTGAGAAGACGACGTTCCTCGGCCGGGTCAATCATGCAATCGACCCGATGCGCATCGCTCACGGGAAGGCGTTTCTGGAAGTTGTGAAGAAGCAGGCACTGGCCCGCATTCCAAAGTCGGAAACGATCAAGGCGGAGCACAAGGCCAGCTACGAGAAGGCGACGACTCAACTCATCGACCTGATTAGCTCGGGTATCGAAGGCGGCATCTTCGATGGCTTCGTGCAGGTCGAGAAACCTACCGACATGCACACGATGGTCGGAGCCGTGCGTGTACCTGATGGTGCCGCTGTGCTGCCCATTCTGGAATCGCTGAAGGGGGCCGAATGGGAAGTTGCCCTGAACGCCGAAACGGTCGGTGATCTGGTCATCCACACCGTCAAGATTCCTCAGCGGCAGGACAAAGACTTCTCGCACATGTTCGGTCCGGAGTCCCTGCTGGTTGTCGGCACGACCAAGACCGCGATCTGGTACGCCGCCGGTGAAGGCGCGGCCGCTCGCCTGAAGGACGCCGCCGCGAAGTCTGGCTCAGCCGAGAAGACCAATGACGGAGTCTTCATCGACGCCTGGATCAATCTGGGCCCGCTGATGCAGTTCCTGCTGGACCGTCGTGAGCGCGTGCAAGTCGATCTGACCAAGCTGTCAGAAGAAGACAAAAAGATGCGCAAGACAAAGGAAGAACTGTTGAAGACCGCCGTCGAGGCCTTCAAGCCCGGTGACGGCATCATTCACATGAAGCTTGAACGTAAGGACAAAGAGGTCATCGGTCGCACGACGCTGCACGAAGGCACCTTGCGTTTCGGTGGCATGAAGATCTCGGACTTCGCCGAGAAGCGTTTGCAGTAATTGTGGTGCTCATTCATTAAGGCCGCCTGACCGCCTGATGGATGTCGGTAAGCAATAAAAAGAGCCCGGATGTGACATCCGGGCTCTTTGCATTTGAGAGCTGTGCTCGCGGCCATTCCCACGCGTTGCTGGCGGCTGATCAAGTGATGTGTGCGCCCTTGGTTTCGACATAGCACGCGTAGAGCGACGTGCTGCCGGTCATGAAGAGGCGATTGCGCTTCGATCCGCCGAAGCACACGTTCGAGCAAATCTCGGGCAGCAGAATCTGGCCGATGCGCTCACCTTCCGGAGAGAAGATGTGCACGCCGTCGTAACCTGCACCGACCCAGCCGGCGCTGGCCCAGACGTTGCCGTCGACGTCCGCTCGAATGCCGTCCGCGAAACCTGCCTTCACGACGGGCTTGCCGTCTTCGCCTTTCATCTCAAGGTTCATCGACGCGTACTCTTTGCCGTTCTTCAGCGTCTTCTCGTCCACGACATCCCACACCTTGATATTCTTCGGCGCGTTGTCGTAGTGCGAAGCGCCGGTGTCAGCGACATAGACCTTCTTGTAATCCGGTGAGAAGCAGATGCCGTTCGGCTTGAAGATCTCATCCGAGACCTGATTCACTTTGCCGGTCTTGCCGTCGATGCGGTAGATCGCTTCCTTCTGGTAGGGCTGCTTTGACCCGTTCTTGGCGTCGAGACCTTCATAGTTCATCAGGGCTCCGTAGCCGGGATCCGTGAACCAGATATCTCCGTTCGGATGGACGACCCCGTCATTCGGAGCGTTGAGTGACTTGCCGTTGTACTCAGCAGCCAGCGTCGTCACTGATCCGTCATATTCGTAGCGGACGACCTTGCGAGTTCCGTGCTGGAACGAAATCTGTCGCCCCTGGAAGTCGAACGTGTTGCCGTTGCTGTTACCAGCCGGGTTGCGGAAGACGCTGACGTGACCATCTTCTTCGAGCCAGCGCAACTGCACGTTGTTGGGGATGTCACTCCACAGCAAGTAGCGGCCGACGCCGTTCCAGGCGGGGCCTTCGGCCCACAGCATGTCGGGAGAATGATAGAGCCGTTGAATCGGCGTGTTGCCGAGCCCGTACTTCTTGAACCGCTTATCCAGAGCCACGATATCCGGGTCTGGATAACGCGTAGGTTGAGCGTAATCGCGAGCCATCGCGGTCGCAGCGACGCTGGCCGCAGCGGTGGCGAGGAATGATCGGCGGCCCAGGCGAACTGAACTCTGCGATGCGGACTCGGGGGATGAAGTTCGCGGTTCGGTCATTACGTGCTCCTTACTGGATTCAGACAGACAACCAGACTCGTCGCGGCAAATGCGAGCGATACATCAGCCGCAACTTAGTTGTTCTGAACTCAGCAGGAAACGACGCGCAGCGCGAACGCGGGAGCGGTCCCGCCTCTGACACCACATCAGTTGAAGGGTGGGACCAGCATTCGAGGCCGTCATGTGGTGGGCCGGCGCGATCGAGCCCTGTTGTCCGCGGACACAGGCCGTCGAGCCAAGCTGTTGTCGAATACGCAGGCCCACCGAGGAGTAGCGATCGCTTGTCCCACCCTACAACTTGTCGGTCCGAGGCGAAGCCTCGTTAGACCTCTTCCACCCACGACGGTGTCGGCAGGATCTTGAAGTTCTCATCGATCTGACCGGCGAGATCCGTCACCACGTCGCCTTGCTGAGCGGAACCGTTACCGCTGCCGCCAGCAATCTTGTCCGTGCCGTCGTTGCCCTCGACGCTATCCACGCCGGCACCGCCGATGACAGTGTCATTGCCATTGCCGCCTCGCACCGTGTCGTTGCCAGAGCCGCCGTAGATGGTGTCGTCGTTGTCGCCGCCGAGGATCGAATCGTTGCCCGACGCACCGCTGAGACCATCGTTGCCGAAGCCGCCATCGAGCGTGTCGTTGCCGGCACCAGCCTTGACGATGTCGTTGCCAGTGCCGCCCACGAACAGGTCGTTGCCGCTGGTACCGATCAGCGTGTCATTGCCGGGAGCACCCTGCAGGGTGACGCGTGCCCCGGTCACGGTGAAGGCACTGGCATCAATGGTCTCGGCCGCGTTGGAGCCCACGAGATTGGCCGCTTCCACGCCCGTCACCGTGTCGGTGCCATTACCAGTCAGTGAGGTGTTTGTCAGGATCGAGGTGCCCGTGACCGTTTCGAAAATCGTGTCGTCACCCGCGCCGCCATCCAGCAGGTCATTACCGGCGCCGCCTTGCAGGACGTCTCCGGAATCATCACCACCGCGCAGCGAGTCGTTGCCCACGCCGCCGTTGAGTGAATCGCCGCCCGCCCCGCCATTCAGTTGATCGTTGCCGGTGTTGCCGACGAGTGTGTCATTACCGGCGTCGCCGTTGAGCAGTGCAAACCCTGCGGCTCCGATCAGCGAGTCGTTACCCTCGCCGCCATTGAGCGTCGCATCGGAAACGCCCGCAAAGAAGAACGCCGACGCATCAATCGTGTTGTTGCCAGCACCACCCGTCAGGCCTGCTCGCTCAATACCGAACAGCGCATCGGTTCCCATACCGGTCAGCTTGGTGTTGGTCAGCACGAAGTTGACGTTGCCGATTTCCACGACGGTGTCCGTACCCGCGCCACCGTCCAGTGTGTCATTGCCCAGCCCCCCAACCAGCACGTCGCCTGAACCGCCTTGGCCGAACAGGCGATCATTTGCATCACCGCCGTCGAGAAAATCTTTGCCCGCCGCGCCGTACAGGAAGTCCGTACCACCGTTGCCAACAATGGAGTCGTCACCGTCCAGCCCCAGAACGACGTCCGCGAGCGGACCGCCCAGCACGGTATCGTTACCACCACCGCCGTAGATCGTGGTGGCGGCGTTGAAGCCTGTGACATCGATCTTGTTGGCGGCATCGCCGCCGGTGAAGTTCAACGCCTCAATGCCGTCGACAGAATCCGTACCAAGTCCTGACATCGTGGCGGTGACAACACCATTGACAGGAACGCTGGCCGTGAAGGTGATCACAGCGACGTCGCCTGTCTCAAAGAGCACGTCGCCGCCAGCTCCGCCCTTAACGGTGTCGTTACCCAAGCCGCCGCCAACCGAGTCCAGCGAGGCACCTTGACCGTCTACGAGGTCGTTGCCGGCTTCGCCCTGCAGCAAGTCTGAGCCGCTCGCCCCGTAGAGCGTGTCATTACCGCTGCCGCCATAGACGGAGTCGTTGCCGCCGAAACCGACCAGCAGGTCGTTGTCGTCACCGCCGAAAATAGAGTCGTTCAGGTTGCCTGCGCTGATGGTGTCATTGCCTGCACCGCCGAGCAGCGTCATGGCTTTCTCGCCGGTATCCAGAGCGGCGATCGTGATGGAGTCAGCTCCACCGCCCGCGTCCAGTGTGAAGCTGCCACTCGGCCCCTTAAACGTAATGGCCGGGGCTGAGCCCGACGTCGTAATCTTCGAGATCCCGTTGCTCGCTACGCCATCATCGCCCACGACGAGTACGTTGTTGTTCGATCCGAAATTAAAGACACGGTTCGTGGCGGTATAATTGTCAGTAACGGAGTCCAGGCCCGTGAATGCCACCGGGACAGCATCCAGTTCAATTTTTCCGTTTGTGGCGCTGGTATAACTGTGAGTAATTGTTGTCGGCGGGGCACCGTTGGGTGCATTCAACTGCAGCGAATCTCCGGTAGTCGTCTGGCCTCCGGCGTTAAATACCAGTCCCCCCGTGGGCATGACTGGCCCCTCGGAAATATCAACAATCAGCGTATCGTCATCGCTCGATCCATTAATGATAATCTGTGATACCGACTGGTCTTCCGCGACGGCGGTCAACGTATTGTTGATCAGCACGCGCAACTGAGTTCCTGCACGCACGATGCGAATCGTGTCGGCCTTGCCATCGTTAATCTGACCGCCCATGGGATGATCGGCGACATTGACGGTCAGCTGAGCGGCTTTGCTGACGATCTCAATCGGCAGGACCTGATAGTCCAGCGCTGCCGTCGTTGCTCCAGTCGCCGCAGTGATACCGAAAGTGCCTGTCAGTCCATTCGTCGGTACGACAGTCACCTGGCCGGTATCTTCATTAATTGAGTAGTCCAGATTCGCAGGAGCATCAGGGAGTATATTGACTCCCAACTCTCTGAGTCGGTCTTCATCCTGGAACGCAATGGGATCGCCCTCGACATCCACCGCGTCGAGTTTGAATGACGTCGGCAGGTTGACCAGAGTACGGACCTGTGCCGGGGGAGCGAGCAGGAACGGCGCCGAGTTCACAGTGTCCGCCTGGATTGTGACCGTGAATGATTGCTGGGCCGTGACGCCACCGGAGTCGCGCACAGTAACCGTGATCGTGGATGTGCCACTCGTCACTCCGGGAGCCGCCTTCAACAGCAGCACGCCGTTCTCATGATCATCGACGATCTGAACGCTGCTGATAACGACGTCTGGCTCAGGTCGCGGGCTGCCGTTCCGGGGTGCATCGGTCATGGCATCGCGAACCGCATCACCCTCCACCAGCACGCCGAACATGGTCCTGGAGAAGTCAAATTCTCGAGTTGCCGCACCGGTGATGAGGAATTGTGCGTCGTTGCGGTCGTCCGGATTGTCGGGAGGATTGGGTGTGGGCGGTGGCAGTTTCTCGAAGCTCAGGATTCCCTTACGGTTGTGCTGCAGATCCACATTGAACTGATCGTCAAAGAATCCGAACGAGGATTCGTTCTTACTGCCCACTGGATTGCCGCCGTTGTCGCCGCCGAAGAGGTTCTCGCCATCAACCCTGTGGATCACCGTCCCGTCATAGAACTGAGATTGAGCCAGGCCGATGAACTGCTCGGTCGCGCGCGGAACCAGATCTTCCAGCAGTTGGAAGGTCATCGTGCCATAGTTGGCGACGGTGAACTTCGCCGACTGATTCTGATGTACCGTGCCCGTGACATTGGGATTGGTGCTGGAGATTTCGTAGGTCAGCTTCTGGCCATCTGCGTCCGCTCCGTCGAGCGAGATCATCAACGGCGAGCTCTGCAGCAAGGTCACGTTGCTCAGCGTCTGCAGCGTCGGAGCCGCCAGCACGAGCCGTGATTCAAGTCCCTCGCTCCGCGCGGTGGTCCGCAGTTTTCGTCGGGTCAGCTTTGCCTGTTGAGCAGAGGCCGCAATTCGTTGAGTCAGACGTTCGAGCCAGGGGAAATAATTCATAGCTGTGCTTGTAACGATCTAAGTGGAATTGGTGTTTACTCGACGACGGAGTCAGTGGAACTCGGCGCGCGACTCGCCCCTCCAGCGAGCGATGCCGTCGCACGACCTGTTCCACAGAACGATCCAGAAGCACTTCTGAGTGTGCCTCCGGCCAGCGCGTTCCCGAGGAGTCCGAATATCTGCGACGCTGTGAAAAACTGACGCAAACTTTCATGTCGCCGAGAGTCGCGACCCGTAGATCTAACCCGCCATCCCAACCCGGTGGCGAGGTGAATTCGTCGGCGTTTGCGGCATTTTTCGAGCTCGGCCGACCTTGGCGCCAAGCGTTCGATACACAACGTCAACTGGATGAAACGAACGCTGTTCAAGACTGAGTCCGGTCGGATGCGCTGCTGACTCGAGAAAACGTTTTTGTGAACCGGCGGAAACGCGCCACGACCTGCGGTCGGGTGTCGCCTTCAAAGGAACGTCCCGGTTGGCGTTGAGGAGCGCGTTCGCGTCGGAAGCACGACGAGACGACCTTCTCCAAGCGCGCGTTCATCCGCGCACTGGCCGATGGTGAGACCCGAGATCAACCGGGCGAGACACCGCCGCAGGGCAGGTGTCTCAAGCCTCTGGTTGAACAAACGAGCTACAGCGAGTTTGCGACTCGTTATGGACCGGTCGACGGTCCTGCCCCTGGCGTTGCAACTGATTCGGAAAACTTGCCGCCCCCTTGAGGCACTATGATATCCATTACGTAGGCATTTTTCGGGAAATCAAAATTCGCGAAGTAGGGAGTGAAAAGCGGTTTACCATCGGTCAGTTGTTCTCCCTCCACGACAGCAGCCACGCCATCGTAGCCCACGACGCGAATAACGTGCGGCCCGCCAACAATTCCCTTGCCGGGTTCGGTCTTGAACTTTCCCTGGTCGATGGCAGCGCCACCACCGGGCCCCTTGTTGTTTTGCTCAGTGTCGGGCGAGAAGTAGACGAAGCCCTTCAAGACCGGCTTGCCTTCGTAGGTTACCGTGCCGGAAACCTCATATCTCTGAGGGCCGGTATCCTGTCCGCAGCCAGAGAGAAGACCGACAAGAGCAAGACCGGATATCCAGCGACCAACGGCGTGAACAGAACTCATTCTGGCACACCTCCATTTGGAAATCCGTCTTCGCGACGTCCCAACTGTCGATAGGCGGCCAGATCAATGTTCTCGCTGATGAATCGAGTCGCCCCATCCGCCAGAGCGAAGTGAGCTCCGCCAGTGTGAAAGCTGCTGAACCCGCGCGTCGAATGCAGTCCGCGTCCGGGGAACAAGTTGATGGGTTCCTGGGCTCCGGCGATGTTTCGAGCCAACGCGCAACTATCTTGCTTGGCGCTCGCTCCCCAGGCGGCGTCCGTGTAACGCGACTCGCCGAGCAAGAACACGTTGCTCACGCCGTCCGTAACATCGCGGATCTTGGTCCTCGATCCGGCGTAGAGAATGCCAGTCACATAGAACGCTCGTTCCCCAGCGGGGCTGCAGCCGCTGCTGCTGCAATCGGGCGCGGTGCCTCCGCCGGAGACGCCGAAGTAACTGTTGTAGAGAGGATTTGCGCTCGTGTCCTTGTCGGACGGACATTGAAACGCAGCCACCAGCCTGATCAGCGTGCTATTGGGTGTCGCCATCTGGTTGCTGGCGTCTTGCCACGGAACATTGAAGTTCAATGTGTCGTAGAGGGTTTGCATTTCCATCTGCGGCAGGATCAAGGCCAGGAACGGCGCATACTGCAGCGATCCACCCGTGCCAGAAGCCGTACACCAGGTTGTCGAGGTGGATACGCCGCCACGATTGGAGATATAGCCTGGCGGGAAGCAGCCGTGAGTCTCCTCATAGTTCTGAATCGCCAGCCCGATCTGCTTGAGGTTGTTCTTGCACGCCGAACGCCGCGCAGCTTCACGTGCTTGTTGCACGGCAGGCAGCAGGAGCGCCACCAGCACTGCGATAATTGCGATGACGACAAGCAGCTCGATGAGCGTAAAGGCTCGTCGAGAACGTGCGTGGAAAGCCATGGCACCGACCTTTTTGAGCTAGATGTGCAATTGCGGTAAACTGGACGGCCAATCCAGTCCATAAACTCACACAAACTTAAGTTTGAATGAATAGAACCTTCTCTTTCGTGGTTGAGGCAGGTGCGCATGTTGTCAGTTTCCGAGGCGATCCAACAGGTCAAAGATGCAGTAGTTGGCGTAACCGCGCAAACACGTGATCTCCACGAATGCTGGGGCTTGACGCTTGCCTCATCGATCGTTGGGGAAATGGATTCTCCGCCCTTCGACAAGGCGTTGATGGACGGCTACGCGATTCGCTCAGCGGACTTAAATAGCGGCATTCGCGAGTTTGAGGTCATCGAAGAAGTCACCGCCGGTGCCGTCCCGCAGAAGACCGTTGCCGCAGGGCAGGCGACGCGCATCATGACCGGGGCACCGATTCCCAGTGGAGTCGATGCCGTCATCAAAGTTGAAGACACGGAACTGCTTCCGAACAACTCCAATGGACAGCGAGTTCACATCCGGGCCGCCGCTGCACGACCGGAGCAGAACGTCTTGCGGCGAGGGGCCACGTTTCGCGCCGGGTCTCAGGTACTGCCCGCAGGTCGCATGCTGCGGGCTCAGGAACTGGCTGCTCTCGCAGAGATGGGGGCCAGTCGCGTTGCAGTAGCTCGACTTCCGGAAGTGGCCGTTCTGGCAACTGGCGATGAACTGGTTGGCATCGCAGAACCACTCGGACCGGGGCAGATCCGGAATTCCAATGAGACAATGCTGGTAGCTCAGATCCGCGAAGCTGGCGCGCTTCCCCGTCCGCTGGGCATCGCTCGCGATGATCGCCAGCACCTGCGTGAACGCATTCTGCGCGGGCTGGAATCAGACTTCTTGCTGCTGTCAGGCGGCGTGTCGGCAGGCGTGCTGGATCTGGTGCCCTCGGAACTGGCCCATGCGGGCGTTGAAAAGGTGTTTCATCAGGTCAACGTGAAACCGGGCAAGCCGCTCTGGTTTGGCGTTTTGAGGCGAGCGGAACGCCCGTGTCTCGTGTTCGGATTGCCCGGAAATCCCGTCAGCAGTATGGTCTGCTTTGAGCTTTTTGTTCGCACGGCCCTGCGGCGATTCATGGGCGTTGAGCGTGCGGAACCGACGCGGACGAAAGCGAAGCTGCTGCATGCACATCGGCACAAGGACGACCGCGAGACTTTCTTTCCCGCAGCCTTGGATGTGAGCGGTGGCGAACAGACCGTGCGGTTGATGAACTGGCACGGTTCATCGGACCTGCAATCGACAGTGGATGCCAATGGAATGGCCGTGTTTCCCGCACTGCCACGTGATTATTCAGAACACGAGACCATCGACGTAATACGTTGGGGCAAATAGCGATTCGCACGCAGCGTGCAAACTCCAAGGACGGAGCTTATGGCCATCGAGTTAATGACAAACCAACCTGCATCTCCCGTTGTCGACTCTCCCGTGCACCCCAAAGTGCGTCATCATGAACCAACGGTTCTGGAGATCGTTGAGAAGGCTCGTTCCGCCCCGTTGAAGACTCGCGGCGCCTGGGCCATGTCTTTCGCTTCGGCGCTGCTGCTCTGGGCTTGCTTCACGCCGTTGGACTGGGGTTGGCTGGGCTGGCTGGCGATCACGCCGCTGTGCCTGTTGATTCGGGCCGAGCGTCCCACGCGAGCCATGTACCGCATTCTGTACGCGGCGGGTCTGGTCTGGTCGCTCGCGACATTCCAGTGGATGCGCTACGGCGACATCGCGATGTACCCGGCGTGGTTCGCGCTCTCGATCTATATCGGATTCTACTTCCCGGTGTTCGTCGGGCTGTCGCGCGCGGCGGTGCATCGCATGGGCGTGCCCCTACTGGTTGCCGTGCCGGTCGTGTGGACGGGCCTGGAGCACGCTCGCTCGCGACTGTTGACGGGTTTTTCGTGGTACATGCTGGGTCACAGCCAGTACTCGTGGCCGGAAATTATCCAGATCAGTGATCTGGTCGGCGCGTATGGCGTCGCGTTCCTGCTGGCGATGAGTTCCGCATGTCTCGCAGGATTGGTGCCCGAAGCGTGGCTCGACAAGCTGGGCCTGCTGCCGGTCGCTCAAGTTCCGCCTGAATTCCAGCATCTGCCGAAGGAAGGCATCGCAGCACCGTCACAAACGCCTAGTCGCGTGCAGACTTGGGCTCCCGTGTTGATCACCGTCAGTTGCGTGGCCTTGGCGTTTGGCTACGGAGTTGTGCGGCGTCAGCAGGCTGACTTCAAAACCGGTCCGCGCGTGGCGCTGATTCAGGGCAATTTCAATACATCGTTGAAGCATGATCCGCAGGAAGCCCCCAACATCTATCGCATGCACGACGCGCTCACCGGCCTGGCCGTGCAGAAGCAGGCCGACATTGTAGTCTGGCCCGAAACGATGTTTCGTTATCCGCTGATGATGAAGGATGAGGCCCTGACCGATGCCGAACTGATTTCGATCGCTCCGTCGATCCCGAATCTCAACTCCGCCAGGTGGATAGAGTCGTGGAAAGACAACTCGGTGCGTGGCGTGCTGACGGAAATGAGTCAGCGAGCGAACGCGGCCGTGTTCGTGGGCCTGCAGTCGTGGGTGGCTCAGCGCGAGAAACTGGTGTCCTACAATTCGGCGGTCTTCCTCACACCGCAAGGCGGACTCGAAGGCCGCTATGACAAACGCCACCGCGTGATCTTCGGCGAATACATCCCTTTGAAGGAAACCTTCCCGTTCCTGTCCTTTCTCGCGCCCATGCCGGAAGACTTCGGTATCGCGGCGGGTGAATCCGCCAAGCTGTACCGCTACAAGGACTGGAACCTCGCCCCGATCATCTGCTTCGAAGACACAGTTCCGCATCTGGTGCGCGACGTGAAGTGCAACGCTCAGCCTGGTGTGGACGTCTTCGTCAACCTGACCAACGACGGCTGGTTCCAGAACTCCAGTGAGATCGAGCAGCATCTCATCACGTCGATGTTCCGCGCGGTGGAATGCCGCACGCCGCTGGTGCGAGCGGTCAACACGGGCATTTCGGCAGTCATTGATGGCGACGGCGTAATCGTCGAACCGGTCGCCTTCATTGATGGCGATGCGCAGTCCCCGAAAGAAGCTCGCACGACGATGCGGGACGTGAAGACCGGCCGGCTGCACAAGTCGCTGAACGCGGCCGTAGTCGCCGACGTGCCGCTCGACAACCGGACGAGCTTCTACGCCCGGACTGGCGACTGGTTTTCGGGAAGCTGTTGCTTCGCGACGGTTGCCTTTGGCTGCTTGGGCCTCTTCCGCCGCCGCAAAGAATAGAAATGAATTTGTCAGAATGTGACCAATTCTGACGGGCGGTGCTGCGCCGCCCGGCCGGCCGTCGGAAAACCGCCTGTAGATTTCCACAGAAGTTTTGTGGAATGCGAGCTGCCGTTTGCGGTACTCCCTTCGTCGGGTGATCAGCTTATCTGCTGGTCTCGTCAACAGATCTGACGAAGGAGTTCATCGTGCGTCTGACTTTCACATGCCTGGCTGCTGCAGTCGTCGCCGCTCTGGCTGCGGCTCAATTGACGGTTGCTCAAGATCCACCGCGCGGTGAGCGAGCCCCCGAACGCGAACGTGGCGGCGATCAACGTCCGGCCGGTGAAGATCGCGGTGAACGTCCTCGAGAAGGCGATCGCGACGGCCAGCGTCCTGCTCCTGAACGAGGTGCAGACCGAGGCCCGGGCGGCGACCGTGGTGTTCCGCGCGTTGAAGGTGGTGATCGAGGTGGCGACCGAGGCCCGGCTCCGGGTGGTGATCGTCGTCCAGATCAACGCGGACCCGGTGGCGACCGTCCCGGAGAACGAGCCCCCGGCGGCGATCGCGGTCCAGGAGACAGAGGTCCGTTCGGTGGTCCCGGCCCAGGTGGCCCGGGCGATCGCGGTCCAGGCGGCTTCATGCGAATGTTCCCGCTGATGGCGGCTCTGGATGCCGACGGCGATGGCGTGATCTCAACCCGTGAACTGGACAACGCAGCGGCCGCCCTGAAAACGCTCGACAAGAACAACGACGGCAAGCTGACCGAAGAGGAACTGCGGCCGAACTTTGGTGGTCCCGGAGGCTTTGGTGGGCCCGGCGGAATGAACGGACGCGGCCCGTTCTTCGGTGGCCCAACCGTTGAATCCATGGTCGGCCGACTCATGGAGATGGACAAGAACGGTGACGGCAAGCTGTCGAAGGACGAACTTGGTGAGCGGATGCAGAACATTCTGGAACGTGCTGACACGGACCGGGATGGCTTCGCGAGCAAGAGCGAAATCGAAGCGATGTCTCGTCGCGATATGCAGAACCGCGAGCGAGAGTTCAATGGCCGCGGCCAGTTCGATGGTCGCCGTCCGGAAGGTGAGCCGCGCCGCCCCGAGGAGGGTCGACGGCCTGAGGGTGAACCTCGTCGTCCGGAAGGCGAACGAGGACCGCGCGAAGGCGATGGCATCGAAGCCGCGCGCCGAGGTTTTGATGAACTCGACAAGAATCAGAACGGCGTGCTGTCGATGGACGAACTGCCGGCTCGTCTGAAGGACAATGTCTCTCAGATCGACACCAACAAGAATGGTGTGATCGAGTTGCCGGAATTCGCGGCGGCTCTGCGAGGACTCGGTCGCGGTGGCGATCGGCCTCGGGAGGGCGACCGTCCGCAAGGTGATCGACCGCGCGAGGGTGCCCGTCCCGAAGGAGACCGTCCGCAGCCGGATCGGCCTCAGGGCGACCGACCTCAACCCGATCGTCCGCGCGAAGGTAACCGCGGCGGCGATCCTCGCTAACCGTGTCGGACGCGTCCCGCGCCCGACCTGAGCTGCGGAATCTGCTCACAACACATTCGCTTCCTGCCCCCCGCGCTGCGGGGAGAGGGGCTGGGGGTGAGGGGTGATTGCACCTCCTGCCTCCTGATTTCACTCAGCTCAGAG
>JAKFWA010000085.1 GCA_021732995.1 Planctomycetaceae bacterium | reverse complement strand
GGATACCGGGGCGAGGGGAGCGAGACAGGGTGCGAGTAGGATCGCGGGTGTGCCTCAATGCGGTTCGGCAAGGAACGACTCGTCGCGATCCATCGCTGTTGCTGCTCTCCTGCTACTGGCCTTCATTAGCACCGGATGCAGCAAGAGTGACACCGCAGACAAATCAACGCCGGTGGCATCGCCCTCAGCGGTGCCACCGGTTTCGGTCAGTGTCGCGACGGCTGAGACGAAAGCAGTGCAGCGTCGGGTTGCCGTAGTCGGCACCCTGCATGGCTTCGAACGGATCGTTGTTACGCCCAAGGTCGAAGGACGCGTGACTGCGACGCTGGTTGATGTCGGTGATCGTGTTTCTCCGAATACTACACTGCTGAAACTCGATCCCACGGACTACCAACTCGCCGTTGAAGAATCACAGCGAGCACTCGAACAAGAACTCTCACGACTCGACCTCAAGGAGCCTCCGGAAGGCGAGTTTGATATCGAGCAGATGCCGTCGGTCGAGCGAGCACGTCTCGTTATGGAAAACTCGCGGCGCGAGTTTGAGCGTCAGCGCACGTTGCTGCGTTCGAATGCTGCCGCGAAGCAGACCTACGATCAGGCCGAGAACGATCAGCAGGTCGCCATTGCATCGTTGCGGCAGGCTCGCATCGACGCGCGGACAACCTTGGCCACGGTGCGGCATCGCGAAGCGGTGCTGTCGCAGGCGAGACAGAAACTGCAGGAAACGTTGGTTAAAGCGCCTCAATTGGGCGCGGATGCTCCCGATCAGATGGCGAAGTTTGTCGTTGCCAAACGTATGGCTGCGGTGGGCGAGATGGTCCGTGCTTTTCCCTCAACGCCAGTATTTGAACTGGTTGTCGATGACGTTCTCAAACTGCACGTCATGGTGCCTGAACGCTACCTCTCGCAGGTGCGGAAGGGACTCGATGCGGAGATTCGTGTTGAGGCGTATCCACAGGAAATCTTCGTCGGCAAGATCGCCCGTATTAACCCGACCGTGGATTCGCAGAGCCGTTCATTCGATGTCGAGATCCAGGTTGAAAACGAAGACCACCGCCTGAAACACGGCGGTTTTGCGAAGGCAGAAGTCATCGTGGGCGCTGCGAATGAAGCGGTCACCGTGCCTTTGGAAGCGGTTACGCGGTTCGCGGGCGTGTCAAAAGTCTTCCGCGTGCGGGATGAGCATGTCGAAGAAATTGAGATTCAGGTGGGCGCTCATGGTCCCGGCTGGGTGGAGGCTCTAGGCCAACTGCAGGCTGGTGACATGATCGTGACTAGTGGTCAGTCGCGACTGGCAAATGGCTCGCGAGTCACCGTACGCACGAATCCCGCCGTGGCTGCCAAACCCACAACGTTGAAGTGAGACCGTTGACGCAAGACCTGCGGTCTGATTGAGGCACTGATGAGTATCTGGGAAATCTGTATTCGCCGACCGATCTTCACGCTGATGCTGGTGACAGCACCGGTCGTGCTGGGACTGGCTGCGTATCCTCGACTGGGCGTCGACCTGTTTCCGAACGTCGATCTACCGGTGGTCGTGGTCACGACCACGCTGAAGGGTGCGGGCGTCGAAGAGATGGAAACGTCGGTGACGAAGGCCATCGAGGAAGTCGTCAACACCATCTCTGGTATCGATGAGCTGCGTTCGACGACGAAGGAAGGTTACTCACAAGTCGTCCTGCAGTTTGACCTGGCGAAGGACGGCGACACAGCCGCTCAGGAAGTGCGTGACAAGGTCTCGACGATTCTCAGTCGCCTGCCGGTTGGTACCGACGCCCCGCTGATCGACAAGTTTGACATCGACGCCGCGCCTGTGATGACAATTGCAGTCTCTGGCCGTCGCAACTTTCGCGAGGTCACTGAAGTCGCTCGCAAGTCCATCAAGGAAGAACTGGAAACCGTCGGTGGAGTTGGTGCGGTCACACTGGTCGGTGGTCGCCAGCGGGCGATCAATGTGTATGTCGATACTGACAAACTCGTGGCTTACATGCTTTCAGCGGAAGACGTGCGGCAGGGACTGATTCGCCAGAATCTGGAACTACCCGGCGGGCGCATTGATCAGGGTTCGCAGGAGATCGTTCTCCGCACGATGGGGCGTCTGGAAACGTCCGCCGAGTTCCTGGACCTCATCGTGGCCAATCGGAACTCGCAGCCGATTCGCATTCGTGACATTGGCCGAGTCGAAGATGCCGTGGAAGAACCGCGCGGCATGAGCCGGCTGGATGGAGATAACGCGGTCAGCCTGATCGTGCAGAAGCAGTCCGGCAAGAACACGGTCGAGGTCGTGCATGCAGTGAAAGCGCGACTCAATGAACTGACACCTCAATTGCCGGCCGACATTCAGACGTTCGTGATCCGCGATCAGTCGCGGTTCATTGAAGCCTCGATTGAGGAAGTAAAGTTTCACCTGCTGCTCGCGGCCGTGCTGGTGAGCCTCACCATTCTGGTGTTCATTCGCGACTGGCGAACCACCATCATCGCGACGCTGGCCATCCCGACGTCCATGGCGCCGACGTTCGCGTTCATGGCCTACATGGATTTCACGCTCAACAACATCACGATGCTGGGGCTGATTCTGGCCATCGGCATCGTGATCGACGATGCGGTCGTCGTGCATGAAAACATCTTCCGTCACATGGAAGAGTTCGGTCGCTCGGCGATGGAAGCCGCCCGCACGGCGACGTCCGAAATTGCCTCCGCAGTAGTCGCGACAACGCTCTCGCTGCTGGTGATCTTCGTGCCCGTGGCGTTCATGCAGGGACGCGTGGGCCGGTTCTTCAATTCGTTCGGTTTCACGGTCGGCTTCGCGATCCTGATGAGTATGTTCATCTCGTTCACAATGACGCCGATGCTGTGCTCACGCTTCCTGAAGATCGAAAAGGGGCACGGCTCCAGCAAGTCAGGCTTCTTCTCGCGAATGATTGATGCGTCGTATCTCGGCATTCTGAGATTTTCATTGCGACAACGCTGGATCATCGTGCTGGCGACGATTGGCACGCTGGCAGCAACACCGACGATCGCCTCATGGGTCGGTAAGGACTTCGTGCCCAAGGACGATCAGAGCGAGTTCGAAGTCGTGATGACTCTGCCAGAAGGCTACACACTGGATCGCGGCAACAAGCTGCTCACAGAAATCGAAGGGCGACTGAAGCAGCTGCGCGGAGTCACGCATGTCTTCACGATCATCGGCGATACCACCGGGCGAGTCGCGAAGGGGCAGGGAGACGTCACTGAGGCACGCGTCTATTGCCGCATGGTGGACCTGGCCGAGCGAACTTATTCGCAGTTCGACGTCATGGCGGACGCCCGTGCTGTGATGACCGAATACCCCGACCTGCGCATTGCCGTGCAGGAAGTGCAGGCCTTTCAAGCAACGGGTTTCAGGCAGGTGGACGTGGACCTGAACCTCGTCGGCCCGGACCTCAACAAGTTGAAGGAACTGGCCGATCAGATTGTGGTGTGGATGCAGCAGCAGGGTCACTTTGTGGACGTTGATACCAGCCTGTCGCTGAGCAAGCCCGAGCTGCGCGTGCGCATTGATCGCGAACGTGCGTCGGACCTCGGCGTGCCCGTGCAGACGCTGGCCTCGACACTCGGCATTCTGGTCGGTGGCGAGCCGGTCAGTAAGTACAAGGAAGGCGATGAGCAGTTCGATATCTGGCTGCGGGCCGAGCAGTCCTTCCGCGACAACCCGGAGAGCATCGACACGCTGACGATCCCGTCACCCAAGACCGGGCTCGTGAAGTTATCGAACGTCGCTCGGTTGGAGCCCGCACTCGGTCCTACCACCATCGACCGTTACCGGCGCCAGCGGCAGATTGTCGTGGTCGCGAACTTGAAGGATGTCGCCCTGGGTGATGCCGTCCGCGATGTGGACGCCTATGTCAAATCGTTGTCTTTGCCACCGGGCTATCGGCATGAATTCATCGGTCGCGCGAAGATGCTGGCCGAATCCAACAGCAACTTTTTGATTGCGTTCCTGTTGAGCTTCCTCTTCATGTACATGGTGCTCGCCGCCCAGTTTGAAAGCCTGGTGCATCCCATCACTATTCTACTGGCGTTGCCGCTCACACTGCCGTTCGCGTTTCTGTCACTCTTCGTCTTAAGGACGAACCTGGACATCTATGCGATCTTCGGCCTGTTCATGCTGTTCGGCATCGTGAAGAAGAACGGTATTCTGCAGATCGACTACACCAATGTGCTGCGAAGTCGAGGCATGGAACGCAACGCCGCGATTCTGGAAGCCAACCACACGCGATTACGCCCAATCCTGATGACCACCCTGATGCTCATCGCCGCCATGGTGCCAATCGCCCTCGGTCAAGGCCCCGGTGCAGGCTCTCGCGCCAGCATGGCTAAGGTCATCATCGGAGGTCAGGCTCTGTCGCTGCTCTTAACACTGCTTGTCACGCCAGTGGCCTATTCCCTCTGGGACGATTTCACGCGATTGTTCCAACGTCTGACCGCACGCTTCTTCCCGAAGCATGGCGAGTCCGCAAGCAGCGAGCCTTCCGCATTAGCTCCGAGTATCCCCACGTAACGGCTGAGCGTCGACGAACTTGTTTTGGGCAGACAGGATGGCCTCAAAGAACATGGCCGAGCAGCGTGCCGCAATGCTTGCAGACGCTACTCGGCCATGGGATTAGAAACGGGTTTCGTCTGGGCTAGCAACCAGCAAAGAAACTCCGTGGCATGGTCTTCGATGCAGTGAATCCCGGGAGATCCACAGAGGCCAGTACTCATGCCACGTTGTTCAACTGGCGGTTAGATGTCGTCAATCCAGTCCGCAGTGAAGACGAACCCTTCGTCGATCTCAATTGCTGCATCAATAATCACATCGGCGCCGGCGTTGCCTGCGACGGTATCGCTGTTGGCATCGCCGTTGATGGAGTCATCGCCGTCGCCGCCGAGGGCAATATCGTTGCCGGCGTTGCCTCGCAGGACGTCGTTACCGTCGCCGCCAATCAGAGTATCCGGATTGATACCACCAATGAGAATGTCATTGCCGGTCCATCCTGACAGGCCGTCCTGGCCATCGCCGCCGTCTAGTGAGTCGTTATCAGCTCCACCGTTCAGCGTGTCGTTACCGGCTTCGCCAAAGATGGAGTCGTTGCCGTCACCACCGCGGAGTACGTCGGCACCGGCACCACCGAGTATGCTGTCATTACCGACTTCGCCAGCGATGAAGTCGGCGCTGTCGCCGCCGAGAAGTGTGTCATTGCCATCGCCGCCAGTGACGGAGTCCAGGCCGATACCGGCATCGACAGAGTCATTGCCGAGGCCAGCGCTAATCGTGTCGTTGCCGGCCAAGCCGCGGATCGTGTCATTGCCATCGCCGCCAACGACAACGTCATTGCCAGCTCCAGAGACGATGAAGTCAGCTCCCAGACCGCCGGTGATCGAGTCGTTGCCAATCGATCCCAGGATGATGGCCACGCCGGCATATGTCGAAACGTCGACGGTGCCGCCAGCGGTTCCCGTGATGCTGACAAGCAGCGTTGGTGTTCCGCGGAGCACATCGGAGCCCGCACTAAACAGAGAATTGCCGTTCAGTGTGATGGAGGTCCCGGCCACGATTACGACATCGGCTGCTACGTCAGAACGCACGGAGTTCACACCGGCTCCACCCGCGAGGGTATCGATACCGGAGCCGCCTTCCAGCACGTCATCTCCGTCGCCACCGAGGATGCTGTCGGCCTGAGCGCCACCGTTTAGGAAGTCGATGCCTGCTCCGCCGTCGATCGTGTCGCTGCCTGTCACGCCGAGGATTGAATCCTGACCATTGTTGCCATTCAGGATGTCACCCCCACCGTAGCCGTACAGCAGGTCGTCACCATCGCCGCCATCGAACGAGTCGTTACCCGAGCCACCGTTGATGGTGTCGTTCTCAGTGCCACCGATGAAGGTAACTCCGAAGTCGACGTTAGTCGCGTCCAGCGAATCGGTGCCAGCATTGCCGTAGATGATCAGGCGAGCCGGGAATACACCGGCCAGCGAACTGTCGAGGACGACTGAATCCGCGCCATCTCCGCCGAATATTCGCAACGAAGTAATGCTACCGATATTCAGCAGTGGTACCGGCGTAATCAGGTCAGTCATCGTGCCGTCGCGAACAACGAAGTTTCCGCCGACGATGGCAGCCGTCACAGTGTTGCCTCCGTCGGGCAGGAAGATCTCCAGATGAGTTTCCGGCGCGACTGACATCGCGACAATATCGCTTGTGCCGGCACCAATCGTTCCCACGAGAGACGCTAGGCCTGTGGTGAGACTGATCGTATAAAGGCCTGTGACACCACCCACTTCCAATGATGCCAGGGCCGTGTTGGTGCCAGGGCGGATGTCAAAGCCGACATCGTCGGAACTCAACGAAACGCCCAGCCCGCTTGCGCCGACTGTGAAGAGCTGTCCGAGGTTTGGGGATATCGGAGTGCTGTCAAGGCTGCCTTGTCGGACCAGCGTGTTGAGGTTGCCATCAATTCCGTAGAGCGTGGTCGATGTCGTGCTCGATAGGCTGTTTGAATATGCCGACCCAACGATTTGGGCACCAATACCGACATTGGGGTCGCCAGCGGCGAAAGCCAAAGTGGTGTCAGTGTTCAACGTGATGCCATCGTTCGGATTGACGCGCAGGCTCACTCCCGTGGAATCAACAATGCGAATGCGGTCCGGGACGGGGTTGAAATCAAAGCCGAAATCCACAGCATCTGTCAGCGTAGTGCTGAAAGATGCTCCGCCACTGGCGACGGCCGTCGCTGCGGCCGTAGTGGTGTTAATGGTATAAATAGTACCGGTGTCCGCGCCGGTCACATTCTGTACCCCGAGCGCGTAGAGTTGGCCGTTGGACGGTCGGAAATCGATTCCGGCGATGACTTCGCCAGACTGCAAGCCCGTGATCGTTCCGACAACCGTGACATTGGCTGGTGCGTTGGCCTGGAACCGGACCAGTTCTCCGCTGGAATTCACCGCGAAGACCGTGGCCACACTGGCCGCCGGCTGGCTGATAACTGCGATGTCGCGTACGACGAACGAGCCATCGCCGATCGTATTGGCCAACGTCGCTGCGCCCGTCGTCAGGTTGACTGAATAAAAACCAGTGGTAGCGCCGACACTCAGCGACGCGAACGCGCGGCCCGTGTGGCTATCGATGTCAAAGCCCACGTTCTCAGTGTCGAGGCTGACTCCAAGGAGACCGACGGTATTCAGCGCTCCACCGTTCGGCGAAGGAGTGCCTTCCACGCCTCCCTGTCTGACTACGCTGCTGGTGGTGAAGTCGATGCTATAAAGCGTCGTCGCAGTGGCGCCGCCAACGTTGTTGTTATAAGCGGAGCCAACGATCGCCTCGTCAGCTCCGGAGTTGATATCCCCGGCGGCAAAGTCCAGATCGGTGTCTGTGAAGGCTAAGATGCCGGTATCAGGATGAACTCGCAAGTTCGCATCGGCGTCATTCACGATGCGGATGCGATCCACAGTGGGATTAAAGTCGAAACCCCAATCCGCGCCATCTGCGAGTGTTGTACTGAACGGGGTAAGTCCGACCTGAGTCGCAGCAGCTGTAGAGATATCAATCTTGTAGATGCGCCCTTCGTTCGTGGCACCGGCGTCAACGATGCCCAGCGCATAGAGTTCTCCGGTGGCTGGTCTGAAGTCTATGCCCTGAATCTGTTCGCCTGCCTGCAGTCCGCTGATCGTTCCGATCGAGAGAGCGGCGTTTGCCGTGCCGGAATCAAATTGCACTAGCTCGTTGGTGTCGGTGACTGCGAAGACTGCGGTGAGGAGCGCTCGCTGCTCCAGATGTTCGACCCTCAAGTTGCGCAGGCGACGACTGGGCTTCGTGGCAACTGGCTTCTTTGAAAAGCGATTCAATAAACGGTGGACGTAGGTTTGGGGCTGCAGGAACTCAATCATCGCGGTATGTCCTTAATTTGGGGAAGTAAGTTCGTCCAACACTGGGACGGTTGTTGCCCGCGAACGTGGTGTGCCAAACGGTCAGCTGGATGCAACAACTGCCCGCATCGCAACTTGGATGCCACCCGCCGAATCCGCTTATCAATTCTTGTTCGCGGACCTTGGGAAGGGTGCGAGTACTCGGCAGCGTGTGTTCGTTTGCGTCCTAAGTGAAACTGTTCGCTGTTGAGCGCGACCCAAAGTCGCCAGACTAGAGTTGTCTCTTGAACGTCTCTTTGACAAACATCTGACCGGTCTGGTCAGGTGCTGCCCTGTAATACTGGTAGCCTTGGAATTTCGGATGATTCTCGATCTCTTCAAACTGGATGGGCGCGTCGCCTTTGTGACTGGTGCCGGCCGGGGTATCGGTCAGGCACTTGCGTGGGGGCTTGCACAGGCGGGAGCCGACGTTGCTACGGTGACCCGTTCAGGAAACTCGGCGGAGACTCGGCGACTGGTGGAAAGCTGCGGTCGCCGCTTTCTCGACCTCAAGGCGGACCTTGGAAAGCCGGAAGAGCGGAAGGGGCTGGCCGCGCGGGTGAATGCGGAACTGGGGCGCCTCGACATTCTGGTCAACAACGCCGGTGTGACGGGACGGCATCCCCCGGAGAGTTACCCGCTTGATGCCTGGCGATATCTGCAGGAAGTTCATGTGCACGCGGCCTTCGAGTTGGCCGTGCAGTGCAGCGAGTTCATGTTCCCGCGCGGTCGAGGGAAGGTGATCAACCTGGGTTCGATTATGTGCTTCGAAGGCGGCTTGAACGTCACGGCCTATGCTGCCGCGAAGCACGCGATTGCCGGACTGACGAAGTCACTGGCGACGTCGTGGGCGCCGCGTGGAATCAACGTCAACTGCATTTGTCCCGGTTATATTGAGACGGAGATGTCGGGCGTTTTGCAGCACGACCCGGTGCGCGGCCCTCAGATTCTGGACCGTATTCCCATCGGGCGTTGGGCTTCACCTGACGAGTTGGCTGGGCTGTGTGTGTACCTGGCCTCGGACGCTTCCAATTACATGCACGGCAGCATCATTCCGATCGACGGTGGTTGGCTGGCTCGATAGTCGAGAGCCTGCAGCGCCGACACATAAACAATTCTGTATGAAGAAACAGCCAGACCCCGATACCGCGACCGCCTATCACGAAGCCGGACACGCCGTGATCGCGTTGGCCTTGGGCCGGCCGGTGCAACGGGTCAGCATTCTGCCGGACGAGAAGCGGCTGGGCTGGTGCGAATTCAAAAAGGGTGTGTTTCGGCCCACCGAAGACTGGCTTGAGCGGGAGATACTGATCTCGCTGGCTGGCTTGGCGGCGGAAGCCCAATACACGGGAGCCTATGCGCTGGATGGTGCTGTGCATGATCTGAAGATCGTTCGCAGACTGTCAGTGCAGCGGGCTGGCGAGCGTCAAGCGGAGAAGCTGGAGCGCCGTATGCTTTCCAAGACCGAACATCTGCTGTCCGATGCTGGCTATTGGCGCGCGGTCGAACTGATCGCTGCGGAACTGCTGAAGAATAAGGTCATCAGCGGACGCGCCGCGCGGCACTTCTTCGATCTTGGCTGTTCGCAAGCTGAAGACTAAGTGCTCAGCGCCTTGATTCGTCCAGCGGAACGACGCACGTCACTTGGTAACCTTCGGTGGATAGTGGTGCTGCTCGGCTGGTTGCTGCCAATTCCAGTTGCTTTGGTAGGTGACGTTCAAGAACGGCGTGTCGATGGCCTTACCGTTCTGATGCAGCGACTGATGAGCAACGTGCAGGGCTCCGCTGGTCAGCAGCGTGCGTTCCACCGGCCAGTGAGGTGTGCCCGTCTGCATCAAACGCTCGATGCCCATTGTCAGGATGGCGAAGTGGTAGAACGGACGTGCTTCCTGCACTTCAAACCGGGTCGCTTCGATCTTGCCATCATCGGCATAACTCCAGGCGCCGGTCCATTCGCTGACGGCACCGTCGGCGGTGAGCAGACAGGCTCGCAGCCCATCGTTGTAATCGATAACGACAAGGCTGCCTCCGCGAGTGGCTTCTCGGAACGTCTTCTTGGTCTTCTCCCAGCGCCGTTCGGTCAGCATTCCAATCGCGGCATCCAGCACGGCTTGGTCGCACACGCCGTCGTCAATTGCCTGCCACATCTGGTCTGCAGGAAATGCCTGCACTCGACGGATACCTGTTTCACCGCCTGCGCGACGTTCGGCGAGGGCCTGTAGTACCTCAAGTGAATGGAAGCCGTAAACATCGAGCAGGTGATACGAGGTCATCACAATCTGCTTCAGCTTGGCTCCACGCTTCACGTCGATGGGCGGTGTTCGCCAGCCTCCAGGCACCGACGAACCTGCCATCAGAGGTATCTTCTCGGCCCGCGCCGTGTCATAGATCCATTTCGCGTCGGTCCAGTTATCTGACAGGTGCTTGTCGAAAAACACCGGCACCGAGCGACCGCTCTGGCGCGTGACGGCGACGATCTCTTCGAACATCCGCCGCTTGGGATAGATCGTCTGGCCGACCTCGCTCTTGGGGTACTTACCGTGTTCGTCGACAACGAGGATGCCGTCGACAGCCAGCTTGGAGCCTCCGAGCGTGATGGCTTCCGCGACGCTCGGAAACAGCGGCACGTGATACTCTTCGGACATCTTGTGGCTGATGTCGTTCTTAGGCACCTGATCGGTGTGAATTGACGCGAGCTTCATCTGTGGAAACTCTCCCTGACCGTCGAGTGTGTCGGACTGCAGCATCCGGCTGATGAGCATGTCGCCGTGCGAATTGTGGCGATACTCAGTCGTGATGCCGGCAATCTTCGGAATGCGAATCTCGTGCAAGGTGAAGGGTGCGAGAGTCGTCACGTAGATATTGCCATTCGAGTGACCGCAGATGCCCATGACGACGTATCGCGGTACCAGCGTGCCATCCTTCAGCGAGTAAACTCCATGATGCCAAGGTAGATCTTTGCCGTCATCGTCTTTGAAACTGGTGTAGTTGGGATTGCTGATCGCGATAGGTCCGTGATTCGTGGGCGCAGCCTGGCCCGGCCGATAACTGACGACGTGGAGGGCGTCTCCGCGACCTTCGAACGTCGCGTTGATTCCGGCCCACACCGTTCCATCGGGCGCGACACAGAGGGCTCGGCAGTCAGTTGCCTTAGCGTTGCTGATGAGCTTGCCGAGGCTCGTAGCGGCCAGTGTGTCGCCCTCAGCCGTGAGGTCGTAGCGGTAGAGTTGGTTGCCGCTGAGGGATACGCAGTAGAGCGACTTGCGATCGGGCGAGATGTCCCAGTTGAGGGGCTGACTTTCGGGATGAGCCAGTAGCGATTCTTTGATTGGCGCGGCCCCATCAATCGTTTGCTTCAGGCGTTCGAGCTTGTCAGTTCGCGGATCGTAACGGGCAATCTCTCCGCCCAGGATCGGGTGATAGGCTCGACCAAGATGATCGACAACGATGAACGCATACATGTGCCGGCAGTCGAGCAGGTCCTGATACTTGCCGGTGGCAAGATCCAGCTTCATGAAATGAGTGCTCTCGATGGGACGTTCATCCGAGCACGTGGAGATGTAAGCGACGTTGCGCGATTCATCGGGCGTCACACTGATGATGCCCTGATGCTTGACCGGAATGTCGTAGACGCGCGTCTTGCCCGTTGCCGGGTCGTAGACCAACGGGTAGCCGCCTGGGTAATCCGTACGCTGTTCGCCTTTTTCGGGATAGCCCTGCTTGGTGCCGAGATAGATGCGGCCGCTGTCTCCCACGTTGTTGCGCGTGTGAAACTTCGCCTGAGCCGCGAAGCCAGTTGCGGTCGTGCCGATCTCCTTATGAGCATCGACGACCACCTTCATCGCTTTGGTTTGCGGATCGAACTCCACCAGATAGCAGTTGTGACGATACTTCGCCGTCCCGATGTAAAGCTTCCCGTTCTTGCCCTCGACAATCGAGAAGTAGCCGCTGCCTTCCGACGTGAGTTCCTTCGGGATCGCGTACGCTGTCGACCACAACCGATGTTGCACGGGCGATTCTTCGGCGGCTCGCAGCGTGACAACGCCGACGAGCAACCACATGCAGCCTAGACTCAGAATACGACTACGTTGCGACATGATGTTCTCCGGCACTCCAGGTCGTGTGCGTGAGGCGCTGCGAGCATTCGAGTCATCGCGAGCACATGCAGCAAGGCTCCCATACCGAAGATGCAGCATCGCGTGAGAGTGACAACCGCGGCGAGGTCACTACGCTGAGACACCGGTTGCGGTGCTTCCGTATCCGCTAACTACCTTTTATTGCCAGTCCGCATGCCTTTGGTTTCGACAATCAGCTCTCGGTTCCTAAACGAAGGAAACTCTGAATGAAGCTCACTCGTCGGGTCATGATGGTCGCCGCTGTTGCGGCAGCACTCTGCGGTGGCAGAGCCGTAACCGCTCAAGATGCCTGCTATGTGATCGAGAACACTCCTAAGGGCATCGCGATCAAGATTGGCGATCAGCCCTTCGCGGAATATGTCGTCAACGATCCCGAGACCAACAAGACGTACCTGTGGCCTGTTTATGGTCCGACCGGCAAGGCTATGACGCGTGCTTTCCCGATGCAGGACGTTGAGGGCGAGGTCAAAGATCACGTGCACCATCGCGGCATCTGCTTTGGCCAGGAAGGCATCAATGGATCAGACACCTGGGCTGAGCGGTTGACGTTCGACAAGGGTGAAAAGACGACGCCCGCCTATCAGGAACGCTTGAAGAAGCTCGGCAAGCAACAGCATCGTTGCTTCCGGGAATTGACGGCAGGGCAGGGCCGTGCGGTCGTTGTCAGCGAACTCGATTATCTCAATCCAGACGGTTCGAAGAGCGTCACTGAAGTCCGCACCATGATCTTCCATGCGGCGAACGGCCAGCGGCTGATCGACTTCAATCAGGACTTCATCGCTGCGGATGCCGACGCCACTTTCGAAGACAAGAAGGACGCCGGCCTCAGCATTCGCGTCCCCACAACGATGTCGGTCGACAGCAAGAAGGGCGGCAAGATCATCAACAGCGAAGGCCTGACCGACGCTGCTGCCTGGGGCAAGAAAGCGAAGTGGTGCGACTACTACGGCCCGGTCGGCGACGAGCAACTCGGCGTGGCGATCCTCAACCATCCGTCGAGCTTCCGTCATCCGACGACTTGGCACGTTCGCACCTACGGTCTCTTTACTGCCAATCCCTTCGGAACGCTCGACAAAGAAACCCCGAACGGCCCGCACACGATCAAGCCGGGCGAGAAACTGCAGCTTCGCCATCGCTTTGTGTTGCACAAGGGAACCGCCGAAGAGGCCCAGATCGAGGCGGCTTACCAACGCTATGTCGGGAAATAGCTCGAACGATCAGTGACGCGGGGTGTGAGCTGTTTGACTCCACCCCGCGTTACGAATGCACAGCGCGCATGCAGGCTACCAAACCTGATTATTGGTTTTTCGGATTGGGTAGCGCCCAGACGCTCACGGTGACGTCGGAGTTTGCCTCGCGATAGAGAACACTGACCCGCCCCGGCTGGACCGCATAATGGTCCAAAAAGTCATGCTTCTTGTTGGTTCCAGCGAGTCGCCAGACTTCATCTGACTTCCAGTCGTACGCAGTTAACTGGGCCGCGTATTCGTGCATGATCACCGCTACCGTCGTGTCGGGAACGATGGTGGCATCCAATCGATCGTCAACCACTCGGGCGACACGATCCGGGAGCTTCACCCAGTCGCGCAATGTGTTGCCATCACGATCTGCAACTTGAATTTCCCATTCAAAGAAGTCAAGCCTGTCGGGTGGCATCCCATGCCTTACCGACAACACGTGCTGACCGTCGAGGCCGACGCGTTTCATATGGAAGGCCCGCGACTGAAATCCGCGGGATGTGACGCCTTCCCACGGGTTGAATCCGTCTTTGTATCGTCCGGTGGTCAGGTGAAAGCGGCGCATCGCGTAGAAGTCTTCTTTACTCGACAAGTGCAGCACTAACTCATTGCCGTCTGGCGAGAACCGGATTGACGAAAGCCTCGCCCCATTGATCTGGGCTTGTTCCAACTTGTGAGCCCGTTTGCCTGACTTTGTGTCCCAGATTTCGACCGCGTTTTGATCTGCCTGATCCATCCAGTTTTTCGCGAGTGCTAGCATGCTTCCATCGGGCGACAGATCCCAGGCATAGCCATAGTTCTCCCAATCGAAAGGCTTCTGCGACATTTGCTGTCGAGTGGGGAACTCCAGCGAGTTCTTTTTCGCGCCGTCGCGAATGTCGACGATATCGATTGCCAAGGGCTCACCAACGCCACCTCGTGCCAGCGCCATGGTGCTGCCATCGAGCGAGATGCGTTCGATCCGATAGGGTCCAGAGGGTGGCTTGACGGTGGTCGCTGTTTGCGTAGCCGGGTCGTAGAAATGGATTTTCTTTGTCAGTGAGCGGTTCATTTCGAACCATTCACGAGCAAACGCTACAAACACGCCATTAGCGTTGAATGTCTCCAGAAAGACCTTCTCTTTCGGAGCCCACGGTCCGACGACCTTCTGCTCTTGCTGGTCGATGAAGTAGTACCGCGGCGTTGCTGAGTCGACGGTTTCAAGCACTTTGATGACGAGCCAGCGGGACCACGGTTGCAAGGTCGCAGGTGGAGCCATCCCGCCAGAGCGAATAGCGTCAGGACTGATAATTGCGATCCTGCTGCCAAGACGCGAAGTGACTTGTGTTACGCGGTGCTTCGAGTCTGGCAACGTGACGGTAAACAGCGGTTTCGACTCTTTTGAGTCTGCTCCGCAGCCACAGGACTCGAATAGTACGAGTGACACGAACAGAGCACGCAACGCCTTTGGCAGCAGTGCTGTGGTCTTTGAAGGCATGCGGAGTATCCTGATCAGAGTTTGCCAACGAGATGAATCGCAGCCAGCGCGCCGTTGGTGGTATGAGCAATCATCGTCATGGTAGCTCGTTTCGATGTAGATTTCTGGCCACTTTGCCTCGCCGTCGCGATTGTCTGCCGGTTGCAGCCATCTGATTGGGTTCAGACGACTTAGGCGATGTTCCGAAAACGATGATCTGCTGCGCGTTATCCATCGCCACCGGTTGAACTGTTCGCCTTCGAACCAGATACTCTCGCCGCTTCAAAGTTGTCTCGCTGTGTCACTGTGTGGCGCTAACTGAACGACGTCAGGGAACAACCAGGAACTCGAAACATGAAGATTCGTTTGCTTTCGCTTGTTGTTGCGGTCTTGTGTGGCCTGGCAGGCTCAATGCAGGCCGCCGAAAAGGTCCAGCCGGTGCGGATGGGTTGTGGCATCATGACCTTCGACACCGTTCCTGGTTGGGGACTTGGTGAAGACGGTAAGTCGGTGATTGGCTCCACTCACGGTGGTGTCGTCGTCGACAAGGCTGGCAACATCTACACGAGTTCCAGTCTGGGAGTCTTCGTCTTCTCGTCCGAAGGCAAAGTGATTCGCCGTTTCCTGGGCGATAAGTACAACAACATCCATGACCTGAAGATCGCGTCCGAAGGCGAAGTTGAATTCATCTATGGTGCCCGCAATGCCGCTGGCGAAGGCATCAAGTTCCACGCGGAAACCGGTGACATCGTTCTGAAACTCGGCATCCCCGAGGAGTCCGGTTTGAAGCTCACCAAGTGGAGCCCGACCGCAATGGCGGTTGCTCCTAACGGCGACATCTTTCTGGCCGACGGTTATGCCAGCAATCACATCTTCAAGTTCGACAAAGCCGGCAAGTACATCAAGCACTTCGGAACGAAGGGCAACGGCTTGAAGGAGTTCAACACCTGCCACGGCATGGTGTTGGATACGCGCTACGAGCCGCCGCGTCTGCTGATCTGCGACCGTAACCACGCACCCAAGGGACGCTTGCTGCACTACGACCTTGATGGCGGCTACATCGATGAAGTCATTACCGGATTGGGCATGCCGACGTCGGCGGCCGTGCAGGGCGACTATGTGTCAGTTCCTGATCTGCACGGTCGGCTGGTGATTCTGGACAAGAGCAACACCATCATGGCTGTGCTCGGCCACAACCCCGATAACGCTGTGCGCGGCACGAATAATGTCCCGCAAGAGAAGTGGAAGGAAGGTATTTTCAGCGGGACCCACGGTTCTTACTGGGACAAGGACGGCAACCTGTATGTGCAGGACTGGAACGTCTCTGGTCGCATCATGAAGCTGGTGCGCGTGAAGTAGCCTTGGTCTGAGCTTATTAAGAGCGATGAGTGTCCCCGCCGAGATGTGGTCTCGACGGGGACATTTCGTTTATCGAGCCGGCTTGTCTGTCCATTCTTTCTGCGAGCCTTCAACTCGCAACAGGCCGGTGATTTCCTTGCCGTCGCGAAGAAAGATGTAAGCGTCCGCGCCCGGAACGCTATCCCAGCGCAGCTTCGCGAGTCCTTGAGCCTTGGTCGGCTTTGAAACTGCCGTGCGGCGACCTTGAGGACCGACGCCGATCAGCGCGTACTCGTGCGGTCCCGAACCATCGTCGTTGAGAACTTCTGGCGCGGCAGGTACGGGAACATCGGCACGCTGCATCTCACCGCCCCAAAGCTGCAGCACTTCGGATGGATAGGGCAGCCCGCCACCCCCATAACCACCGCCGCCGATTGACATCATGCCTTGACCAATGAGTGCGTCGGTCAACGGCTCGCTGTGCTTCGGCCGGAACGTTTGAAACCGGATGCGACCGGGATGAGTTCCGCCGTTCCATTGATCACGCGGGACCTCCGACAGTTCCATTCCCTCACCTTGAACGATTGCCATCTGGCGCCACGCGCCGTCGAGCCACACGTTCCATGAGATGTGTCCCGGAGTCCGGCGTAGCGAACCGTCTCGTTCCAACGCATGAAATCGATCATCAAAGGGATCGTCGACTTCGCCCTTGATGAGACGACTTCTAACCCAGAGTCCGCCCGGGCCATCATGCAGTGATCGCGCGTAGATACCGCGCGGCATCTGATGCTGCTCGTAACCGTCCTCCCACGGCTTACCAGTGTCGGACACGATCAGTTCTTTGCGCACGATGAGTCGATCGACTTCCAACTGCTTCACAGGTTCAGGCGGCGCGGCGCTCATCAATCCCCAGGTCGTAGCAACGGAAATGAGTACGGTCGCGAGGCGATCTTTCATGGCGGAGTCCTGATGCTGGTGACGGATGCGGCGCGGTTTGCCGCTCTGCTCGATCCGCGAACAACGCCAGATCGACTCCACCATGATGTCTTGCCAGCAGATTCCTACAACCCGCAGCGTGGACCACCGTCGCCTTTAATGTTTCTGGTCGGCTATCGAGGACCTGAGAACGTGGACGTAGTTGGTCACCAATTCGCGACCTTCACTCTCGTCGATCCAACGCGGATCACGACTCAGTGTGATACTGAGTCGATCGCAGTAGCTCAGAATGACGAACGCCACATGCGTTTGCGGATGCAGCGGCAACAACGCCTCAATGCTTTCCAGCGTCATGTTGCCGGCGACTGTGGCGCCGCTCCGGCCCTTTTCCTGGGATGGGGAACTCAGGACGCCGAGATTCGAGATCGCAGCAGTCGCTAGGCAGCGTCCCTGTTTCATGCGGGCACTCATTCGGCCGGGCAGCATGCCAATCAATTTCAGTGCGGGCACAAACGCCAGGATCCTGCGAGACTTCCTGGTTTCCTCAGTCTGCTTCTGCAAGCTTTTCAGCAAGGCATCAGGGACAGCAAACTGCTCTGGACCTCGATCCAGAAACGACAAGCTGATTCTGTTAGCGGCTGGCATGTAGCGATCGCCCGAACGCCGCAGATTAACTGGCATGCAAATGCGAATTGGTCGACTCTCGTGATTGGTTGAATGGGTGCGATTCCATCCATCCAGCGTGAGGAACAGATCGCGCTGCAGCAGATCGTTGACGCTGACGTCCTTGTCCTTGGCCGCCAAACGCAGCAACTCCGTTTCCTCGCGACTGAACGTGAAGGTCTCGAATTCTGGCAGCTTCTCTTTGTGGATGTCCTCTCGCGTTGCCTTACGGCAGGCAGCCAGCGGTATCGGCTTCCCTTTGAAGAAACGCGGCGTCTTGAATATTGCACGCCACGCAGTTCTGGCGAGTTGTCTCCACGACGAGCAGGATTGATCTCGCAGACGCAGCAATTCTGGTTGAAGGCTTCGTTCGATCGCGGCATCGCGGGTTCCGGAATCGAGCTGGTGATACGCAGCCAATAGCGTAGAGATAAATGAGTTTGCTCCGATGCCATCACAGCAACTGTGTTGAATTTGAAGTATGAGCTGTGTAGCTTCGTCGGCTTTTGACTCTCGGATCCAGGCCCTGATACCGCGTTCCGACTTCAGATCGATCCAGCGATGGCGTGAGAATGTCAATGGCACAGCCGCGTCAGCCCAATCGGCCACTGGCATGGGATCCAAACATTGCACCCATGCGATGTCCGAGGTCCGGTTAGCTGCTGAGCCGACGATCAGCGAGTTCAACAGCGGGTGCTGCTCTAACGCCACGCGCAGGGCCGTCTGGAAATAAACTCGATCAAAGATGCCTCGGAACTTCAGGCGGACGAGGAATGTCATTGGATGATCTGGAGTATCATCCGCCAGCATGAAATGCTCGAACGGTGTGAATGGCAGCGGCGTTATCGATGCATCAGGTGGCGCCGGCTGGCTCGGAACTTTTCTGCGGCGCGTTGCCTCTTGAGTTGCAGGCTGAACCTCAATGGTCGTTCGACCGTAGGCGGACCTGACCAGCAACCCGTTTTTCGCACGCGGTAGGGCATTCTCCATGCTTCGCTCCTGCTATGAGACTCGCGTACGCAAGTTGGCAATGGCTCAGGGATGTCGAGGCCTGCTGACCATCAGGAATGGCTGCAGCCATCTCGAACTGGAGAGCGTGCCTTGCCGAGGCTACGTGGTTTGCCTGCGGCGGCAGGAACGGGTAGCAAGAATCGCACCGCGAGTACCAAAACAGCGCGCAATCGGGGATCGATCAGTCTGGTGATAGAGACTTCGTCCTATCCTGCGTCCAAGCGCGCCACTCTGTGGCCAATAAGGCTAGTTATTGCCCTGGAGGTCAGACACCTCATGCGGCTTCGTCGATGTTCTGGAAACGCCACCAGCCAAGAGCGAAGAAGCCCGTGGAGAATGCCAGCAGTATCGTGCACGACCGGACGACGACCGCAACGTTGATGTGCTCACGCACGAGCAACTGGTCATAAGCAATGAGCGCCCATGCGTGCGGAGTTGCCAGTCCAATCTGTTGCATCAACTGCGGTTGCCAGTCGCGCGGCATGAAACAACCACTCACGCCGGCCATGGTGATGACGAGAAAATTGGCGTACGCAGAAACTTGTGAATCTGTCCGCACGATCGTGGCGACCAAAAGACCGAGCGCCGTTGCTGATAGCGACGTGCAGATGATCACAGGGATCAGGGCGATCGGTTCGGTTCCCCACGTCATCCCGAAAAGCAGGCGTCCAAACAGGAAGAGCAGGGCACTTTGCACTAGCGAAATAATGAAGAATGGGATTGTCTTGCCTAACATTAGTCCGGCACGCGACACCGGAGCCATGCGCAGCCGACCGAGTGTGCCAAGATCTCGCTCGGTAATGAACGATCGCGCCATGATGTTTACCAGAAAGAACGCAAACATCACGGTATAAGAGGGAACCAAAACCTGATACACATTTCCTTTAGCGGCGGGTTTTGCTTTGTCTTTATTGTCGGCGAGTGACTCATTCTTCACGGATTCGCGTTTCTCGGCCAAGCTGGCGCGATCCTTCTCGATGAAACGGGAAGCCAGTCGACTCTTGGCGCTGATGTACGGTGCGATTGATTGCACTGCCGCACCAAACGCAAGCTGCCGGACGATACCTTCCGTGTTCATAAACGATGGTCGGCAGAGAACTTCCATATCCAGACTTGGCAAGCCATCCGCCAACAGGCCCTCGTCGAGGTATAGAATATCGGCGGCGGTCAGTTCATCGACGCGTTCCTGAAACTTCGGTCCAATCGCGATGACAGCCATGACAACGCCGGTATCAATCTGGTCAACGGCCTCTTCGCGAGTCTTGAGCAGCTTGGTTTGCAGGCCGTCCTTCTTGCTCAGACTTTCAGCGAGCTTTCCTGATAGTTCACCGGAGTCTTCGTTGACGACTGCCAGTTGAATGAGCTGATTCTTGTCGCGCGAAGTCAGCAGTTGTCGCGTCGAGAGTCCGAGAATCGTGATGAATATCAACGGCAACGCGACCAGGATGAACAAGGTGCGTCGATCCCGTCGCAGCAAGCGTAGATCTTTCAGTGTAATCTGCCAGGCATTCATTCGCGTCAGTCCCTTAAACGATTCCCGGTGAGTTTCAGGAACAGCCGCTCGAGATTGTGCTCTTCAGACTCAATAGAAATTAATCTGGCGCCGTGCTGCTGAATAATACTCATAACGGTACGAAGTTGATCATCCAGCGAGGTGGCCGTCGACGCGTTCTCCGTGCGGCGTTCCAACTGAAGAGTGACCACGATCTCGTCCACGTCGGGTTGGTCGACCGCAAAGTTGTGTTTCAACTGCTCCACAAGAGCGGATGACGATTGAGTAATATGCAACTGCATTTCCGGTTGCACGCTGCTGAGCAGTTCGGGCAAGGTGCCGCACTCCAGCAGGCGTCCATGGTCGACGATGGCCACTCGATGGCAGATCGTTTCGATCTCTTCCATGTAGTGGCTGGCGTATAGGATGCTGACACCCTCACGTGAGAGTTGCTGGGCGGCTTCGAGCAGGTGAGAACGCGACTGGGGATCAACGCCAACGGTAGGCTCATCCAGGATGACCAGCTTCGGTTGATGCAGCAGAGCGACGCCGAAATTGAGTCGCCGTTTCATGCCACCGGAGAACGTTCTCACGAGATCGTGTGCCCGATCGGTCAAGCCGGTGATGGCTAAAGTTGAGGTCACTCGGCCGGTCAGTTGAGCCCCGCGTAGACCATAGATCCCTCCAAAAAAGCGCAGATTTTCCTCAGCGGTGAGGTCTGGGTAGATGGCCAGATTCTGCGGGACGATGCCAAATTTCGCACGCTGTTCATGCTGCGTGGGATCATAGGGTTGGCCGTCCAACGCGATCGAGCCGCTATCCGGTTTGAGTAAGCCAGCCAGCATGGTCATCGTGGTCGTTTTACCGGCCCCATTTGGTCCGACCAAACCGAAGATCTCGCCAGCCTCGACCTGAAAACTCAGATCGTCAACGGCGACAAAGTTTTCGTTGAACGTCTTGCGCAGGTGAGAAACTTCCAGCAGGCTCATAGTGGGAGACCAGTTTTAGCGCGACTGCGGTTAAAGTCAGAGCGAGACTGATTCAGCGAGTTCGGGGAGTTGTGTTTTTACGACTCGCCGCTGAATCAACGGCAGTCGAGATTCCAGTAATTGTCGCGTTTCCAGCAGTGTCGTTGTCACGAATGTCGCGCCGGCTTGCTCGAGTCTCTCAAGTTCTACTGTGTCTTTTCGCCCTCGCCCCCAACGTCCAACAATGATCTGGATGTCGGGAGATGCGGTTCGCAGTCGCTTACAAAGATACCGCGCGTGTGCCATGCCTCCGGGCGGCAGGGCGGCAATGCACACAATTGCCGGTGGGTCTTCGGTAATGCGAATCATGATCTCCGACGTCAGTGTTTCCACTCCGGTTACTTCCAGTGCCCAATGAGCAGGATTGAGCAACTGCCGCAGCATTTCCAACCCCAACGAATCGGTTTCGTCTGTAGCCGGACAGCCGAGGATGTGAATTGGTTTGGACGAATTGTCGACAGTCGCGGTTTCCAGTTTGGTTTCGTCGGACGAATCTGCTTCGGATCCGGTCTTAAGTCGGCAGAATGCGTCCGTCTGAAGCAGTGATTCCTGTATTCCACCAAGAACCATGCGCTGATCGTCGTCAGTTAAATGATTCCGCTGATTATCGCGCTTGGCGTAGTTCAATGTGGGAATAAACACTTCATCGTAAATCGCGTCTGCGGGAGCTTTTCTCAACCGTTGTTCCACCAGTGAGGCCGCTTCCTGTTCATCTCCCAGCATCAAGCGCTGATAAAGCCCGACGTCCGCGCGCAAGGCGGGCGAGTCACCAAGCAGCAGATTAAAGAAGGCCAACTGCGGAATGTTCTTACCCAGCACTACCAGACACACTGCGAACGGGGCGGAGAGCACCAGCCCGATTGGTCCCCACAGGTACAGCCAGAAGGCGGCTGAAATCAGCAGCGCCGTGGGCGAAACGCCCGTGCTGCGACCGAAGGCCAGCGGCTCGACGACGTTGTTACAGATCAACTCCAAAGCGACGACGTAGCCCAGGACGGCCAGTGACATGCCCCAGCTTTCGAACGCTGCGAGGCTCATCGCGAACGGGAAGATTGCTCCAACCCACGGCCCGATGTACGGGATGAAACGCAATGCGGCTGCCAAGCTTCCCCAGAGTAAGGCGTAAGGTAACTGAAACAGCAGTAAGCCGATGGTCAGAAGAACGCCGAAGCTGCCGTTTACGATCGCCAGCGTCATCAGGTAGCGACTGATTCGCTCCGTGACATCTTCCAACGCCTTACTCGTCAAAGTCAGCCGGGCTTTCCCGGCCAGCAGCACAACACGGTCTCTCAGGTCTTCGCGACCCAACAGGAAGAAGATCAGCAGCACGGTCGCAAAGGCAAGTGTTGCCAAAACTTCGAACGCAGAGCCGAGGTATCCAGTTAAACTCAGCCAGAACACGGATGAAGAACGAAGAAGCACAGGTTCTTCGACGACGGTTGAAGGTGACGCAGTTGCAACCCGCCCTTCCTCGCTGGCAAGTTTTTGACCAGCGAGGGGTGCCTGAAATTCCTGGCTGATCTCTTCGATCATCTGGCTGAATTGATCGGCTAAGTGACCTGATCCCAGTTCCTTGAGCGACTTCACCTTGGCTTTGATGTTCGTTGTGTTCTGCGGGAGTTCGGCCAGCATGCCGCCGACCTGCCGGGTCATCATCCAGCCGAGGCACGTCAGCAACAGAATCGCCATAGAAACTGCCGAGACTACCGCGACGCCTCGCCCCAGCCCTCGTCGCTGCAGGCTCCGTACAGTCGGATTCAGCAGAAACGTGAACAGCAGGGCAAGAGCGATGGGAATCAGCACCGGACGTCCCCATTGCAATGCCAGCAGGGCGATCATTCCCGAGACGGCTCCCGATAGCACGACGAGGGCGCGTTGCCACGGTTGAATCTGGTGAGCATTAGCCACAGTGTACCCGCTTCCAATCGATGATGCGTACTCGCGTTTGCTGCTAGTTGTTTTGCTGCCTTCGTTTCCGTACGCGAGGCCTGACTTCGGAAGCCGTACAAGCAACTTGAATGCCGCGCAGGAATTGACATCTGAAACGGATACTTGGTGGCCGAATCACGGCCTTAGGAAGTGGTGCCCGGCTTCTGTACGTTTGCATGAATGGGCAGATTACGTCCTTGCGGATCAAGCGGGACTTCTCGACAATTTCAGCGGCACCGGACGCCTGCGTTGAGCCAGGATTGCTCATACTTGCCAGTCGTGTGTCCCCAGTCGTTGCGTACTCATGGGTCGTCCTCGCATCCCCGCGCTGGTTTCACTGGATTGCCGCCCGCCGATTATTCTGAATCAGCTGACGGTGACTGTGGGGCGGTCTCGGCGCCGCACTGACTACTGCATTCGCGAAAGCTACGTCTCCGCAATCCACTGCCACTTGAGCGTGACCCCGGACGGCGTCCAGCTCACAGACTGCAGTCGACATGGGACGTTCGTAAACGGACAGCGAGTGCAGCAGAAACTCCTCAAAAATGGGGACGTCGTCCGCTTCGTTCGTGATAGCTTTCGGTTCGTTGCGAACTACGAAGTGACCGACATCACGATCGATTCAACCGACCCCACCGAAGATTTGATTCGTCCGAGTGTGTCGGCGACGTTGCCGGTTCTGAATTCGGCGGCACGGTGGTATCTGAGAACCGCACGTCAAACGTTCGGGCCATTGCCTTGGCTTGACCTGAAGCAGGTGTTTTCGGAGCACGGTCAACCGACCGACGAAGTCCGTCGGGAAGATCAGACCGAATGGAAGATCGCTGCCAGCTATCCCAGTCTGCAGATGGACGCTTCGTCGTTGGACATGGTGCTGGAAGAGGAAGAGACTCGACAGAAAAAGTACGAAGACGATGCGGCGCAGGACCTGAGCCGTATTTCGACGTTCGACTTTGATCTTGGTCACTTCAAGGAGTTATTTGAACAAAGCCAGCGTAGCGAAGAACCGCTGCTCGAAGACACGCCCGAAGTCCTGCGGCGCCAACCTGTCGCGGCTGATGCAGTTGAATTTGAGAGTTACCACGAAGACGAGAGTGGAGTTGTCGAAGCTGGCCAGCCAGCCGATTCCGACAATCATCCTTCTCTCGCGCCGCTGCCGGGCGTGTGGGCGGGCAACCGCGATCTGGATCAGTTGAAGCACGAGTATCGAATCGCATGCGATAGTGGCAGCGTGGATCTGGTTGATTTTCTCACCCACCGCGGAGTCGACATTACCTCGCCGTTGAGCGCGGATCTGCACGAGGTCATGTCTGAGATCCTGGTCTACGATCTCGAGCGCCGCTGGACACAGCTTGATCCGCTGGCGGTGTTAGACAAAGAGAGCCTGAACGGTACCAGCATGGTTCTCGACTACGTGCGTTGCCTGCCCTTCCTGGGAAGTCAGGCTGAGCTTGTCGAATCGCTCTGGCGCGAAGAGCGGCGTTTGCGAACGGCGGTTCTTGAGGATTCCAAGCACTCGACGCTGGCGACATCCTCCTCGAAGACGCACGCTCTTTCACAATCCATACCTCAATTGGAACGCAGCGACACTTCTGAAGGAGCGGCTAATTCAGCGGACGACGCCCGGAATCGGACGAGCTACTGGAAGCTCTCGGATAGCCGAGAAGGCTCTGAGGTGGACGCTGGCAATTTTGATGGTTTGGACACGCATTTTGAAGACCACTCGTCGCAACCGGAGAAATCAAAGCCACAGAAGAGCGCCCCCAGAGATCTCACCGGCCAGCGATTTGGAGCTTACGTGCTGGAAGCTCTGATCGGACGTGGCGGCATGGGGGCCGTCTATCGTGCTCGTCAGGAACTTCTGGATCGTCTCGTGGCGGTAAAGGTCTTGGCTCCGGACGTGATTCAGAACACAGATGCAGTCGAACGTTTTCGCCGGGAAATGCGGGCCGTCGGAAGGCTGGATCATCCGCATATCGTCCGGGCACTGCATGCGGACGAACATGACGGCATGCACTTTCTGGTGCTTGAATTCATCGACGGGCTGGACCTCGGCAAGGTGATTGACTGCGTAGAAACCCTGAGCATTGCCGATGTCTGTGAGATCGGGAGACAAGCCGCGCTGGGTTTGGAGCACGCCCACGGGCACAAGTTGATGCATCGCGATCTCAAGCCTTCAAATCTGCTGCTGAACACAGAGGGCATCGTGCGAATCGCGGACTTCGGTCTAGTACGGGTTGCTCACGACGGCGCCGACCAGATGGATCTGACTTCACCCCATGCCATGCTGGGCACGTGCGACTACAGCGCCCCGGAGCAAACCGCAGTCGGAGAAATTCCGGATCACCGGTGCGATCTCTACAGTCTGGGATGCACTCTTTTTCATTTGTTTGCCGGTGAGCCGCCATACCGCAAGACAGGGCAGGGCAACTGGATCAAAACGATGAAGGCGCACCTGAACGCGCCAGTGCCTTTGCTAAGAGACCGACGTCCAGAAACGCCCGCTGCAGTTGATCGAGTTATGACCAAGCTGCTCGCCAAGCGTGCGTCCGATCGTTACTCAACGGCCGCCGAACTCGCTGCCGAACTGGAGCCCCTGTGCTCGTCCGCCGATTTGAAGGCGCTGGCGGCAATGTCGTTAGCTCAGCTCATTACGCCCGGCATGTTGCCCCAGCACGATACCGGCAGCTTCATTTCTGACCGCACGGGTTAGCCCTCGTTTCACTTTGGCGGTTCGCGTTTCTGGTTCAGTGGCTGACGTACGATCGAGAGCGGGGCGGATACTCGAGCCGAAAAACCGCCGTTGACCGTTTTTTTGAGGACGCCCTATAACGTGACTATGACCCCTCGCCGTTGAGTTCGTCAGGAAGACGTGAACTCGATCGAGAACCGTCAAACAGGCGATTGTTCCACTCGAAGCGTTCTGCCGGATGCGTTCGTTGAAGGCACTGGCTATGAACTTGGGTGGAGTCCAAGGAAGGGAATTTGCGATGAGTGAAAGGAATCACGCTGCCGTGAGTACAGGAGCAAATCAGCCTAGTCGGATGAAACCGTTCTGGATGGTGACGGGCACCGCGGCCGTTCTGGTGGCCGGTGGTATCGGCGTTCAGATGTGGCGAGCTCAATCCAGCTCCGCCGCCGAGGAACCCGGTAAGGTCAGTGTCAACAAAGCTCAACCTGCAGCAGGGGCGCTGGCGAATCCACAGAAGGAATCTGCCGCCAAAGTCACTCGCAACGGCCGCGCGATCAAGATTCCTCTGGACGACGTGGCGAAAGAGTGCCTGTCGCGAGTCGGCAACGACGTACTGGAAAGCATGATCAATCGCGCGGTCATTCAACTGGCCTGCGAAGAAGCTGGAGTGGCCATCACGGATGCTGAGGTCGATCAGGAAATCATCCGGATCGCGAAGCAGTTCAATATCCCGACGGAAACGTGGATTCAGATGTTGCAGTCCGAACGCAACATTACGCCCGAGCAATACAAACGCGATGTGATCTGGCCGATGCTCGCTCTGAAGAAGCTGACCGGTGAAAAGGTCGAGGTCTCCGACGAAGACATGCACAAGGCCTTCGTGCGGCAGTTTGGTCCGCGCGTCAAGTGCCGCATGATCATGGTGGACAACGTTCGCCGCGCGAACGAAGTCTGGCAGAAGGCCACTGCGAACAAAGAGGACTTCAATCGCCTCGCGAAAGAGGCCTCAATCGAGCCGAACAGCAAGGCCATGGAAGGACTCGTCCCGCCGATCGCTCGCTATGCGGGCAATCCCGAATTGGAAGAGGCCGCCTTCAAACTCAAAGTGGGTGAGATCTCCGGCATCATCAGCGTGGGTTCAAACCGCTACGTGATCTTGAAATGCGAAGGCTTCACCGAGCAGAAGGTGCAGGATCCGAACGAAGTCCGCGACATCCTCTACAAGGATCTGGTCGACGAGAAGGTTCAGGTCTCTGTGGCCAAGATGTTCGATGATCTGAAGAAATCCAGCCGCGTTGACAACTACTGGAACAACACCACGACCGGTGACGTGAAGCAAGTTTCGGGCACTCAGACTCCAGGCGCTGCTCGTGCGGCTCAGCCCGCCGGTGGCACGAAAGCTCCAACCGGAAGCCCTGCAGCGGGCGTGAAGTCGCCGCTCACGTCTCCCAAATCAGCAACTAGCCCGGTGAAACGTCAGTAGCTTCACGGCGTCAGAATGAGCAAGCACAGAAACCTCGGAAGAACATTGGTCTTCCGAGGTTTTGCTTTTTGAATTGAGCATTAGCTACTTCGCGCGACCAACTGGCGCGCATGCGGCTGGAGCGGATTGTGGCAACTGCAATGAGCCGATTAGTTCGCGAACTGACTGCAGGCCTTCTTGAGTGAGGATCTCATCGAGTTGCTCAGCCAGGTGTCCACTTAGCGTCGGGTTGTAGAAGTTGGCGGTGCCGATCTGCACGGCGCTGGCTCCCGCGACCAGAAACTCCATGACGTCGTCAATCGACTGGATGCCGCCGACGCCGATGATCGGCACCTTCACCTTCTGGGCGACCTGATAGACCATGCGCAGAGCTACTGGCTTGATCGCCGGGCCGCTCAGACCACCGACGATGTTGCCCAGGATCGGCTTGCGTTTGCGCCAGTTGATAGCCATGCCGAGAATCGTGTTGATCAGCGTAACCGCGTCCGCGCCACCTTCGGCCGCGGCCTGAGCGATCTCGACGATGCTCGTCACATTGGGAGTCAGCTTGGCGATGATCGGCAGCTTGCAGACTTGTCGCACGCAGCTGACGACCTTGTGAGTCAGTTCGGGTTTCGTCCCGTAATCCACGCCGCCGCTGACGTTCGGGCAGGAGATGTTGAGTTCGACCGCTGTCAGTTGAGGGAAGTCGTTGAGGCGCTCCGCGAGTTGCACAAATTCTTCGGCGCTGTGTCCCGCGATGTTCGCAATGATGGCCGTGCCAAGACTCATCAGGTGATCGAGATGCTTTTCCAGGAACGCTTCGAGACCGTCGTTGTCCAGACCGATGGAATTCAACATGCCGGCGCTCGTTTCAACGGTGCGCGGCGGCGGGTTTCCGGCTCGCGGAACCAGCGTGACGGTCTTGGGAATGATGCCGCCCAACTTGGTGTAGTCCACAAACGCCACGGCTTCCCGCGCATAACCAAACGTGCCCGACGCGACGAGGATCGGGTTCTTCAGCTTCAGACGATTGAGTTCAACGTTGAGATCAGGCACAGCGACAACAACCTTATGGGATGCGACTCGGTTCGAGCTTGTGGCTAACCACGCTAGCATGGGCCACTGGCGGGATTATCGGGCCGCCGGACTGTTTCGCAAACCACTGGTGCGGCTCTCATGAATTCATCCGCTGACGAATCCACAACATGTGCTCGCGGAGGCTGGAGTGCCGACTTTGCCACTCGCCCCAGCAACCCTCCCATCTATCAAACGACGGCCTTCGATCTGGAAGGACTGGAGCAACTCGATGCCGTCTCCAGCGGTGAGCAGCATGGCTACATCTACACCCGAGATGGCAATCCGAACCACGCGGCTTTCGCTGCCGACGTGGCCGCTCTCGAACGCGCCGATTCCGGGGCAGTAATGGCGTCCGGGATGGCGGCGATTTCCGCCATTCTGCTCAGCCACCTCAAGACCGGCGATCACGTGATGGCCGCTCGCGTGCTCTATGGCCGCACCTGGCAGTTACTAGCGGACTTGCAGCGAGCCTTTGGAATCGAAGTCTCGTTCTTCGACGCTAACGATCTGAATGATGTTCGTAGCGCCATCAGACCAGCAACGAAGCTGTGTGTGGTTGAGAGCATCTCCAATCCCCTGGTGGAAGTGATTGATCTGCCCGCGATCGCTGAACTGTTGGGCGAGATTCCGGTAGTTGTCGACAACACGTTCGCGACACCCTGCTTGTTCCGGCCCCTCGAATACGGCGCCAAGCTGGTGTTTCACAGCGCTTCGAAGTACCTCAACGGACATGGCGACGTGATGCTCGGCGTTGTGGCGGGCGAACGAGTCGCTCTGACGAAAACGCGGCGTGTCGCTGCGTTGTACGGATTTAATGCTCAGCCTTTTGAATGCTGGCTGGCTTCTCGCGGGATGCGGACGCTGCCGTTGCGCATGCGACGTGTCTCTGAATCCGCCCAGCAAGTGGCAGAGTTCCTGGCCCAGCACTCCGCCGTCTCCCGAGTCTTCTACCCGGGACTGAAGACGCATCCGAGTCATCAACTGGCACAGCGTTTTCTGCCGCAAGGATTTGGTGGGATGCTGTCCTTCGAACTGAAATCCGGAGTCTCCGGCGTGCGACCGGTTTTTCAGGCTCTGGCTCACACGCTCCCGTTCTCACCAACACTTGCCGATGCGCGGACAACGATCTCCTACCCTGCGGGGACATCACACAAGTTTCTCTCTGCCGAGGAACGGCGAACCTACGGTATCAGCGACGCCCTGATCCGGGTCTCGATCGGTCTCGAAGAACCCACAGACCTCATTCGAGAACTCGATGCGTCGCTGCGGCTTCAGCACTGAGCCTTGAAAGTGCAGGTTCGTTGGGAAGTTGCCTGATACTTTGCATGCGATACGCACCCATATCCGCAGCTATGAACGCGACTGTTTCTGTCTGGCAAGTCTACAGGTGTCGGCAGATCAATGCGAAGGTCGTGTTGCGGTGTTGCCACATGGCTCACGCGAGCAATCCAGACTTACCGAAAGACCTCAGTAGATCCTGACATAACTGAACTTGAGTTAACTTTATAGTCTCTACACCATCGCTGCTGCCAACTACCTGTCGAAATTTCTTCGAGCGAACACTGGACAAACCGCTACGCAGCCGCAATAGTAATGGTGAGGTGTCTCCTAATAGTGTTCTTGCGATTCGTTGAGCGCGCTGCACTGCTGTTGCTCCGACGATGTACTTTGGGGGAAGGATGCGGGCTATGACGGGCCATTGCCTCGCATTCACGTTTGGGTCTTCTGTTGGTCTGTGGATACCCGGCCCGGTTGATTGCCAGTTCCGCCGGCACGGCAGGCGGAACGGATTCCGTTTCTGAGGTTGTTTCTCAATCCGGATGGGGTTCTGTATGGGAATGCGGGCATCGAGTTGGCACCTGACGCATCGCGGATTTGCGTTGGAGGATTACTTGGCTTTCGTTCCCGTCGCGCCCGGCTTTGGATGCTCGCTGCGGGACTGTAGTCCGTTGTGGCGCACTCCTTTAATGTGGGCCTTTTCTTGCTGAGTAACGTGCTCGCGATGCTTGGGCAGTGTTGATGGATCGGGCTCTTCCGCTGCCGTGGTCGCTTTGGTCCGCCGCCCTCGTGCTTCCAATTGCTACTCGCGAATCGCAGCGGCGGATGCTTGTGTGCGGCTCGGCGCGTTAGTGTTTATGCGTATATTTATCGAGAGTGCTATAATCATTGATGTGCGGAGGCATGTGCAATGCGTTTCTCGAACTGGCTCTTGTCGCTTCGCAGTTCGCTCCGAACCGGACTGCGATATCGTCGCGGACTGCGTTCGCAACCACCGCGTAGTAGTTGCGATACTCGTATTGCAGGAAAGCGGTTCGGTCCGGAACTGCTTGAAGATCGATTGGTGCTGACGGCCCCGGTGGCTAGCGACGGCACGTTAACCGTGGACTTCGGTCAAACCGGCGGCGGGACACTTGTGGCGACTGATGAGGACTACGATTGGCTCACCTACGCAGTCGGCAGTCCGTCGCATGGGTCGGCAGGGACCTCAGAAAACTATTACTGGTACATGCCGAATCAGGGGTTCAGCGGAACTGACAGCTTCAGCTTTACAGTCGACGATGGAAACGGAGGCAGTGATACGGCGACGATCACAGTTACTGTCCTGCCGAATCAGGCACCGCTGGCGTGGGATGGTGCTGTTACTGTGCAATCCGGGCATACAATCAGTGGTACGATGATGGCGTTCGATCAGGACGGCCATTGGTTGACGTATTCGGTGGAAAGCACGGCGCACGGATCGGTTGGTAACTCAGAAAACACCTTCTGGTATACTCCGAACATCGGCTTCAGTGGTGTCGACACATTCACCTTTACTGCCGCGGACGGCTTTGGGGGAACTGACACTGCCATCATTACCGTGACAGTTTTACCCAACCATGCGCCGATACCGGACAACGGGAGTGTGACGGTGCGGGCGGGACAGTACGCTATAGGTACGCTCAGCGCAACCGATCAGGATGGAGACTGGTTGACCTATACGGTCGGCAGCGCCGCACATGGTTCGGTATGGGGCAACGGTGCGGACTTCTGGTATGCCCCCAACTCCGGTTACAGCGGGCAGGATAGCTTTGATTTTCTTGTCGACGACGGTCTCGGAGGTACTGCGACCGGGACAATCGTAGTGACGGTCCTTCCTAACCACGCTCCGATTGCCAGCGATGGATCTGCGACAGTACCTTTCGGTCAGCCATCGATCAGTGGCACCTTGTGGGCGACCGACGAAGATAGCGATTCGCTAACCTTTACAGTTGGCAGCGCCAATCACGGATGGGTGTGGAGCTACGGAGCCCAGTACTGGTATTCACCAGAGATTGGTTACACGGGGCCTGACAGCTTCGAATTCACTGTTGATGATGGTCTCGGCGGCAGCGATACCGGCGTCATCAATGTAACGGTATTTGGCTCTGATCTGGCTCCGAATCAGGTTCCGGAAGTTATCAATCTGCGGTTGGTCAACAATACGGGGAATCCTGCTGACTCCGTCACGACGGACGGCAAGATCGGCGGGCAAGTCACTCACGGAGATGGAGGAGTGTCTGGGCTCCCAATTCAGTATGACTATAGTCAGGATGGCATGCCTGACGGCGTAGTCTATACGGATTATTCGGAGTCCGGCTTGTTTGTCATTGATCTGAACGAGTATCTGACACGTCCTCAGGCGGCAACGGTTCAAGTTCGAGCGGGAGAATGGAATGGTGTGGAAGGTGATTATGCTTATGGGGAATGGGAACTCATAACATTCTCATTGGTTCAACATGAGAATGTGCCGCCGGAAGCTGTTGCAGATCAGTTTGTGGTAGAGGCAAGCTCAAATCCCGCACTGCTGAATGTGACAAGGAATGATCGCGACCCTGATGGTACTGTCGTGACGGTTGTTCAACTGAGTTCGGCTCAGCACGGTACGGTGAGTGTGGCTTCGGGCGGGCTGGGAGTTCAGTATGTTCCGACACTTGGTTTCACCGGCAGCGACACTTTCCTGTACACACTCCAAGACACTAATGGGGCACAACGCACGGCGACCGTGAGTGTTGTGGTTCATGCACCGGATGATACCATTGCGACGTCTCGACCAGTGCCTGCTGGTCCCTCGCATGATGAAGTCGCCGCTGGGCTCTTGGCGGACGGGCCGCAGGCAGCTCTTGATGTGGACGTCTTTCGAGTCGAGTTAACCTCCGGGCAACGGCTTACTCTCGACCTGGACGCGCATGATCCTGTGAGCGGCTTTGCCTGGAGCAGTCTGGATGGATACTTGCGGGTGTTCGATCAGGCTGGAGACGAACTTATCGCGGCGGATGATCCGCCAAACGGCAGTGGTACCCAGCTCGATCCCCGGCTGACGTTTGTGGCGCCAAGTACGGGAAGCTACTTCGTAGGCGTTTCTGCGTTCCCGAATATTAACTACGATGGTCACCTTGCCGCGTCTGGACAACCTGGCTCCGCGGGCGAGTATCGGCTCGGCTTTCATGTCGTCGATAATCAGGTGCCAACTGCAGCCAGCGATAGCAAAATCGTCAATCAGGGCGCTGTTGTATCAATAGGCGTGCTGGCAAATGATTCGGACGCAGACGGCGACGCCCTCCTGATTTCAAATCTGACGCCACCTGCGTCGGGTTCCGTGGTCGTCGAAGATAACGGCACCCTGACTTATGAGCCCGATGATGGGTTCTTTGGGGCGGACAGCTTCTTATACACAGTAGAAGACCCCTACGGTGCGAGCGCTATCGCATCGGTAACTGTGATAGTCAATGCGCGTCCAGACGCGCAGGGTGACATAAAGTTACTGAGTGAAGATGTGCCTGCTGTGATCTCTGTGCTCTCGAATGACAGCGATCCCGATGGAAGCATTCTGGAGGTCAACGCGGCAACTCAAGGGAGTCACGGAACAGTTGTCATGAACGCCAACGGCACGATCACGTACAGTCCTGCGCTCAATTACTATGGGGCTGACGAGTTTCAATATACTGTCAGTGACGGACTGGGAGCGACGCAAACCGCAACTGTGTCACTCGTTATACAGCCCGTCAACGATGCTCCGCTGGGAGTCGCTGATCAGTTTGCAGTTGTGGCGGGTGGGCAGTTGATCGCGGGCGGACAGGGTGTCCTGAGCAACGATGTCGACGCAGAAGGATCGTCGCTGGCCGCGATGCTGCAAAGTGGACCTGAACACGGCGCGCTTACGTTCGCCGAGGACGGCTCCTTCGAGTACGCGCCAACTACTGGCTTTCTGGGGGATGACTCGTTCACCTATCGTGCTTCGGACGGTGTGCTTTCAGGTGCTCCTGTCACGGTGACACTTCACGTGATTCCTCCGACACCTGTGTCTAGTTCAGACGCGTATTATGTTGGGCACGGAGGTATTCTCGATGTTGGTCCGGGAGGAGTCCTGGCCAATGACTATAGTCCGATTGCGCTCCCTTTGTCGGCGGTGCTGATTCAAGCTCCGCAGCACGGGACGTTGATCCTGAATGCAAATGGTTCTTTGACCTACGTGCCGACCGATCGATCCTTCGTAGGCGTCGACTCATTCTGCTACCGAGCCACCGATGGCTTCATTCAAAGTTCGGATGCTACTGTTCTGCTGCACGTTGAGAACGATGCTCCCGTCGGCAATGCAGACGCGTATCAAGTGAGGTACGACGCGAACCTGACGATCTCTGCCGCCCAAGGAGTCGTGGAGAACGATCAGGACGATGTTGGTGAGACCTTGGAGGCTGTTCTTGACGCCGGTCCGCAGCACGGGACTCTGGCCCTGAATGCTGATGGATCGTTCTCATACGCGCCGGCACCGGGGTTTGTGGGAGCAGACAGCTTCACCTACAAGGTTGGCGACGGTGCTGAATGGAGTTCGCCGACGACCGTCACGATCTCGGTATGGAACAACGTGCCAGTTGCGGTTGCGGATCAGTACACGGGATTGCATGACCGCATCGTCAACATTTCAGGTTCCTTGGGGATTCTGCATAACGACGACACCGACAACGGTGAAACACTGTCCGTCCAACTGATGTCGACTACCAAGTTCGGAAGCCTCGTGGTGCAGCCGAGCGGGGCGTTCGTTTATTATCCCGACCATGGCTTTGTTGGTGAAGACCAGTTTACTTATCGAGTGTTCGACGGAGTCGCTTATAGCTCTCCTGCAACGGTCCAACTGCATACGACGAACTCACAGCCGACGGCTGCGGACGATAGCTACGTCGTGCAAGCCGGAACTGATTTTACTGTCGCAGCGAGCGGAGGGGTTCTCGCAAATGATTCGGATGACGCAGGCGACATCGCTCGCGTGTTGCTAATTTCTAACGCAGCTCACGGGGAGTTGGATTTGAACGAGGATGGTTCATTTACTTACGAACCCGCATCGGGTTTTGTCGGAGTGGATTCATTCAGGTACAGTTTCAGCGACGGACTACTCGCAAGCAAGGTTGCTACGGTTGAAATTGAAGTTGTTGGGCAATCGCTGCGAGCGAAGAGCGACTACTTCAGTGTCGTGCGCAATCAGCCTCTGCATGTTGGCGTTGAGAATGGGGTGACGAGCAACGACTGGCACTCGTCGGGAATGCCGATGACCGCGGTTCTGTTGCAATCGACAGCTCACGGGCAGTTGCAACTCGCCGCTGACGGGTCGTTTGAATATGTTCCGACCGCTGGCTTCATGGGGGAAGACACTTTTCGCTACTCAGCGACAGACGGAACCCACACCAGCGCGGCCACAGTCGTTTCTATCCGGGTATTCAATCACACACCGCAAGCGAATGACGATTATTACGAAGTGCAGCGAGGGCAGACGCTGCAAATACCTGCGATAGAGGGGCTGCTCGCGAACGACTTTGATGAGGACGCGCTGGCGATTGACGTGGTGGCGACCCCGGCTCATGGAAGTCTCTTCTTGGCGGCGGGCGGAATGTTCCAATACGTCCCTGCCGCAGGATATGAGGGAACAGATGCCTTCACATACAGAGTCGGTGACGGGGTAGAGTATAGTGACACTGCCAAAGTCAGAATCAGAGTGAGTAATACTGCTCCGGTTGCACGCGAGGACGTGTATCGTATCCGTCATGACGACACGTTGACCATTAGCGCTGATGGCGGGGTGTTGGCCAACGATACCGACAGTCCACTTCAAATAGTTACGGCTGCTGTTGAGACACAGCCATCTCACGGGTCGATTACGCTGGCGGGTGATGGGTCCTTTGTCTATGTGCCCGCGTCCGGGTTCAGCGGGACAGACTCCTTCTCGTATCGTGCGTCAGACGGGTATTCGTCATCGGATGGCACGAAGGTGACGCTTTATGTCGCCAATGAAGAGCCGACAGTTCTCGAACCGGTATTCTCGGTCTTACACGACCACCCCTTGCTGGTCAGCACGGCAAGGGGGCTTTTAGCCGGTAGCCGAGATTTGGATGGTGACTTGTTGAGTGTGGCTTTAGTCTCTGCTCCGAATCATGGCACGGTGGCGATCCAGCCGTCTGGTGGATTTTCCTATATTCCGAGTGCCGGCTTCAGTGGGAAAGACACATTCACATTTACCGTGTCGGATGGTGGACCGGCAGTCGGGCCTTTTACCGCGGCGATCGAAGTGCGCAATACTGCCCCGCGTGCAGTCGGGGAAGCGACCAGCATGCGCCCGGGTACGCTTACCCGGAACGCGGCGCAAGGTCTGTTGGCGAACGATTGGGATGCGGATGGGGATGACTTAGACGTGATCCTGGTGTCGGGACCGGATCAGGGCTTGCTTACCCTCGATTCCGAAACTGGCGCATTCAGCTACGTTAGCGCGGCGGGCTTCTCAGGTACGGTCACGATTTCTTATCGAGTCTCGGACGGTGCGGGCGTCAGCGACCTTATTCGTGCCGCAATTGCTGTTACGAACAATCCGCCACTAGGCACCGAGGATCGGTACGAGGTTCATCATGGGACGAAACTGAGCGTGGCGGCTACGGTCGGACTACTCAGGAACGACCGCGACGTCGACGGAGACGCTCTGATGGCGGCCGTGGTATCGCAGCCCAGCCACGGCGTGGTTGCTGTATCGACGAACGGAAGTTTCGTGTATCAGCCCTCGGCTGGATACGTTGGAATTGATCAGTTTGCTTATCGCATCTCAGATGGCTTTGTGACAAGTCAGCCTGTCACTGTTGTCGTTGATGTGATGAATCGGCTGCCAGTAGCAGTCGGTGACAGCTACCGGATTTCGCACGACCGAACGCTGGCCGTAAACGCTCAGAGTGGCGTGCTTGCCAACGACAGAGATCCCGACGATATGTTGACTGTCAGTCTGGAAGAGGGTGTTCAACACGGAGATCTGGTGCTCCAGCAGGACGGATCCTTCGTATATACGCCAGATGCGAAGTACGCGGGGTTGGATTTTTTTACCTACACCGTTTTCGACGGAGCTCATACGGTCGAGCCGCTGACGGTGACTATTGATGTAACAAACTCGGCTCCCAGAGGTAGCGATCGATTTGAGACGGTGCGTCACGATCGCGTTCTGTCGGTTGGTGCTGGTCGAGGTCTATTGAGCGCGACGTTTGACGCCGATGGCGATACCAGACAGTTTTCCATCGTTCAATCGCCCGCTCACGGGGCATTGGTTACCTATCCTGACGGAAGCTACCAGTACACGCCGGCGATCGGCTTCGTGGGCACCGATGTGATCACATACACGCTATCAGACGGCGTGGCGGCGAGCCGTGAGATTGAAGTTCGTCTGGCGGTTTCAAACGCCGAGGCGTTGGTTCGCGGGGATGAGTATTTCGTGCCTCATAATCAAAGCCTCAATGTGTCCGGCGCGGGAGTTCTCGCCAACGATGCGGATGCGGATGGAGACACGCTGAATGCCGAACTGGTGTCATCGCCGACGCGTGGTTCGCTTGTGCTTCAGTCGAATGGCGGCTTCACCTACACACCTGAGACAGGCTTTTCGGGAACGGACACGTTCACGTACCGAGCACACGATGGTGTCGGTGTGGGTCATGTTGCTCGCGTAATCCTTAGAGTTGCCGCCGCAGGGGTTGGTCCGGGCGTGGACAACGACGGAGACGGCATCGCTGATTCAGTTGAGAACGCGGGGCCTCAGAGTGGCGATGCGAACGGCGATGGCGTTTTCGATCGCTTGCAACCGAATGTTGCTTCGTTCCCGGATGCTGTGACCGGCGACTATGTGCGGCTCACGACCCCTGTGGGGACGTCATTGCAGAATGTGAGCTCCCAACACTGGTTGGATGTTGGCACGTTGCCGGTCTGGCTTCTGCCTGGAGGCGGAGCTGTCACATTTGAAGTTTACGGTGTTACGCCCGGTGGAAGTGTTGCTGTTAATGTCACGGGGTGGTCCGGCTTCGAGAAGTACTTCCAGTTCGGGCCTACTCCTGATCAGTCGACTGCGCATTGGTATGACTTCAGCTACGACAGCGTCTCGGGTACTGGCGCGAAGTTCCATGGTGGTGCGCTAACGCTCCACTTCGTCGATGGGCTTCGCGGTGATCACGACCTCGCGGCAAACGGAGTGATTGTTGATCCGGGTATGGGTGGATCTGCGACGGTGAATACTGTTCCTGTCGCCGCATCAGACTCGTACCGCGTGCATCATGATTCCACTTTGAGCGTGTCCGCTGAGTGGGGATTGTTGATAAACGACTCCAGCGACGCGGGTGAAAGTCTCACTCCTGTCTTGGTGAGTAGCCCAAGTCACGGATCCGTAACGATCAGCGGAGGCGGAGCCTTCGTCTATGTACCGGACGCCGGTTACGTCGGCGCGGATTTCTTCGAGTATCAGGTGGGTGACGGCACCTTCGTGAGTGCGAAGGCACGCGTCAGCCTGGATGTCTGGAATCAAGGGCCGAATGCGCGCCCGGACCACTTTCGCGCACATCACGATAGACCGCTCTCGGTGTTCAGTGCGAATGGTCTACTCATAAATGATTGGAACGACGACGGCGATGTGCTGATTGTCACCGGAGCAACGCAACCTGCGCAGGGTTCTGTCGCAACGGCCGCAGATGGCAGCTTCACATACACGCCGAACGCCGGATACGTTGGCAGTGATTCGTTTCAGTACTCGGTTTCCGATGGAGTCTCAACATCGACTCAAACGGTGACGATCGAGGTCGAGAACCTCACGCCGCAGGCTAACGATGATGTTTACCGGGTACATCATGGCTCGACGCTAGTCGTCACGAGCAGCAGTGGCATCCTCGCCAATGACTGGGACGGGGATGTGCTTGACTCGCTGTCATTCTCTGTTGACACGTCAAGCCTTGCCGGGGCGTTGTCGGTATCTGCGAACGGCGGTCTTACCTATGTGCCACCAACTGGATTCGTCGGTGTCGAGAGCTTTGTCTACACTCTGACTGACGGAACGCAGTCCGGAACCGTCAGCGGTTCGGTCGCGATTGAGGTCTGGAATAATAGCCCGATTGGAGCGAGTGCAGACTACGAGGTGAATCACAATTCCTCGGTGACTATCCCGTTGGCTGGCGCGGACTGGGATGGTGACAGCCTCTCATTCACTACGACATCGCCTTCTCATGGGGTTCTGGCGGTGTCCGGCAGTTCCGTAGTCTATCAGCCCTCCTCCGGATTCTCGGGAGACGACAGTTTCACCTACCGGGTTTGGGACGGTGCCGCTTATAGCGCTGCGAAGAGTGTCAATGTGCACGTTCTTAACTTTGCTCCGGTCGCAGTGGACGACTATCACAGTTATACTATCTCTGCATCAAACGCCGGTCCTACCTCCGCGACGTTCTCATTGACTGCGAATGACTATGATGCGGATGTTGCCGATAGTAAGACGATTCAGATTGTCAGCGGCCCATCGCGCGGCTCTATCGCTGTAGCGGGCGGGAGTGTTACATATACACCCAGTCTCAATCAGCCGAGTGGCGTCAAGATCGGTGTGGATACATTCTCCTATCGAATCTTCGACGGTGTGGCGTGGAGTGCACCTGCCACGGCTACAATCAACGCTAAAAACTCGACCCCGTCCGGCCGATCTGATCTGTTCTCGGTGCGGCACGGCTCTGGACCGTTCACGTTCAATGTGGCGTCCAATGACGGCGATGCCGAAGGCGACCCGCTGACGTACACCCTGCTGACTGGTTCGCAGAACGTGACTCTGTCTTCGGGCGGTCAAGTTACCTTCACACCGCCCAACGCCGCTGCGACGACAAATCCCGCTGCGCCGGCTAAAGACTACACGGGGGTATTCTCGTTCTTATATACCGTTAGCGACGGCGTGACTACGTCGCCACCAGTGAGCGTCACAATTGATGTAACCAACAGGTCTCCGCTTGCGCTGCGAGATAATTACGCGACTCCGGTGGGCACCGCTGTTACCACGACGGTGTTGGTTAACGACAGCGACGCTGATGGTGACAGCGTTCGAGCTTTCGTAACTCGCCTGCCCACGAATGGGAAACTCTCCGTCTCGGGGACGGAAGTTAATGCGGATGGTGAGATCGCAAGCGGTATTGCCACTTATACACCGAATCCAGGGTATATGGGCGAAGACCGCTTCTGGTACAGGATTTACGATGGCGTTACCTATTCGGCGGAAGTGCCGGTGACATTCCACGTCTGGGATCACGATCGAATCGCCCAGGATGACTATTACAGAATTCTGCAGACCGTTACCGGAGTGTCGACGAGCGTGTCGGTTGGTGCGGGGGTGCTCTCGAACGATTGGGATTCGGCGGGCGGGCCTCTGACCGCGACCTTGGTCGGGTCGTCAACGAGCGGTCCGGTTACATGGTCATTGAATCCGGATGGAAGTTTCTCGCTGAGTTGTAGCGACACCAACTTCACTGGCGACGTAACGTTCCAATACAGGATTGGCGACGGAAGTTTCTGGACGTATGGCGGGGCCGCACCAGTTGCCACCGTCACGTTTCACATCGTGGCTCTCACGCCAACCGATATGGCAATAACCGGGCTTCATGATCGGCCGATTCTTGGCGATCTGATTACGGGTGATAGTTCGGGCGCATCGGGCGAACCGTTGCGAGCAAGTCTGCATCAGAGCGTCTCCAACGGAACACTTTATTTGTATAGCAATGGCAGCTTTACCTATTTGCCGTCCCCCGGCTTTGTAGGAGTAGACTCCTTCACATACACCACTACAAATGGATGGGAAACTACTCCGGATGCGAAGACGGTGACGTTCACGATCACGAACGGCAATCCAACTGCTGCAGCTGATGTGTTTACGGTCGCGCATAATGGGATTTTGGAGGGTAGCGTGGTGGCGAACGACGCTGACCCCGATTCCGCCGATAGGCTTCGGGTTAGCCTGCAGGGGGGAACTAGTAACGGAACGCTGATCCTGAACCCGGATGGTACATTTATCTATGTGCCTGCGATAAATTGGGCCGGCACAGATGGCTTCAGTTACACGGTGACGGACGGTGCGTGGGTTTCTCAGCCGGTAGCAGTTTCTATTGCGGTGACGAACGAGGCCCCGACTGTGTTCAATCGATCGTACGAACTCGTCCACGATCGGTCTCTGACTGTGACAAGATCATCGGGACTTGTTGGCGATAGCATACATGCGGGAGGTTTGCGGGACACGCACTCCGCTGTGAACGTTGGAAGCGGTACAGGGGGCGGTGCGCTGTCCGTAAACTCTGACGGCTCGTTCACATACACCCCCGCACCGGGATTCGTTGGGAGTGATGTATTCCAGTACCAGCTCTCGGACAACGTCGCTGGAAACGTGGGAGTGAGCAGTCCCGCAACCGTTACGTTTGTCGTGAAGAACTTTGTGCCGGCGCCGACAACGGGAACAGCGCGGGTGAACGCTCAGAGGCCGTTGGTATGGCAGCTTCCTGTGGTCGATGGCGACGGCGATCAATTGACCTACCAGATCCTGTATAGCCCTCCGTCACACACCGGCGGAGCCGCCGTCCTGTCGTCTTCCGGACTGGTAAATTACATCGGCGCTCCGAGCGTTACTCCGTATACCGATCACTTAACATATCGAGTCATGGAGTCCGGTACTGGCAATTGGAGCGATCCCGCGACAATTACGCTGGACGTCTCCGGCTCGCCTTGGATCTTGTGGAACTCGGGCGATCCAGTGGATTGGAGTGTGGACAACAATGGAATACGGGTGTCCCCGCTGCCTGGTAGCAGCCGTATTGAGTTTCAGCTTGGGGTGGATTGGTCGGGTGGTACTACTGATCAGCCCGGTCACGTGAGTTGGGATGACAATGGCCAGCATATTGAATCGCTGTCAATACATAATTACGAAGGCAGCATTTTCTTGAATGGTGGTGCAGGCGCCACCGTGTCGGGAGATGTTCATATTTTTGCCGAGGCCGACGTGGTTGGCGATCTGGTTGCTGGTGTCATAACAGACTTTGATATTGGAGGCAGTGCGGGAAAGTTGACCTCAAAAGGCGATATAGTGGATATCAATATTGGGGGAGACGCCACAAAGCTGGAAGCGCAGCGCGACATCTGGAGCGCGATCGTTGGAGGGCGTCTCACCGAGGGTGCCTCGGTGGGTCGCAATATCGTCTATTTGGGAATAGGGTCGGTTCCGGGTGGTGCGGGTGGCATTAACGTGGGTGGGTCGATTGGCTCGCTTCATATTTGGGGAGATTTGAATGCCCCCGTAACAGCCAAGGGGCAAATTGGTGGGATCATTCCGGTGCCAGCAGGACAAACTGGTTGGTATTGGAATGAGTACGGACAAGAGCTGTCCGTGCTTGGGAATCTGACATCGTCCGTGATTGCGGGCGGATCGATCGCTTCGGTTACCGTCGGGAAGTCGATGATCGGGGCCACGATCGAAGGTTCGAGCGTTGGCAGCGTGATGATCAAAGGTGGCACGGCAAACTCGAGAGTAATCGCGCTCGGCGGAGACGTGGATTCTGTGCGTGTGCGAGAATCCGCTTCGAAGTTGACGGTTAAGGGGGGAAGTGTCGGATCCGTTCGTGCTGAGTACGAACTCGACGGGGAGGTGACGGCATCGGTGGGACAGATCGGCTCGATTCAGGCGACGTTCGGAGAACTGAGTGGGAAGTGGCAGGCCCAGACCGGTCTACCATCAATCAGCGCCTGGAGTATCAGCGGCGGCACAAGCTTGACAACGTCCGCGGGGAACATCGCCGCGAACGTCGCGCAAGATACAGAAGGCGTGTTCGCGGCTCTCCATGGTGATATAACTATTTCCGCCAATGGTATAATGGGAGGAAAACTTGACGCCAAGACGATTGGTCGTGCCGCTGCGAGGGATATTAGCGCGGATATTCACGCATCACACCTTATTGGTTCGGTGCTTGCCGGAAACTCGTTATCAGGCAGTGAGATCAAGAGCGACAACGGGAGTATCGGCACCATTTCCGGAGTAACTGTATCGAGAGATATCAGTGCGTTGAATGGTACCGTTAGTTTGGTCATTGGAAACACCGTGCAGAGCAAGGTCTCGGCGGCCGCAGTTGTTGAGGTTCGAGGCTCTTGGGGCGTATCTGGGGAGATTAAGGCCGGCGCTGGTGGAATTCAGGTGGTTACGACACGTGGTACGCTCTCTTCTGGGATAGTGTCTACAGGGCCGGTTACGCTCATTCAGGCCGGGGGTGATATTGCTGGGGATGTCATCGTCACGGGTAGCACGCTGGGGCAACTTCGAGCTGGTTCAGACGACCGTCCCAATGCTCATCCGCGGGGGAGCATCACGGGACTGAAAGTGAGTGCCACCGCAGGAATTGGAGGTGTCTACGCGGGTAGATGGGGTGGGATTGGTGGAGATATTTCGGCCGCTGTGACGGCTGGATCGGGACATATTCAACTTGTATCTGCCGGAAACACCATCAGTGGCGAGATTTCAGCGAAAAGTGTGGAGGAGGTTGTGGCGGGCGACCTTGGTTTTGGCGAAGGAAATATCCTGAAGTCGATTACTTCAACTGCTGGAAACATCGGTACCGTAAGAGCCGCGAATGGCAGAATCACCGGCAAGATCGACTCCGCAGGTGCGATTGGGAACGTTCTGGCGGGGAAGTCGATCGCGGAAGTGGTATCTGCGGGAACCACGATTGGGACCGTTACGGCACTGGACGGCTCGATTCTCAAGGACGTGACTACGACTACTGGAAACATCGGGACGGTTTCGGCGGGTGTTGATATTACGGGGCAGGTCAAGTCGGGCAAAGACATCACGACTGTCGTCGCAGGCACGGCCGGCAATGGTGGCCAGATCGCAAAGAAGGTTAGCGCGCTCAACGGAGTAATAGATTCGGTAATTGCGCTAGGCCCTCAAGGATACTGGGCGCCTTTGGTTCCAGCAGCTTCCAGCAGGTCTCCGCGTCATGCGCCCATGCCTGGACTGCCCGGCAATGGGGTTGCACCCAAACTGTCTCGAAGCGGCCCGCAAGGTCTGGGAACCTCCGGTCTTGCGAAGGGCGTCGAAGCCAAAGAGATCGGCAAGATTCAGATCGCAGGAAGCGTTGCCGACGCGGCATTGATCACTGCAGACCGCATTGGGTCGATCTGGACTCAGGGCGTGGTGGGAGGCACCGTGTCGTTCACTGCGGGCCTGCTACAGGTTGATAGCTGGGGCGGGACGACCGAGAAAGCTCTGTTTACTGGCGGCGCGGGACAAAACAGTGGTTCCGTACGACTGAAGACGTTCGATCAAGCGCTTGGCAAGATCCTGAATACCAAGAGCGCGACGGTGAGTTCGTGGGGCATCGTTGACATGGAGAACATCGTTCTCGCGGGGTTGGGGGTCGTTGGCTATGACGCAGTCTCCGGCGTCGCAGACTCCTTGAATAGTGCGGTCGCGGTTGTCACCAGCGGTAGCATGCGAGCCACAGTTAAAGGGTGGAAAGAAGTTACCGTCTCGGCGCTGAATATTCTTTCGTACAACATCAAGAGTGCGACTAAGGACGCTTCAGCATGGGCTTGGGACAAGTTCATCGGTCAACTCGACGCATTCGGATACGCAGTGGCCTTGGGTATCAATGAGTTGCAAGTTAATGTGCCGAACGCCAAGTATTTCTACGGGCTGAGTTTTGGAAAGGTCACCAACTCAAGCGTCAGTACTAGTAAAAGCCTGGCGCTATACGCAATTGGAGACGTTGACGGAGCGTTTACTTCTACAGGTAGCACATTCGTTGAGGGGGCAAACATACAAGGAAACATCACCGCAGGGACCACAGCCGAAGTCAACGCGTGGGGTACTCTCGATGGAGAGGTCAACGGAAATTCGGGCGTCAAGATCTTCGCTCACGGTGATGTCAAGAAGGCCGTGACATCGAGCAGTGGAAAAGTGGAGATTACTACGTCTGGAAATATTGACGGTGAGGTAACTGCTCAGAAAAACGTGGTCATTGATGCCTTTGGGAAGATTAATAAGAACGTCACCTCATCGGATGAGGGCGTCTCGATTTCAGCAGCGGGATTAAAATTGGGAACAACAGTTTCGGGCGAAACTGGGGTTGAAATCGAGTCTTGGGGTACGGTCGGATCGAACGTCAACTCAAAAAAGGGAGCTATCACGATCTTCGCGGCGGGAGATGTGGACGGAGAGATTGAAGCGCTCGGCGACGTCGCTGTGGATACGTGGGGTAAGTTGAAGAAATCCGTCACAGGCGGTGGCGCATCCCTGACGGACGCTGAGAACGCCGAGGTCAATGTAACAATTACCGCAATGGGTGATATTGAAGAGGCGGCGAAGATTGAATCCGGTGGCAATGTCAGCGTGCAATCGTGGGGCAACATTCTGTCCGAAATCACAGCCAAGCAAGGAACTGTCTCCATCGATGCTTTTGGGGACGTCAACGGCGATGTTTCTGGAAAGCTCTCGGTCGAAGTACAAAGTTGGTCGCAGATTGGCAGCGGTTCGGAAGCTTTGTTTATACGTTCACTAACCGGTAGCGTGACGACGTCTTCATATGGCGACACCAGCGCGACGATTACTGGAGGCACGTCAGCGACGGTGACAGCGGGAGGCGTGTTTGAGGGGGCAATTACTTCAAAAGGGGGCGATGCCTTCTTGTCGGCTTTAGGGGGAACGTCGGGAACTACCAGCGTGATCGCTCACGAAGGGAACGCCAGCGTTGAAGCCGGCGCCGACACTCTGGAGATCACTGTGCAGGCCATGTCGGTGCCCTCTCAGGGAGACTCTCCCTGGGGTGCATCGGTTTCCGCGCAAGGCAGCGTGAGCGGCAGCATCTCGTCGCATGGTTCAGTCAGCATTTTTAGTGGCGGTGGCGTGAATGTCACGGCCACCGCCACGACCGGCGCCATCGTCGCAGCAAGCCATGGCGATCTCGAAGGTAAGTATGAAGCAGGCTCCAATCTCAGTACTTCTGCTGTCGGGACTGTCAAGGGAAGTTACACGGCAGGTGGATGGGGTTCGATTGATACGCTGGGCAAGATTGATACTGGGGCGACTATCGAAGCGAAGCTGGATCTGGACGTCTTCGCCAAGGGCAGCATCGAAGCATCATTAATCGAGAGCACCAGCGGCAACGTCTCAGTGCTGGCGGGAGGAAAAATTAACTCTGTGGTGATCGGCGACAACGATGCCACCGCAACGACGATGGGTGATATTCAACAGGCCGTCGCTGCGACTCGCGGATCAGCACATGTCGTGAGCCGGGGAGCGATGAATGCCCAAGTGACAGGAAATTTGAGCGTTGACGTCGTTACTTCCGGAGATGTGAGTGCGTTTGTGATGTCAAGTTCCGGTCCCGTCAGTATCGTCGCTAAAGGCAAGCTGAATGCCATTGTTCAAGCGAGTACGCACGCGTCGGTGGCTGCACTTGATGACGTCAACGGTATGATTATTACTGGTGCTGATGCCGATGTTGTGACGCTTGGCAAACTATCAGGTTCAGTGCAGGCCGGCCGCGACGCGTATGTCGTGACGCACAGTGAACTCAGCGGCAGCGTGACTGCGGATCACAATGCCTCGGTCGTGACATTTGCCGCGATGAATGGATCTGTGTCGGCCGTGAACGACGTTGACGTGTATGTCACGGATGAAACCGCCGGAAGTGTCATCGCGGGCAATGACGCAGTACTGTGGTCCTATGGTGAGATCAGTGGTACCGCAACTGCAGGGCGAAACGCCGAGGTAACGACCTAGAACGAGCTGAGCGGGCCCGTAACCGCTGGTGGCGACGCGGACGTCTGGGCGTACGGGCAGGTAAACAGCGCCGTTTCTGCGGGGGCGAATGCTTCGACAACCAGTTGGGCAGCCGTGAACTCTGTGACGACCGCCGGCAACGATGCGTTTGTCACAGCCTATGGAACCTTCGGCCCCGGCGGGGCTGCGATCGCTGGTAATAACGCCTCGGTTTTAGCCTATGGGGTTTTGCAGGGCCCGGTGACCGCGGGGGAAGATGCGTTTGCGTGGTCGATGGGCAAATTGACGGGAATCATTTCTGCTGGAGGCGATGCGACTGTTGAGAGTATGGATGGTATCACTAACACAATTACTGCTGGTGGAGCAGCCAGTATCTGGGGTATTGGTACAATCCAGTCGATGGTGAATGCGGATTCGATTGATCTGACAGGGCATTCATCGGTCGTGGGCTCCTACAGTGCGGTGTCTGGCGTCGAGGTATTCACTCTGGGTGCTGTGTCGGGCTCTGTTTCGGCAAGCGCCGGCGATGTCAACCTTTCGGCGCTTGGCATGGCTGGTCCGCTAAGTGTCACGGGCAACACTGTCAGCATTCTGGCAGATTCCGTGAATGGCGTCGCAGCCACAGCGAACACTGGATCGGCGTCATTGATCGGATTCGGGACGCTGAATAACTCAACCGTATCCGCTCCCAATGGTAGAGCGTCGGCCAGCACGCTGGGCTCGGTTGTCCTGGTATCATTGAGCGGTGACATCGCGGAGCTATCTGCGTTTGGGTCGGTGGCGGGCGCGTTCTTAACAGCCGATGAGTTCGCTTCGTTGTTCGCGGGAGGAACGGTAACTCTAGCGTCGGTCACTGCGTCGACGGGCAGCGCCACCGCGTTGGTTCAAGGGACAGTGGGCGGTGGATTCACGATGACGGCTGGCGTGGATGCGGTGTTGTCCGGACTGAGCACTATTACCGCCGCCACGCTGACGGCTGGGCAAAGCGCGGCCGTCTTCTCTGTGGGTAATGCAACTGCCACTTTGAGCGCTCCGGAAATTGTGCAGGGAGTTTCCTATGGCACGCTCGACCTTACCGTAAGCAGTACGCCCAAACTGCTGGAGGTGATGTCGACAGGAACGCTCTCATTGACTGGTTCGGCGGACACGGCAGCAATCGCCACATACGGAGACTACTCCGTCGGCTCATCGGTAACAGTGTCGCACCTCCCGATGTTGTGGGTGATGGGCGATCTGGCCGGTAGCGTGACTGCGGATCAGATTCGAAACGTGCGTGTCTTCGGCAATTTGACGGGGACAGTCATTGAGACGGGGGCGACTCCAGTTATTGGAGGGCCTGCGGTGCCTCTTGAGGGAGGTATTTCGGTGAGCGAAGGTGACGGGGGATCATCCTACTACTCTTATTCGCTCGTAACGCCGCTGGATCTAGGAAACACATCGCACGTCGGTATTCAGGTCCTGCACGATATCACGCAATCGGCAACTGTCGCTCTGACGTCTCCGATCCCGGTCGTGGTTGGCGGCACGGTTTCTGGTGTGGTAACTGCGTTCGTGGTTAGGGAGGGTGATCGGAGTTCGTTCTTGTTGCAGCCAGAGGTTCCAACTCCAGCAGTCGGCGGTTTGATTGCTGAGATCACGGACGAAGCGAGGTCGTTGGCGGATTCGCAGCAGGAGCTTGTGGAGGCTGGCCAATCGCTCGTCGCCGCCACCACGGCGGCGTTGGCGGAATTGACCAACATGCTGGCCAGCTCACAGGCTGAAGTGTCAACGGCCCAGATGGACGCCCTGGAAGGAATGCTTTCCTTAAAGGTGGAAGAGACCGTGCGTCTCGCTGCATCCATCAGCGGAGCAGATCGAGAACTGGCGAACGCCCAACAAGAAATCGAGGCAGCGAGTCGCAGGGCGGCGGGGGCGATGCTGATCGAGTTGCAGACGTTGGCCGATGCTTTAGCGGAGCGCCAAGCGGAGTTGATAGAGGGTTACGGAACTGCCGCCGCTGAAAAAACGATCGCTTCGCAACTTGCCGGATTGACCGCACTTGCCCACGCGGACGGAGTCACCAGCGAGATTGCAGTGTGGACTGGCATTAAAGCCCAGCGGCCCTATGCCTTGGCTGCAGCAGTTGACCAGGTTCTCAGAGAATTGGTTCCGATCCTCAAAGATCTCGCGTTGGATGGCGTTCAATTTGGGCTGTCGATTCTTGGCGGCGAGCAAACCGTGTTGGGTTTAGTCGCAAACATACTTGATGCGGGAATCTCTTTTGCTCGCGGTGACAATCTGGGGGGAACGGTCAGCTTGGTCTCCGCTGCTCCGATGCTGGGGGCGGGAGCTGATGCGGTCGGTATCCCGCGGGCGTTTGCGAGGGTTTCCAAGACGTTCGGCCGCATTCGCAATACGATTACGCATGCCTTTCAGACTGTGAATCGCGCCGTCCATTGTGAAGCGGGCAGTCGTGTTCTCCGTACGATGGGCAAGATTCTCGGCAGGTGCTTTGTTGGTGATACTCTCGTGCTGGTTGGCGAGTTTGAACCTGGCCAGACGATTGTGGTTGTCGACGCTGAAATCAGCACAGAACAACCGCTGGTCACGTCAGAGAGCTCTGATTCCCGCTGGGCTGGATTGATGTGGCTGGCGGTGGGCCTTGCGGGAGTGGTCGTCCTTAAAGACCGCGAGAGGAATTCAGTGCCCGCTTTGAGGCCGCCGAAGCGAAGTCGCCGGTGGGAAGCGATGAGTGATCCACCGGACGAGCCGCTTCCACCGCAGTTGACGTCTGCGGAACTCGACGCGCTATGTGATGAATTGTTTGGCGTGCCGCTGCATCACCCGGCTGAGAGCCGTTTGAAGGCTGTGAGCCCGACTATCCCGAGCGCGTCGTCGCGTGAGCATGCTGGAGACGCGGCGTTTGATGGAACCCTGTTGTCTCGATCGAATACATTGGCTGTCATCGAGGAACCGATCATGCAAACCCAAGCGGAATTTGCCGCGTCAGCGAAGACCAAAGAACGTCGAGGCCGTGTTCGGAGCCTGCTGGCGGGGGTGTGGGGTGCGTTCTTCGGAATTCTGGCGCTGTGGACGGTGTGGGGATCTCCGGTTGATACCGGGTCACAACCTACCGCGTCGAAACCGGCAGTAGCTGTAGTGGCTGAGCCTCAGTCGCCGAATCAGCCGGTGGGAGAGGCGTCGCAGCCGCAGTTCGCGGCGAAGGCCATTCGGGACATCTTCCCGATCGCTGATCGAGTCATTGCCAGGAACCCGGAAGAGGAGCCTTCGCCGTTCGATGCTGCGGACTTTGAATTGACAAGTCTGTCGGACGAAGAGTTGGCGGAACTCGATACCGAGTTGCTGGAGACACTGAAAGACGAGCCTCTCCCTGCTCTGATCGACGGCATCCCTGATGACTCTGGACTGCTCGTCGTTGATGCTGAATCCACGCTTGATATCCGCACTGCTGATAGCGAGCGTGATGATACCTCGTTCGCCCAAGCGGAAGAACTCTACGACCGGCTGGCTGACGCGGCTCTGGTCAATGAAGCCAACTCCTCAGATACCCACGCGGAATCAACGGACTACGGCCCGTTCGTGCGCGAGCATTGGCGCGTCATCCGGTTCCGGCTGACGCGTCCCGACGGGGATCAGGTGCGGATCTGGCTCGCTCGCCCCGCATGGTGGGTGGAGGCCGAACGGGTTCACGCAGGCGGCAAGTATGAATTCGACATGGAGGAAGTCGGCGCCGTGGGTTTCGCCGACGTGCTCTCGATCGATGAGTGCCCCGAACCCCCGCGCCGCCAGAACGCTGACCACCACCTGGTGACTGGCAAGTTCGAGCACGACGCCACCAATGTCATCAACCTGTACGTGGCTGGCGAAGACGACCCGATCGGCACTACCGCCAACCACCCTTTCTGGTCCGACGACCGCCAAGCCTTCGTCGAAGCCGCCACCCTGCGTCCCGGCGAACACCTCATCAACGCCAAAGGCGAACGCGTCCGAGTCATCACCCACTCCCCAAGACCCGGACCGCACGCGGTCTACAATCTCGAGGTTGATTGTGAGCATGTCTATCACGTCACTCGTGACGGTTTGCTTGTTCACAATGCGTATAACTGGCACCATGCTCTGCCTAAGTTCCTCGGAGGCTTCAATAAGCAAGTTCTCACCAAGCTGACGGAGAAAGTTCACCGCGCATTTCATAAACAGCTACGAGCGGAACTCAAGAAGCAGGGATTTCACATCCCGGTGGGTGGCAGAGGTGGCTCTGCAAATGATTGGTTTAGACACTTCGCTGCAAACGAAGGCTCTCAATCTCGCGCGTTGCAAGCTGTAATCGATGCCTCTCGTAAGATTGACAAACAATACGGCACTAATATCCTGGCCGATGTCTTAAAGAATATAATCGGGAAGAAATATGCAAAATTCTATTGACGCAAACGCTATGCGAAGGCTCGCGGAGCTTGGTTGCTTCTTTATTGAAACTCAGAAGAGAATTCCGTTCAAATATTACTCGAAGCCGTTTCCACACGAAGTTGTTCTCGCCCCCTTGATCCAGCAGGCGGTTGACGTACGAGTTTTTGGTGGATGTTGCGAACTACCAAGGAGGCCCGTCGAACACACTAAGCCGGCGAGACTGCCATCAGTCTGCTTAGACATCGAGCAAGACCTTATCTCCGGCTACGAAGAGTTCTGGTATGCGCAGGGCTGGGAGCGAGGGGCCGTCGTGATTGTTGCAGATATTGCCGAGTCTGACCTGCAAAGCGTTTTCAAACATTGCAGGGGGCCTGGGCTAATGTCTTCAGTTCGAGAAATTAAGAAGAGCACTCCAAGTTCTGCTATTAACTTCTGTAAGACTGTTTCACGCACGACTGAGCACACTGCTTTTTCGCTATCAGCGTCTAATGGACTTGATTCAATAGACGTCTTTGCCCGTCAAGATCTTCTGCTTGAATCGTTTCGGCTCGCATCGGAGACATGCCAGCAACTGTAAGATGGCGCTGTAATGGTGCGACGGTGTGTGCAGGAGCGTTCGCAAACGGCTATCGATGGGAGTCGACGCCAAGGTAGTTCCCTGCTTAGTCCTATGATTGTAGTTATTCGCAATGAAGCCACTCTCGACCATCATGGTCCAACAATGGATCGCTCGCTTTGGGGTTATTGAGTAGTGCTGCCAGAGTGCACGAAGACTTCATTCTCATGATGTCGATTCGGCGGCTTGCCGTTGTTGCCTGGGATGCCCCAGTTGGCGTGCGAACCTAGCCGGAAGTAGCCCCGCAACCGCAGATGAAGAACCGCCAAGGCGGCGTCCGGAGTTTGCTGGCGGGGGTGTGGGGTGCGTTCTTCGGAATGTTGGCTCTGTGGACGGTGTGGGGATCTCCGGTTGATACCGGGTCACAGCCTACCGCGTTGAAACCGGCAGTAGCTGTCGCGGCTGAGCCTCAGTCGCCGAATCAGCCGGTGCGAGAGGCGTCTCAGCCGCAGTTCGCCGCGAAAGCGATTCGGGACATCTTCCCGATCGCCGATCGAGTCATCGCCAGGAACCCCGAAGAGGAGCCTTCGCCGTTCGATGCCGCGGACTTTGAATTGACAAGTCTGTCGGACGAAGAGTTGGCGGAACTCGATACCGAGTTGCTGGAGACACTGGAGTACGAGCCTCTCCCTGCTCTGATCGACGGCGTCCCCGATGATTTTGAACTGCTCGCGATTAATACCGATACCGTCGTTGATACGGATGCCACTGACGACGGACCTGACGATGCTTCGTTCGCGAAGGCGGAAGAACTCTACGACCGGCTGGCTGACGCGGCTCTGGTCAGTGAAGCCAACTCCTCAGATACGCACGCGGAATCAACGGACTACGGCCCGTTCGTGCGCGAGCATTGGCGAGTCATCCGGTTCCGGCTGACGCGTCCCGACGGGGATCAGGTGCGGATCTGGCTCGCTCGCCCCGCATGGTGGGTGGAGGCCGAGCAGGTTCACGCAGGCGGCAAGTATGAATTCGACATGGAGGAAGTCGGCGCCGTGGGTTTCGCCGACGTGCTCTCGATCGATGAGTGCCCCGAACCCCCGCGCCGCCAGAACGCTGACCACCACCTGGTGACCGGCAAGTTCGAGCACGACGCGACGAACGTCATCAACCTGTACGTGGCTGGCGAAGACGACCCGATCGGCACCACGGCCAACCACCCCTTCTGGTCCGACGACCGCCAAGCCTTCGTCGAAGCCGCCACCCTGCGTCCCGGCGAACACCTCATCAACGCCAAAGGCGAACGCGTCCGAGTCGTCACCCACTCCCCAAGGCCCGGACCACACACCGTCTACAATCTCGAGGTCGACGGAGAACATGTCTATCGTGTGTCGGCAGCGGGACTGTTGGTACACAACAAGTGCGCTGGGTTTCATCACTTTTTCCCGCGAGCCTGGGGCAGTCTTATCCCAAATGCGCGCGCTGGTGTATCGAAGGTGTTGACCAAGCTGACCGCCTTGTTCCACACAAGAATTCATAGAGAATTCTCAGACTTCCTAGTAAAGAAGGGACTTCCAAGATTCAATGCGCTGAGCGGAGAGGAATGGCGGAAATTGATTCCGAGCGTGAGGGAGCGGCTGAAGTTACTACGTGAGTTCCACAGAGGCTATGACGCAAAGTACGGCACAGACACATCCGCAGCCCTAACGCGAGAAATACTGTACATGATCCGAAATAACATAAAGATACTAATGTGAGTACACTAGTGGAACAAGTTCCTCTCTGCGGATACCAGTTTGGAGGAGCAAATCTAGCGTTGTCACCGTGCCAAAAGCTGCTTGCAATGGGTGGGGGAGATACCCAGTACGGACCAAGACGTGCGGAAGCAAGCGAAATCATCGTATGGGAGTTAGCGACCCGATCTACGGTTTGGTATCGTATGGAAACGGGTCGCGGGCCAGTCGATCAACTCAGATGGTCTCCCGACGGATCACTTATCGGAAGTCATGTCGCTGGCTGGTCGACAATTGAGATATACGATATCCAAGTTGATGCTCGGATATTCCAGTTGGATCTCGGCAACCACATCATATCCGATTTTCGGTTCGTGACACGCACTGCGGTGTTGGTTGCGACTATGCACAAGGGTCACTGCTTTCTCCATTGGATGAACTTCGGAGATTCAACAGACGCTGCGAAGGTCAGCGAGATTACTCTTCCATCGCAAGAATGCAGTCTGCACTCCGTGCTAAGGGATCCGTCTCTTCGGCGAAGTTATGTGTTTGTTAACGACTACGAAGGGTGCACTTGGGCTGGGTGGATCGATGATGAGAGTTCTCAGGTCAACTGGGACTGTCGAGTTCCTGGAGTTCTAATGAACGCCGTAGGAGCGTCTGCAGGGTTAATTGCGTTGGGAGGAAGTAACGGTAAGACCGGAGCAGTTGCAGTGCTGCGACAATCCCCATTCTCCCTTGTAAAGATTGCTAATCCTCGTAGTATCAAGGAGATCAATGCGGTTTCCGTATCTTGTTGCGGTGGGTTTATTGCAGTTTCTGATGATGCACGTAGCGTGCGTGTGCTGGATGTGGACTCACTAAAAGAATCCGTAGGAATGCGTAGCGTTGGCGAGCGTATCGCGGGCGTTATCGGCGTGGCGTTCTGCGCGACAGCTAAACAACTTGCTTATTCGCAGGCTTGCGGCTTTGGGGATGTTCCGGCAGTAGCCGAGATTGCGACCCTGCCTTAAGCCACCAAGCTCCGCTCTCCGGTTGTCGCTCTTTGACAAATGATTTCGCTACGCCCCGTTCGTGCGCGAGCATTGGCGAGTCATCCGGTTTCGGCTGACGCGTCCCGACGGGGATCAGGTGCGGATCTGGCTCGCTCGCCCCGCATGGTGGGTGGAGGCCGAGCAGGTTCACGCAGGCGGCAAGTATGAATTCGACATGGAGGAAGTCGGCGCCGTGGGTTTCGCCGACGTGCTCTCGATCGATGAGTGCCCCGAACCCCCGCGCCGCCAGAACGCTGACCACCACCTGGTGACTGGCAAGTTCGAGCACGACGCCACCAATGTCATCAACCTGTACGTGTCCGGCGAAGACGATCCGATCGGCACCACCGCTAACCACCCTTTCTGGTCCGACGACCGCCAAGCCTTCGTCGAAGCCAGCACCCTGCGTCCCGGCGAACACCTGATCAACGCCAAAGGCGAACGCGTCCGAGTCATTACCCACTCCCCGCTACCCGGCCCGCACACCGTCTACAATCTCGAAGTTGATTGTGAACATGTTTATGGTATCGGCGAGAATGGTCTACTTGCACACAACAAGTGCGATCCAGCACGCGCAAGAAGAATTGGTCGTCTTGGTGAAACATTGGCAGGCGTCGCAGGGAAGGCCAAAAAGGCGATCGCATCAATCACGAAGACTGCGACTCGGCGAATTCCCGACCGAGAGACAGCTAAAACGCTGAAGGAAGTTAAAGCTCGAAAAGAGGTTCGATTAACAAGCCAGATCAAAGATTTCATCCTGCACTGCAAAGCGAAATCCAAGAAATTCATTCTTCAAACTCGCAAGAGCACCAAAGTTGATCCTGCAATCGAAGCTTTTGCGCTTCAAAACGGCGTAAGCATTCAAATTAAAAATGGACTCAAATGATTGACGACCAGTTGTGCACGATTGAGAATCGGCGAATTTGTGAACAGTTGAAGACTGCCGGCATATCGGTGCGATCGGTCTATGAATTATTGGATCGCAAGCGGATTCCCATCGAGGCCATACCTATACTAATCAAAAGCTTACGTAGCACGAGAGAAAGGCGGGTTCGGGAGGGCATTATTCGATCGTTGGCGATACCGAAAATGCGAGAGCTGATTGAGCCCGCCTTGATTCCGGAGTTTCGCAGAATTGCAGCAGGGGAGGAGAGAGGGGTGCCTGGTGAGGCTTGGGTGATTGGAAATACCTTATCAATTATCGTTTGCGACAACACCAGCTTTGATTCAATCTCCGAACTCCTGCTTGAAAAGCAGCATGGCCGTGCTCGCGAAATGTTGTGTTACGCCATTGCAAAAATGAAGGATCCACGGGCAGTCGACATTCTGATTAAGTCACTCAAAGACCCTGATGTGGAGGGACACGCAATTGGGGCATTAGGCCGCATCCGGTCCAAGAAGGCGCGAAGATATCTAGTAAAATTTCTTGATCACCATAACGCGTGGATCCGTCGAGAGGCGAAGAAGGCCATTTCCCGAATTGATGCGGCGGGTGACTAGTACTTACAACCGATGTCTCGTGTCGAGCGGCGCGTGTACGTGAGATCGCTACGAAAGAGTCGCGGAACTGCTCCCATTCGAGTTTCGACGAGATCTCTACGCCGTTTCTCGTTCTCGTGGTACCGCAATGGAACAACAGGAGGAAGTCGGAATTCCTTCCTATGGGTTCAATACCGTGGGCGGTCGAGGCGGTGTTCGCAGGCTCGCGACTGGGTTGTGGGCGCGGTCTTTAGGGGACTCGCTCTGTGGAGCCTGTGGGCCTCTCCAAGGGACGCGCACGGGACACCGGCTCGACCCACATGGTGGGTGGAGGCCGAACGGGTTCACGCAGGCGGCAAGTATGAATTCGACATGGAGGAAGTCGGCGCCGTGGGTTTCGCCGACGTGCTCTCAATCGATGAGTGCCCCGAACCCCCGCGCCGCCAGAACGCTGACCACCACCTGGTGACCGGCAAGTTCGAGCACGACGCCACCAACGTCATCAACCTGTACGTGTCCGGCGAAGACGACCCGATCGGCACCACGGCCAACCACCCCTTCTGGTCCGACGACCGCCAAGCCTTCGTCGAAGCCAGCACCCTGCGTCCCGGCGAACGCCTGATCAACGCCACGGGTGAACGTGTCCGAGTCATTACCCACTCCCCGCGACCCGGCCCGCACACCGTCTTCAACCTCGAAGTCGACGGCGAGCATGCTTACCATGCCTCGGCTGACCAGTTCTTGGTTCACCGCGAGTACGTCTCAATGACATTCTCGAAGAGCGACAGAGCACGGCAATGCCAGAAGCAAATTGCAGGCAAGGCAAAAGAGTGGTTGCGGCATGGACGCTTGTTTGATGGCAACCTGAAGTGCTAAACGCGGCCGCCTTAATACACCACGCACGAAGATCTCATCACTTATGAAACACTCTCTTATCCTTGTCGCAGCTTTCCTGATAGTACCCCTCACCGGGATTTTTGCGGTCGAGCCGGTGCCGCTGCCGTCTGGTTGGGATCCTGCGCTCGCGGGCGATGTTGTGATGCGTCGATTGGTGAATACTTCGGCGCCGCAGGTGAAAGGGGCACACGATGCCGAGTTCGTTTGCGTGGGGGAGCGCGCTTACGTCGTGTCCGAGGTGAACGATCTCAAGGGCGGCGAGAGTGCCGGTTGGCCGTTTATCTACTCCACGCTGTCCGTGGTGAATCTCTCGACACTGAAGGTTGAGAACGTCATCGATGTGGCCAAGGGTGAGCAGCGATTTGAGAATGAAACGCTACCTGTCGGTGCGTGTTTCGTGCCGCGCATCATTCAGAAGGATGCAAGCACGCTGCGTTGCTATTTCACCAGCGAAGATCCGGGGAAGCGACAGTCGCAGATGTGGTTTCGTGACTTCGATCTATCGCGCGGTGAGTTCGCGGGGACGATTCATAAGGCGAAGCTCAAGACTGTGGGCGGCACCTTTGATTTCCAGCCGCAGCATCTTCATGCCGCCGCCGCTGCGCTCGGTTTCAAGAAGCCTGCCAGCGATTCGTCGTGCTTCATCTTTGATTCCTTCAAACGCCTCGACGGACAAACTTACGTCGCGTTGAATAACTTCACTGGCAAGCAGAACGCACTCGCGCTGGTGCATGACGATCTGGTGACTTTCGAAGTGCTCGGTCATTTCAATGAGCCGCAAAGCGAGCAACTCAGTGAGTCCTCCGTGAACCGTCTACCCGACGGCACCTGGATGGCCATCTGCCGTAACGACTCGGGGAACTACCACTTCACCACGAGTCGCGATGGTCGCACCTGGGGGACAGGCCGTCCGATGCCGCATGTGTCGAACGGTGCGAATTCGAAGCCGACGTTCGACCGTTTCGGAGACACCTATTATCTCGGCTGGCAGGAGGCGACTCGCATTCAGGGAGTGAATCGCAGTGTGTTCAACGTGGACATCTCCCGCGACGGCCAGACGTGGCAGCGCAAGTACCGCTTCGAGACACCGCATTCCTTTCAATACCCCACGTTCCATGAACATCAGGGATCAATCTGGTTGTGTGTGACTCAAGGTGACAAGGATGCGAGTCGCAAAGAGCGGATCATGTTCGGCAAGCTGGAGACGATTGGGCAGTTCGAGTCGCTAGCGGGTCAGCAGCGCATCGCCTGGTCGCCCGGGGCGTCCGAGCAACTCGCTCGCATGACGCGGGGCACGAAGCTCTTCACCGATCGCGAATACGTTATCGACGAGATGCCCGACGCTGTGCGCGATCTGCCTTTCCTGCGCACGAGTATTGAGCAGCTAAACGTCCGAGTCACGAAACCCGGAACGCTCTTTGCGCTGACACCTGCCGTTCGCCCTAAGGCATCGAGTCAGGACGGGCCACTTCGCAATGCTGGTTTTACGAAGGTGGATGTGCCGGAAACGCAGCTTTTCCCTGGTGAGGTCAATCGCGTGAGCCTCTACCGGAAGGAAGTTAAGGTGGGCGAGCGGCTGAACTTCAAGAAGATGGTGCTGCTGGTTGCTCATGTCGGTGCTGAAGCGAAGGAGATCAATCCGGACCTGCCGGTGGTGCTGATGAATCCCGGCGAAGAGTTTCAAGACGCCGTGCGACCCGGTGCGATGATCATCGGCATGGACCGCACACCGAAGGGACGCATCTGGGGCTGCTGGACGGGTACGGGCGACAAGAAGGATGGATACTTCCTGCTGGCGACCAGCGACGATGGCGGTGCGTCGTGGTCGAAGCCGAAGATCGCTGTCGGCGCGATGTTGGAAAGAACACAGCGGCTGAGCGGAGCACTCGTTGGCAACCTGTGGACTGATCCGCGCGGTAGGCTGTGGTTGTTCTTCGATCAGCAAATCGGAGATTCGCAGGGACGCATCACCAACTGGTACATGCGCTGTGATGACCCCGATGCAGCCGAGCCGTTGTGGACCGATCCAGTGTTCTTTGCCGAAGGCTGCACGTTGAACAAGCCGACGGTGTTGAAGAATGGCGAGTGGCTGTTGCCGGTATCCGACTGGCACAAGAAGACGGCGCGCGTGTTTGCGTCAACAGACGAAGGCCGCTCATGGAAAGAGCGCGGCAGCTTGCAGTTCCCTGATTGGAACTTCGACGAGCACATGACGGTCGAGTTGCGTGACGGTCGACTGTGGATGCTGGCGCGCACGATGGGGCAACCGCACGAAAGTTTCTCCGCTGATGGCGGCACCACTTGGAGTGCTCCGCGTCAGGCCGCGACGGTGCAGAACGTCAACTCGCGATTCTTCCTGAGACGTCTAAAGTCAGGCCGTATTCTGTTGGTGAAGAACGGATCGCCGGCAGAGCGTCTGCAAAAACGCTCGCACATGTCCGCGTGGCTCTCCGAAGACGACGGCCAGACGTGGAAAGGTGGCCTGCTGCTCGATGAACGCAGCTCGGTGTCTTATCCCGAGGGCTTCGAATCGTCTGACGGGCTAATCCATATTCTCTACGACTGGAATCGTCATACCGACGCTGAGATTCTGCTCGCCAAGTTCCGCGAGACAGACGTGCTCGCCGGAAAGATCGTCTCCGCCGACGCCAAACTCCAGCTACTAGCGAACAAGGCCACAGGGCCGAAGCCTGAAGTGCTCTACAACGGAGTCGAATTGTCCCTCCCCTGGCCGCCGCCGTTCCGCGATCCGAACTCGGCCGAGCCAATGCCGGTGCCCTACCTGCAGAAGAAGCTGAGAACGATCCCCATCGACGTGGGTCGCCAGCTCTTTGTCGATGACTTCCTCATCGAAAAGACAACAATCAAACGCACCTTCCATCAGGCAAAGAAGTTCGACGGCAATCCTGTCTTCAAAGCGGAGACCGAACGTGAACTCGGGCCGTCCACGCAAGGCGAACGCGGTGAGCAGGCGACGACATTCACTGGTCAGGGCGGTGTCTTCTACGACCCGTCGGAAAAGCACTTCAAGATGTTTTATGTCGCAGGTTGGCGGGGGCCGTTGTCACTCGCCACGAGCACCGACATGAAGACCTGGAAGCGCCACGGTCAGTTGCTTCCCGAAGGTCTGCGCTGGACTGGACCGAAGCTTGGGACCGGTGGCTCGGACAACTGCGTGTGGCTGGACTTGAACGCGAAAGATCCAGCCGAACGCATCAAGTTCATCACGTGCTGGCTGCACGTGAAGCCGGAAGATCGCCCCAAGGGTTTCAATCATTCGTTGCATGTCACTGATGGCAAGACCTGGTCGGACGCGGTGCCGACGAGCATGGTCGCCGACGATTACTGCTCGTTCTTCTTCAACCCGTTCAGGCAGAAGTGGTGCTTCAGCATTAAGAAGGGAACCTCACGCGGACGCAGCCGCTACTACTTGGAGAGCGATGAGTTTCTGAAGGGAGCAGACTGGAACAAGGCTGTGTACTGGACCAGTACCGATCGCCTCGATCTGCCTGAACCTCAAGGCCGCTATCCCGGTGCCGGAGAAACGCCTCAGCTCTACAGCCTGAACGCGGTTGCCTATGAAAGCCTGATGATCGGCATGCACTACATCCATCGTGGACCGAAGAACGAGATCTGCGATCAAGGCAAGTTCCCGAAGCTGCTCGATCTGGAACTCGGTTTCAGCCGAGACGGTTTTCATTGGGACCGCCCCGACCGCCGCGGTTTCATCACCGGCTCGCGCACGGAAGGTTCGTGGGACCGTGCCTACCTGCACAGCACGGCTGGAGTCTTTGTGGTGCTCGATGATCAGCTCGTCTTTCCCTACATGGGTACAAGCGGCATCGCTCCCGGCGGCCATCGCGGTATGTACACCGGCGGCAGCATTGGTCTGGCAACGCTGCGACGAGATGGTTTCGCGTCGATGGATGGTCCCGGAGTGCTGACGACTCGGCATGTGAAGTTCAAAGGCAAGCACTTCTTCATGAACTTCAACGGCGAGATGAAAGTAGAAGTGATTGACGAAGCCGGGATGGTTGTGGCCGCCTCAGAACTAGTCTCCGGCGACCACACCAAGCTGCGCATTGAGCTGCCAGGCTTGGCTGCTCACACGGGCAAACGAGTGCAGTTCCGATTTCATGTTGCGAAGGGCTCCTTGTATTCCTTCTGGGTCAGCAGCGATCCCAGCGGAACGAGCAACGGCTACGTCGGCGCCGGTGGCCCCGACTTCGACGGCGTGCGCGATACGGCCAAAGCGATCACCAAGAAAGCAAATCAGTGACTCACGCGAAGTCGCAAAGAAGAGATGAGGAAATGAAAGTGACATCTTCCCCTCTTCGCGGCTTTGCGCCTTCGCGTGAGCTAATTGTTTTGGGTCCTTGTGTGAGTTGGGAGTGAAGTCTTGAGCCGCCGTGATATTTACTATTGGAAGTGCGATCGCCCCGCAGCGTTCCATGGCACGCAACTGCGAGGCGATGCGGATGCCGAAATTGAGCATCAATTGGAAGCTGAACTGCGTCGGCACTTCGACACGCACGACATCGTCTTGAGCCCCGGCGCCGGTCAGGGAAATCATCTGACATGGAACGCCGAGGTTGACGGCAAAGCCCTCTTCATCCGCGTCGAGAACGGACCGGAGCAAGACAATCATCTGGCGACCGAGTCCGCAGTGCTCGATCGCGTGCGAGCGACCGGGGTAAGGACGCCACTCGTTCTTGGCTGCGATGCCTCTCGACGTCGAGTCCCCTTTGCGTGGCAAGCGTTAGAGCGGATCTCTGCTCCTGATCTCAACCAGTGGCTCAAGCAGGGCACGCTCGACGTGCCGCGCATCGCCTTCAGCACTGGAGCCGCAGTAGCCAAGTGGCAGCAGATCGAGCTGGATGGGTTTGGTGTGCTTGATGCGGATCTGCGCGGCTATGGCTCAACCTATTCTGACTACTTTCACTTGCGGCTTGATGAGCATCTCGCGTTCCTGGTGCAACGAGATTTTCTGACCAGCACTCAACTTGACGAGATCGCGAAAGCTATCGAGGATCATCGTTCGTTACTGGCGATCAGCCGAGGCTGTCTCGTTCATAAAGACCTCGCGCTGTGGAACATTCTCGGAACTCCGACGGATATCGCAGCCTTCATTGACTTCGACGATGCGATCAGCGGCGAGCCGTTGGATGATCTCTCTCTGCTCGCATGCTTTCACGACGCCGCGTTCCTGCAGCAGGCGTTCGCAGGTTATCAAAGCATCCGCCCCTTGCCGGAAGAGCACGGGCGTCGCTTCTGGCTGCATCTGTTGCGGAACATGATTGTGAAAGCCGTCATTCGAGTCGGTGCTGGCTATTTCGAGCGCGACAGCGGCTTCTTCCTGATCGGCAGCGGCAGCAGTGGAGCCGACCTGCGACGTTTCACAGAAGCACGGATTCAGCTCGCTCTCAGCGGGCTGAGAAAGGGCTCAGAGATCGACGGATTGTGAACGCCTCGCTGCGATGGATGACGCGCCAGTGGCCCGACGACGCGTAAACGAACAGATCGATGCGTCAGGGATTGGCCGGCGTGTTCTGATTGAGGAATCGTGTCAGCAGGCCGTAGAGGTGCCGCGTCGTGTTCTTGCGTTCGGAGATGCTGTGGCTGCGGTTGGGATACGCCAGCATCGAGAACTGCTTGTTGTGAGTGATCAGCTCGTTGATCAACGCTTCAGTGCCTTGATAGTGGCAGTTATCGTCGCCCGTGCCGTGGACGAGCAGCAGGTTGCCCTGAAGTTGCGAAGCAAACGTAATTGGTGAACCGAGCCGATAACCCTCAGCGTTGTCGCCGGGCAGGCCCATGTAGCGTTCCTGGTAGATCGTGTCGTACAGGCGTTCGTTGGGAACGGGAGCGATCGACATACCTGTGCGATATAGATCGGGATAACGAAACAGCGCATTCAGCGTCATCGAACCGCCGCCACTCCAACCCCAGATGGCGACTCGTTGCGGATCAAGGTAAGGGCGTTCCTTCAGGATCGCTCGCGTGGCGGCAGCCTGATCGGCGGATGCGAGAATTCCGACCTGACGATAAATGACTTTGCGCCAGTCGCGACCGCGCGGTGCGGGGGTTCCACGGTTGTCGACGCTGATCACGACATATCCCTGGTGCGCCAGCATCAGGTGCCATAGGTGTCGCTTCGCGTTCCACCGATCAAGGACCGTCTGCCCGGCAGGTTCTCCGTAGACGTGAAAGAGCACCGGATAACTTTTCGTTGCGTCAAAGTCTGGCGGTTTGATGGCCCAGGCATCGAGTTGCACGTCTTCGCCGATGGTGACTCGAAAGAACTCCGTCGTCGGTTGCTTCAGCTTGGAAACCCGCTCCTTCAGTTCCTTGTTTTCAACGAGGACTTGTTGAGTCTCGTGATCCGGCAGGCTGACGAGATCTACCACTGGCGGTGTGTTGAACGTTGAAAACGTATGAATGGCCCACTTGCCATCCGGCGAAATGTTGTAAGTGTGCGTGCCTGTCTGGTCGGGTGGTGTTACTCGTTGCACTTCGGAGCCATCCAACCGCGCGCGATGCAGCGTTCGCCGTGTCGGGTTGTCGGGCGACGCCAGGAAATAGATCCACTTGCCCTGCGGATCGACGCCTTCAACGCTGACCACGTCGAACTTGCCGGGTGTCACCAGCGTGGCACGATCTTCAGTCGGCGAGATGGAGTAGACGTGCCGCCATCCGTCGCGTTCGCTGATCCAGATCAGTTTCTTCTGATCGTCGTGCCAGCGCAGATTCGCGTTGGAGTTCTCGACCCATGCGGCGTCGGTTTCTTTGAAGAGTTCTTTCACTTGGCCGAGCGCGGTGGAGTTCACTGTCATCACACGGTTCGTGTTCTGCAGCCGATTGAACTGCTGCAACACAATTCGCTGAGACTCGCCTGCCCCGACCCAGTCCATCTGAGCGACATAGTGTTCGCGCGGATCACCGGGTATCGGGAGCCAACTGGTATCGCCACCAGCAGCTCCGACCACACCAATTCGTCCCGACGAGTTCTGCTCACCGACCTTGGGATACGGAATCACCTGCACTTGCGAATAAAGGTTGTCGGTGTTGTTGACGAGATGAAACTCACGCACGCCCGCGGTGTTGATCTGCCAGTAGGCAATCTTCTGGCCGTCGGGACTCCACCGAAATCCATTGTGGAGATGCAACTCTTCTTCATAGACCCAATCGAACGTGCCATTGATCACTTTCTCTGAACCGTCCGTGGTCAGTTGAGTGATTTGCATGTCATGGAGATTCTGCACATAGATGTTGTTTGCTCGCACAAACGCGACGCGGGATGCGTCAGGTGCGAATGAGGCGAACATCAGGGTGGATGGTGCAGCCGTGCCTCCCAGTTTCTTGAGTTCCCCAGCGGCAATATCCAACACCCAGTAGTCACCGCGTGTCTTTAACCGCCAGACACGCTTGCCCTGCGTGAAGATCAACAGCTTCGCTTCATCGTCCGAGAAGGCGTATCCTTCGACGGACAACGGGGACTCTTCGCCCGGTGGAATGAAACGATGCGCCGGAACCAGAATCTCCTTCTTGCCGCTCGCGGGATCGTGCCATACCAAGTCTCGACCGGCTTCTTTCCCCGAGGGCTTTTCGAGAGTCGTGTACCCGCCGCGCCGCTTCATCCACTGCAGGACGGGAGCATCTTCGCCCTTGAACTCATCGCCCTCGAAGATTCGATCCAACGTCAGGCGGGACGGATCCGCAGGCGCATCCTCTGCGCGCGTGGCTGCTGCGAGGCTGAATACTGATAGCAACACCAACCACATCTGAAAAGCAGTGAGATGAGACGGCATCAACGCTTCCTTGAGGCACGAGACTGAATGACATTTCAGGCATTCGATTTCGCGAGTGGCGAATCGTCAACTGCCTGAGGCGACGAACGTCAGCGCCGGCGGCTTGCACCGAGTCTGAAATAGCCTCGTCCTCAGAGCGAATGAATTTGCCTGCATCTTGCGCATTTCTGGCAGGCGTTCTGCGAGCAGTTCTGATTTGCCCGGTTTCTGACCGGCAGCGGGCTTCGCTGGAGGCAACGTGCAGCGACTCAACGATGCCGCACGATTGTTTTCAACACCGGCCCGTCCATCTGGGGAAACGGGATGCGTTCCCTGTTATGCAGCAGGCTGAAACTGTCCAATGTCCCCCAATCTATGGCCTGCAGTTCGTAGATGCCGCTCCGAACTTTTGAAACAGGATGCTGTTCCAATGAAGCATCGTGACTCTGCGTTCGCCTCGACGTTGACGATCAAGCCGTTGCTTCTCTTGGTGATGTCGCTGGCGTTGAACGCTCTCGATCTCTCCCGCAGTGCCGCTGAAGACTGGGGCGCGTATCGAATCGTCTCAGCCAGCACGCCAGAGTTCGTGCTGGAAGCCGTGGGAGGCGTTAAGGAAGGTGCAGTGGTTTCGATTCAGAAGCCGACGGATGCCGCGAATCAGAAGTGGATTGTCGCTGTGGCAGAGGGCTCTGTGCGAGTTGCTCCGGCGAATGATCCGTCGCTGGTGCTCACTGCCCAGAAGGCCGGCCAGAAGAACGGTACGCTGATCGTCTTGGAGAAGGACCGTGCAGATGCCTCACAGAGATGGACTCTGGCGAAGCACGACAACGGCAGCTATTCCCTTTTGGCGAAGCACGCTCCGGGACAAGGTCTCGATCACCTTGGTGGTAAACGTGAAGTCGGGGCTCAGATCGATCTTTGGACCTACACTCCGAATGACATTCACTTGCAGTGGTTCATTCGGTCGCTTGCGGGCAGCGGTGTTGTCGCGGCAAAGGTTGACAATGTTCCGAATTACGAACCCCCGGTGATCAAGCCTGAAGAGATCCAGCCGGGTACGACGAAGCAGTTCACGTTTTCGCAGAGCAAGATTTTCCCTGGTACCGTTCGCGACGTCACGGTCTTTATTCCCGCGCAATACGACGGTTCGAAGCCAGCATGCGTCTATGTGAAGACTGACGGCTTCAATTCGCGCGAGAAAGCTCTGATGGAGACGATGATCGCGACGAAGGAGATGCCGGTAACGGTCGGCGTTTTCGTGCGTCCTGGTGATCTGCCAGCTCCAATGAAGGGCACCGCCGGACGACGCAACCGCGACTTCGAGTATGACGGGATCAGCGACAACAAAGTGCGGTTCCTGATCGACGAATTGCTGCCGTTTATCGCTAAGGAGTATCAACTCAATCTGTCGACGGACGGTAATGATCGCTGCATCTCAGGTGGCAGTAGTGGCGGAATCGCGGCCTTCACAGCGGCGTGGCATCGGCCTGATGCCTTCAGTCGCGTGTATGCGGCGAGCGGCAGTTGGGTCGCGTTTCGCGCCGGTCATGAATTCCCGACGATGGTCCGCAAGTTTGAAGCGAAGCCGATCCGCTCGTTCCTCACAACCGCGACGCGCGACATGGAGAACGTGGCGGGGGATTGGTTCCTGCTGGATCAAGAGATGGACAAGTCTCTGAAGTTCTCCGGTTATGATTATCAGTTTCGCATTATCGACGGTCCGCACGTCGCGGGTTACATGGAGAACTGGCAAGAGGCGATGGCCTATCTGTGGCGCGGTTGGCCTGAACGTGTGAAGGCCGGTCCAAGTGCTCCACGAGCTCAAGAAATCTTGATCCCCGGTGAGGAATGGCAACTCGTCGCCGAAGGCTTCAAGAGCACTCGCGGCCCGGCGTGTAATGCGGCTGGGGAAGTGTTCTTTGCGGACACCTCGAACAACAAGCTGCACCGTATCGGTCTGGACGGCAAAGTGAACGTGTTCGTTGACGATGCCTCGCAAGCGCACTGCGTCACGGTTGGAGCGGACGGCTCCGTATTCACGGTCTCAGAGAAGACTGACAAACTCATACGCTTCGACACCAGCGGCAAAGGCAGCGTCGTGATGGATGGTATCCTCGGGCACTCGATTCTGGCTCGCCCCGATGGCTCGTTGTACGTCACGAGCAATGGGGACAAACCCAACTCGCCGGGGACTTTATGGCTCATCAAGGACGGCAAGAAAACGCAGGTTGATACCGGTATCAAGTTCGCTACCGGCATGGCCTATCGCCCTGATCAATGGTTGCTGTCTGTTGCTGAAGGCCACTCAAAGTGGGTTTACAGTTATCAAATCAATGACGACGGGACGCTTGCCAACAAAGAACGCTTCTTCCATCTGCATGTTGCCGATTGGGATGACGACGCAGGCCCTGAATCGCTGTGCTACTCCCTCGAAGGCCGCCAGTTCATTGCCACTCGTAGCGGAATTCAAATCAGCGCCGACGATGGTCCAACTCAAATCATCCTGCCCGTGCCTGATCGCAGCCGAGTCACCGGCGTTGCGATCGGCGGTCCTGAGAAAGATACGCTCTTCGCGTTCTGCATGAACAAGATCTGGAAACGCAAGATTCTGCAGCACGCGTCGGGAGCGTTTTCACCTTGGACGAAAGTCGCGCCCAACAAGCTGTAGGCTGGCGTTTACAGCAACGTCGTGTGTGATCTTTATGTGGTGTCACGCCCTTTGATTCAAGTTGGCAGCTATTTTTCCAGAGCCGCACTCCCGATTCCCTACATCAGAGAACCAAACATGAAGACTTCCCCCCTCCGCGATCTTGTGCAGCAGTTCGCAGTTTTCTGGAGTATCGCCGCACTCGTTGGCGGTGTCGCGTTGCTGTCGTCATCCGTAGCGTTGGCACAGGAAAAGCCGGCGGTGAAGCTTCCGGCTGGCGTGAAGATGGAGCGTGATGTTTCCTACATTCCCAATGGTGATGACGCTCAGAAGCTCGATCTGTACCTCCCGGAGAAACCGGCTGACCGTCCGCTGCCGCTGATTGTTCACATTCACGGTGGTGGCTGGATGGGCGGCAGCAAGTTCCCGTGTGGTGTGATGCACATGGTCACCAAGGGGTATGTCGTCGCGAGCATTGAGTATCGCTTCAGTCAGAAGGCGAAATTCCCTGCTCAGATTCAAGACTGTCAGGCAGCGATTCGCTGGCTGCGAGCCAACAGCAAGCAATATGGCATCGATCCTGAGCGTGTCGGTGTCGTGGGTGGTTCCGCCGGAGGCCACTTGTCAGCGCTGGTTGGCACCGCAGGTGGAAAGAAGGCGTTCGCGCCGATCGGCGGCAACGAAGAGCAGTCGGACCGGGTGCAAGCGGTGTGCGACATCTTCGGCCCCGCCAATTTTGGCACGGTCATGAAGCAGGCCGACGAGGACAAGAATGTCCGCAACATCTTCAAGTTCAATTCTCCGAGTGACCCGTACTCTCTGCTGATCGGAGTAAGCCTGGAAGGTAACAAGGAGAAGACGGACGCGGTCAGTCCGGTGCATTACGTCAGCAAAGACAATCCCCCGATTTTGATTCTACATGGCACGCACGACGCGCTGGTTCCGCTGGCTCAGAGCGAAGAATTTGCTACCGCCTTGAAAGAGGAAGGCGTGGAGGTCTGGCTGCAGAAGCTGCCGGGTTCCGGTCACGGCGGCGGGGGATTTGGCAAACTGCCGATCGTCAACTTGATGCAGAACTTCTTTGACAAGCATCTCAAAGGCGCGGACGTGAAGATCGAACTGGTGCCTGAGGCGGGTGTTGCCGTCGAACCTCCGAAGGCTGCCGCGAAGTAAACGCTGCCAACACTGAGTCATCGGCTGCGGGCCGCCACTCGGAAATCACCGCGTGACTGGACCGCATCCTCGTCCAATGAGGCTTTGAATGATGCTGCGACTCTCTGCATTCGTGACGATTATCTGTTCGGTGCTCGCGCTCGCGAAGGCCGATGAGTTGCGGCAGGTGATCTCGCGCGAGCATCCGGCGATTCGCGGAACGGGGGACGGATTAGCCGTCGGGCGCGATGGATCGGTTTACGTCTACGGCGGCAAGGATGGCGCGGACTACGTGCTGAGACTCAGCAGTGACGGCTCGCAGAAGTTCGGCATGGCGACCACCTATGCCACCACGGGCGTCGCGGTGGGCGTTGACGGAATCGTGGCGACCTCGAACGCGCATTTCGCGAAGTCGGTGAGCGTTTACGATCGCAACGGTCGTGAACTGGGTAAAGCCGGTGGTTTCACCGGCAATGACGCGGTCGGTTGGGACGGGCCAGGAGCGATTGAAGCCGGGACGAGTGGCGATTTCTTTGCACTCGATCAGCACGTCAATCGTATCGTGCGCATTAACTCTTCCGGAGAAATCCTGCGCAGCTACCCGCTGCAAGCCGAAGGTGAGAAGAACGCGGCGCGGCTGTGGCGGTACGGCTTTCGTGTGTCAGAAAAGGATGAGCAATTCTATTTCATCGTCGGGAATGAAGTGCTCTGCCGCGGCTTCGACGGCGTACGCCGCTGGTCGTTGCGGGCTCAGGTGAGCGGCGATCCGTGGGGAGGATTCTCGGGCGGCTTTGACGTCGATGCGGCTGGTCGGCTGTATCTGAATGACGGCGTCGATGCGAAGGTCAGAATCTTCGATGCGAATGGCCAACCGGCTGGCGAAGTGACGCTCGCTATGGGTGACCGCGCAGCAAGTCCGCAACGGCGGATCAGCCATCTGCGTGTGCTGCGCGATGACATCATCGTGCGCCAGAAGTCAGACACCGAGATTTTTCAGGTCTACGATCGCGCGAGCGGCACGTTCCGCCGAGTCGTGAGCATCGATCACGAGCGTTTGACTGTCGAGTACCCTTCATCGGTATGGATCGCCGGCAAGTCGATGCCGTTCGCAATTCGCTTTGACGCGGCTGGTCGTAGCACTCAACCTCAACTGAAGGCTTGGTTGCGACCGCTGGGTACCGTGAAGTTCTCGCCATTGCTCATCAGTGATGGAAAGATTGCTGTGCCTGCGGAAAGATCGGGACTGTTTCAATTGCGAGTCGGTTCAGGCATCGACGGTAGTAACTCGGAGTATCAAGTTCAGTCGGTCATTGAAATTCGGCCCGAGAGCGCGATTGGTTCGGTATCAATCTTCACGCCACTGAATCGGCGTTCATTCAGAACTGGTGAAGCGATTCCATTTTCAGTTTCGTGTCGCACGAAGGACCAGCCACTCCCGTCAGCGGTTGAAGTGCGGTTGCTCGACGAAGCTGGTCGCGAGCATGCGCGACAGCGAGTTGAATCAAAAAAAGAGCCCGGCAAGGCAGCTTCATCGCAACTCGATCCGAAACTGGCCGGGCAGTTAGCAGCGGGCGAATACCGGCTGACGGCAACACTCCCCGGCTGGACGATCGCAGACCAGTACTTGTCGCTGGGTGAGGGGGCCGGCAAGGGCGATCATTCTTCAACTGCGTTTCATCGCGTCCGTCACGGTGACTATACGCACGCCTATCCCACGACGACTTTCTTCGATGCTCAGGAGCAAATCGCCCGGCACGTGGCGCTGACGCGGCGAGTGGGGGAGAACCTAATTGTCGATCGGTTGGGTCATAACAGCGGGTTGGGTGAACTCGCGAGTACGCTGCGCGATACCGATCTGATCACACGCCTGACAAATGATCCCATCGCGGTCGCGCCGGCGAAGGCCGAATTCGAGAACCGCATTCATCAGACAGTCGCGGCTTACGGAGCCGCGGGCATCGAGCAACAAGCGATCTTGCTCTATATGGATGCCGGTCTGCCGCTAGGCACTGGCTTTGACAAACGCTCGCCTGATGAGTTGGCTCGCGATGTTCAGAACGTGACTCGTCGACTGGCAGATTACCCGGCCTTTCGCGGTTGGAGTTGGGCCGCCAACTGGTGGATCGCGGCTCGCGGTGCTGGGCTCGCCACATCACCCGAAGAAAAGACAGCCTACGAAGCCGCTTACAAGGCGGCGCAGGAGACGGGTCGCTGGGATTCGGTGCTGGAGAAGGTCTCCGACCGCTGGATCAACCAGGCGGTCGATGCCGAGCGGCATCTGCGCAACGCGATGCAGGCGAGCGGGGAACAGCGTCGTCCACTGGTCAGTGCGATGACCGCCCCGTACCGCCAGCCAGGAATCATTCCACCGCTGACGTTCGCGAACGCCAGCGAAGTCGATCTGCACTTTCAGGCTGAGCAGATTCAATGGCCGATGATCTCGGCGCACAACGTGGACTTCTACAAGCGGCCCGGTCGACCGGCGTGGGCACACCCTGAACTCTGGAACGACGATGGCACCGGCGGCCAGATCCTGTCGGCGTCCATGCAGATGGTGATGCGCGGAGCGAACGGCATTGGTCAGTCGGGCTCTACGAAAGGCTTCGCTTCACCCGACTCCGACCCTCGCAGCGCTGGGCCTGGTGCGACATCGGTGCATCGACGGATGAATGAGTGGCTTTCGAAGCACGGTTCCTGGCTTGCTTCATTGGAAGCGAGCGACCCGGTTGTGATTCCCGTTTCAACGCGCATGATGCGGATGGAACTCGACTGGCGGGGGGTTGGCGGGTTCTACTTCACGCGGCTGTTCGAGGCGTATAACGCCTGCCTCCGAGCACATCGACCGGCGAGTTTTGTGTTTGCTGAAGATTGCCAGCCTGAGTCGTTCACCAAGTTCAAAGCCGTGTTGTTGGTGAGTCAGACCGTGGAACTCGAACCCAGTCTTCGTGGCGCACTCGAACGCGCGACGAAAGCTGGCGTGCCGATTTTTACGGACAAGAGCTGCCGCGCGGATCTGGTGAAAGACTTTTCCCCGCGTCCGATCGACGTCGAATTCACGCGAGTTGAACGCGATCACCATGTGCTGAATGACGACAGTGCCTTCTGGCGGTACCGGGAGTACATCCTCGGTCACGCTGCGACGCTCGCCGGAGCCTGGAACAAGACGGTGCTGCCGGTCGCGGAGTGCGATCATCCGGAAGTCTTGTTGACCGAACGGCAACTCGGCGATGTCCGCGTGTTATGGGCCGTGAACGATGCTGCTGTGCCGCTTGAACCGGCCCACCTCTGGCGCGTGAGCTTGGCGGCAGGCAGTCGCATGCCGGTTGTTACGAAGTTGCGTTGGTCGGCGGCGAAAGGGCGGGATGTGTACGAACTCTTTTCGGGAAAGCAGATTCGTGCTGACGACGAACTGTCTGTTGATTTGCGACATGCTCCGGCCCGAATCTTCGTCTCGGTGCCTCGCGGCAGTCGGCCACCGGCGATTGATGTTGAACGAGGATCCTCACCAGAACCATTCGCCGCGCGGCTGCGGGACGTTGTCGTGAGTCGCGACAATCAAGCCGCACTTGTTACCGCAGCGGGTTGGGATCGCAATGCGTTCGTCGTTGATCTCAAGGACGGTTCCGTGCGTCGACAGGCGAAGATCGGGCATCACTTCGCCTACGCGCCGACTCGCACAACAACAGGTTTCGCTGTCCAAGGCTACGACCTGAATTCAGCCGAAGGGTTTCATCTGCATCTGCTCGACGACGCTGGAAAGGCATCGCGGCGGTTCGCTCTCTATGGACTGCCCAAGCGTGGTACGAATTGGGCCGTGGCACGGCAGTGGCAAGAGCCGATCAACAACTTCGCCGTTTCCCCGGATGGAACTTGGGTTGCGTCGGCTGGCGATCTCGGGCTCGTCGTGTGGTCAGTCAACGGGAAGCGGCTGTGGTCGGATGATTGGTGGCGCACCAGCCGTCAGCGACGTAAGCTGCTCGCGATTGATCGCAATACTCTGCTGGAGTTCGATGGCTTCACGGCAACCGCACGAGACGCTCAGACTGGCAAGACTCAATGGTCGCACAAGCTCGGCGAGACCGGCGTTTTGACGGCAGCAGTGGTAAGTACCGACGGCCGCGTTGTCGCGCTCCGATCAACCGCCAACGGCGGACGAATTTTCATTCTGCGCGACGGACAAACAACAGCGTCGCTGGCGACTCCCGCCGATGGCCTGACGCTGTCTGCGGATGGGCAATACGCCGCCGTCACTTGGCAACATGAACTGCGATTCTTCGACACATCCGGCGGCTTGCTCTGGAGCGTTGAAGCTGACGATGTGTTGCGTGCACCGCGTTTCAGCGCGGACGGGAAACACGTTGCTGTCGGGAGTGAGTTGGGCACGCTGCTGGTGTTTGCCAGCGACGGACATCGCCTGCTGGAACGCGATCTCGGTGCGCTGCCAGTCGTCAATTGGCTCGACGATGGCGGTTTGCTGGTGGCGACGTGGCTCGGACAAGTGACACGACTGAAGCCTGACTTCGAACCTCTCTGGTCCACGACGTTGCAAGCAGATGCCGCTATTGGTTCGCAGGATCTGCTCGTGGCTGATGTAACACCAACATCGCGAGTCGATGGTTGGGGCAACGCGGCACCTGAATCGGCTCCACTGACACCAAACTTGCTCACCACAACGCAAGCTTTGATCGAAGCACGTTGCGAACCAACGACGCATGGTGATCCCCGTCAGTGGCAGCACAAGATCGACCTCTTGCGAGATGGCGATCCGACAGCACCAAAAACTCCTTGGCTGGAGTGGACTGACATCAGTTACGTTGACTCTGGCTGGCGATCAAAGCTGGTCGTTGAGGTGGACACATTCCGGTCGCAGATTCGTTTGCGTGGCGTGACGATTGTCGAAGATGCCGCTCATCCCGAATCATGGACTCGCGACATGCGGCTGCAATGGTGGGATTCGTCTGCGGCGGCTTGGCGTGACGGACCGTACCTGCTGGCCGATCTGACTCGTGCCAATCCTGCGTCGACCACCGTCGCTCACACGCACTGGTTCGATGCTCCCGTTGAAGCTGCGAAGTTCCGGTTCGTTTCGACCGGTGGTGCCTCCTGGCCGGTTGGTAACCTGCGGTGGGGTGAGTTGGTCTTCCACGGTGAGGTGCTTGGTCCTTCGCACCCCGATGCGGTCGCGAATCGTCCGATTGCGGTGCTATTCGACGAACGCGAAGACGACATGAAGCACCTGCTGGCCTATGGCGACTACCCGTTCGTCTTCCGCTATGACGACGCTCACTCGGGCGGAAAGAGCCTGGGTCTGACACGCGCCGGTAGTACGACGCCGAATTGGCGACCTCCTTTCGGACACGTGCTCCCAAACTGGGACTTCGAGATCGTCGAGCATCCCGAAAAGCCGGGTCAGTATCGCTGGGCGGAGTTCTCCTGGAAGGCTGCTTCTAAGGAGACGCGCGGTCTGACGCTGCGACTCGGTCCGCACCACGGCGGCGGTGTGGCACTCGTTGCTGGCGAGGCAACTCGCTTTGAAGGTGTCGTCGAAGTGAAACAATCCGACGCGCCACCGACGGCGTGGCAGACGGTGCGAGTCGACTTGTTCAAACTGCATGGCAAGCCGTTCTCAATCCGCAGCCTGTCGCTAGGTTCGGTCGGCGGCGGGGCCTCATTCGACCGTATCGTGCTGTCGCGATCAGCTTCTGACTTCAAGTAGCCCAAGTTTCGCAGCATCGCATCACCGCCAATCAATCGCTGACATCGAATTGGCAACATTCGGCCGTTGAGGAATTCATGAAAAAACTGATGCGTTACGTGTTGGCTGGTTTGGTGGTCACCGGGCTGGCCGTGCCGCTCGCTGCTCACGAAGTAAACGGACAGAAGTCGGGACCGCGAGCGACCACTCCGTGGGGTATCAGTTCGTCGGCCAGTTCGTTTAGGAACCACGAGGAGTGGTTTCCCAAGATGACTGAGGCAGGCGTTTCGACCATTCGATTGTTTCCCGAATGGCGCGGCATTGAGCCTCAGAAGGGGCAGTGGAAGTGGGATGACTGCGATCGGCTGATGAAGTCCGCGGCGCAACATCGAGTGCAGATCAACGGGATTCTGATGGGCTCCCCGGCGGGAGCGAAAGCGGTGCATGCTTTCCCGATGGAGCAACTCGACGATTGGTCGCAGTACGTTTCTGCGGTCGTCGGACGCTACAAGAACGACATTCGTTATTGGGAAGTCTGGAACGAGGGCAACGGCGGCTTCAATGACGGGAAGCACACGACGACTGACTACGCACGCCTGGCAGTCGCGACGTACGACGCCGCGAAGAAGGCTGATTCACAAGCACGCGTTGGTCTGACGGTGGCCAGCTTCGACGCTCCGTATTTGCACCAAGCTATTCGCGCGATGGCTCAAGTGGGAAAGCCGAATCGTTTCGATTACTTGTGCGTTCATCCGTATGAAATCGCTGATGGACTCGCCGACACCGATGGAGAGATTCCGTTTCTCTGGATGAAGCACATGTTGCGAAGCATGCTCCGAGAGGCCGCTCCCGATCGCGCCGACGCCGAACTGTGGATGACGGAAATCGGACACCGGCTGGCATCAAGCCCCGATCACGCCATCACCGAGAACGATGCCGCCAAAGCGCTGGCGAAGATTTACACGATGTCACTGGCTCAGGGATTTTCCTGCACGCAATGGTTCGAAGCTCAAGACCCCATCGGTGAAGATCAGGGGTTTGGATTGATCGCTCGTAGCGGAAGCCCTCGTCCCGCGTATCAGACGATGAAAACGTTGACGAAACTGCTGGGCGAGCAGCCGAAGTACGAAGGGTGGCTGGCGCTCGGGGAGTTGCGGCGCGGTTATGGCTTCGTCTTCACCGGCCGATCCGAACCTGTGCTCATCGCCTGGATGCCGGAGGGCTTGAAGTTCGAACCGCTCGGAGCATCACTCGACTTTGCCAAGGACGTTGAAGTCACGGATGCACTGAATCCAACACCTCAAAAACTGCCGGCACAACAACAGCTTCCTTTGAGTCTTGCTCCAACGTTCATCGCTGGCGTGCCCGAGGACCTTGTGCAGGCTGCTCGCGCGAATGCCAGCAAGCCATTTCCTTGGGGAGGGGATTACTCAACGGCGAAGGCGGTCTCCTTTCAGGCTGACGACACCGATCATGCGCGCGGCGTGTTTCCTCGCAATCGTTCTCGCTACCCGACAGTCAAGTTCGCCGATGGCTCATCGGGCCTGCTGGTGGAAGGAGATATCGGTCATCCGATTTCCTTCTACACCCACCCGTCATTCGCGAGCCTTGCAACAAAGGACTACTACGTGCGAGCGACTGTGCGTCGCGTCGCCGGTGGCAACGTCGGTATGAATCTACGATACGAAGTCGCTGACAGTCAGGGCCGCTCGCCCTATGCGAACGTTGGCCAATGGTTCGGAGTTTCCAAAGAGTCAAGTTGGCAAACCCATACTTGGCACTGCAAGAACGCTTGCTTCTCAAAAATGTGGGGCTACGACATTGTCATCGCCCCCGAGCAGTCCGTGCCGTTCGCGATTGGCAAGATCGAAGTCAGCACGACGCCGTTTGAGTGACTGATTCGGATACGCATCTGATCGTTTGGCGAATACTTCTCCGGCGCAACGCTCCTTTACCGGACCGTCGCGCTATCGTTGCTGAATCAGCGGTTGATCGGCGCCTTCGACCAGAGTGACATCTCGATCGATCGTCAAGGTCTTCCACGACTGTAGCCGGCCTGAAGGCCAGCGAAGTTTTAGTTCGGAAACTTGCGTTGCATCGCCCAGGCCAAACACCAACCGTCGCTCGTTTGATGCCTGGTAGCCGTCACCTGCCGAATGATGACGCACCCAGGTCCGCTGGGGTGTGACAACTTCTACAATGGTGCCAATTGCGTCTCGGCTACTTTCCGTTCCGTGCAGTTGCACCGTCAGGAAGTGCCCATGGGATGGAGTTCGATTCTCGACCAGCGCCGCCGGGGAGTTCATGTGCGAGACGACGAAATCCTCGAGTCCATCCCGATTCCAGTCGAGCCGGGCCAGTCCACGACCGAGTGTCTTGCGTTCGAAGAACTTTCCAAGTTGTCGGCTGGAGAGTTCCGTGAAGCGTCCTCGGCCGAGGTTGCGGAAGTACTGTGGCGGCATCTGGTACGGTACGCCTTTGTAGGACAGGTCGTAGACGTGACCGTTTGTCAGAACGAGGTCCGACCAGCCGTCCAATTCACCATCAATAAACTGAGTACCGAAACCCAGCATCGCAAAGCTGGGATCTCGCAGCCCCGCGCGACGCGTATCGTCTTCGAACAAGTGCCCCGGATGCTGCCGATAGAGCGTGTTGGATTGATCGCTGAAGTTAGTCACGTACAAGTCGAGCAGGCCATCGCCATCGGCATCTCCGGCTGCTACTCCCATGCAAGCTTGAGACAGCCCATCTCGATCAAACGCCAGGCCCATCGGGACCGCCTGCTCGTCAAACTTGATCGGCCCGCCCCGTGACGTGGTACGATTGATAAACATGAAATTGGGAACGGCGTCGTTGGCAATAAACAGGCTGAGTTGCCCGTTGCCTTCGATGTCCGCCGCCACGATTCCCAAGCCCTTGCCGTTTGGTACCTCGATACCCTACGTGTGCGTGACGTTTTCAAAACGGCCATCACCCAGATTCAGGTACACCTGATCCGGCTCGGCCTCAAAAGCATCGGGGCTGCACCAGCGGACTTCATCTCCGTGGCGGCAGATCTGAGTTAATGCCGCCGCTCCCGCGAGGTAGTTGACGTCGTAAAGATCCGGCAGCGAGTCGCCGTTGAGATCTGCCATCAGGCAACTGGTTGTCCACAATTCGCCGCTGATTCCGGCGGCGTTCGTAACGTCCGAGAATGTGCCGTCCCCGTTGTTGTGATAGAGCCGGTTCGCGCCGATATTTGCGACGTACAGGTCGGGAAATCCGTCGTTATCGAAGTCGCCCGTCGTCACGCCTTGCCCGTACCCCGGATCGCCGATGCCAGCGGCAGCCCCCACGTTCTCAAAGCGCCCCTCGCCGGTGTTCCGGAAGAACTGGTCCTCAAGCGAACCTTGGGAACTGCTCGGCGGCCATTCGCAGCCTTGAGTGAAGTACAGATCCGGGTACCCGTTGCAGTCATAGTCCAGCACTGCAATTCCACCACCCGTGGTGTCCAGCATGCGAATGTCGCCAGTCTTGATTCCGGGGCGATTGAAGTAGGTGAAGTCGAGGCCAACTTCACGCGCGACATCCGCAAATTGAACGTTGCTCGGGGGCAGATTGCTGGTGGTTGAACCGGGAACATCGTTGAGTTTGTTGCTGCGACTCGCATCTCGCACGAAAGCAGGCAACTCATACGGATCAAGATTGAGTCGCAGTGCGGGATTGAACGCCTCCACATTGCGAGGCGAGTCGGGCCTTAACTCGGCGCGCAGTTCATCGCTGGCCTTTGTTGCCCATTCCGTTGAAGGAGCTTGCCGCAGCACGATCTGGTACCAGCCCCACGCCTCCCAGGGACGCCCCAGCGACCTCGTCAGCTCGGCGGCACGTTGCAGATGCGCGAGCGAGTCTGGCTGAGAAAACACTTGATCGACGAGCAACGCCAAATCGCGCAGCTTGTCAGCTCGTTCGACAAATGGCTGAGCGGGCTTGTGCTGATCGAGCGCCATCAAAACCTGCCCCAACCGATAGTTCGCAGTGCGATGATTCGGATCGAGTCGCACGGCTTCAGCATAGCAGCGGACGGCACCGCGCAAGTCCGCTTGCTGTTCCGCCCATGCTCCTCTCGCCCACCAGACTTCTGGGTGGGACTCTGCTTCGGGCGGCTGTGCCAGTTGCCACTTAGGGAGGGAACTGACGTCAGTGGCTGCGAGCACTCTTCCCAGCATCGCGTGAGCTTCAACAGATGCAGGCGAACCCGACAGCACCTGCCGTAACAAGGCTTCAGCTTGAACGGCGTCGTTCTGCTGAAATCTGGTCCGAGCGATTCCAAGCAATGGCAACGGATCATCCGGGACAGCACGCAGGCACTTCTCGACAAACGCTGAATCAGCAATGACCGGTTCGCTGGCGGCTAACAGCACCAGATGGTGCAGCGTGAATTCACCCTGCTTCACGGAAGCCAGCAGAAAGGGAGCCGCTTCCCAACAGCGCCCCTCGACGCCCAGCAAATAGGCCAGTCGCACGTTGGCTGTGTGATCCTCTGGTGCAAGCTGCAGTATGCGACGCAGATAAGTTTCTGCTTGAGAGGCTCGGCCTAACTCCAGCGATACCTCGCTGCCCTCAAGTAACGCTGCAGTCGAAGCGGGATCGCTGGCGAGGACTTGCTCATACAAGTTGAGAGCACGCTCGCGTTCGCCTAAAGCCGTTGCGAGGCGGGCATCTTCAAGTAGCTGCAGATCGGAGGGTTGTCGCAACGTCAGCAGCAGGCATGTCATCCCCCCCAGAAACAAAAACAGTGCGAGCCACCGTGTCCAAGGTCGAAACCAGGTCATGGTAAACTCGCACTGATCGCTGCGACCTTAGGAGACGTCACGGGAGTGAATCCCATGTTACGAGAGACTGTCTTGAGAGCGCATTAGAAATCGTTGAGCGGCTCGCCGTCGGCCATTGTGCCGAGGTTTCGCCACGTTGTGAGATCTATGTTATCGCCCACGAAACGGGTACTGCCATCGCCGAGCATTACATGCACGCCACCGACGTGGGAACTCCGCGCTGCGAATCGCGTGGGGTCCGTTGCCGTTTCACCCAGGCAAGGCAAGCCGATGGCCGAGTTGGTGGTCACGCAGAACGTGGAATTGAGGCGATCTGGAACGGAACTGTTCGGGGTCACGTTGGTCGTAAAGCCCACGTAGGGCACGTACCAGATCAACCCACGCAGGTCCTGACCATTCTGTCCCTGACGCAATTCTGCCGCCAGGATCACGTTGCTGGCGCCGTCCGTCATGTCACGGAACGAGGTGCAGCGGCCGTCAGCGGAAGACGACTGCCAGAACGGAGCCGGGCTGTATGTTGCCCCGTTGTAAGTCGCGAGGCGGTTAGTGGTCGTATTGCCCAAGTTCACAGCGTAGTTGTAGTTCGGAGTGTTGTTCCAGGTCTTGGACGCCGGATCGGAGGGGCATTGCAGACCCGGAATCACGTTGCGAATGATGTTGACGTTGTTGTTGACCGCGTACTGGACGTTCTGGTCCCATTGTTCAAAGGACGACAATTGATCGATGAACGGCATGATTGCTCGCAGCCAGACGTAGCCGCTTTGGTTCTGGTCGGTGATTTGCGTTGCCGACGCTCCCATACTGGCAATCGGCAACTTTCCAAACTGCTCGGCGTAAGCTTGAAACGCGATGCCCAATTGCTTGAGGTTGTTTTTGCACTGGGCTCGTCGAGCTGATTCGCGAGCCTGCTGAACTGCGGGCAGCAACAGCGCGACAAGCACCGCGATGATTGCGATGACAACCAGCAGTTCGATGAGCGTGAAACCGCGTCTTTTCAAAAGCACTGTCAAATCTCCGTAACTGAGGGACGTAACCAAATTGAGACTGCCCGCGCACAACGCAGGCATAGAAGAACGAGGTCACCATAACCTCCCGAAGCACGACCTATCGCACGGACTGAAAGCCGTGCCACAGTCGACTTCGGGCACTCGTTACGCCTCGCTCACTTACTTCGACTTCAATTCGAAGTTATGCGTGTTTGGTGCTCCCGACGTGATGTCGGCAGTCAACTCGCTGGTGGCGTTGTAGCGGCTTGGAATCCGCTCTTTCGGTGGCGGCGCACTCGCCTGTTCCATGGCTTTGGCTGGATCGGTCGATGGAACGATCGGTCCACCTTCGGGAGAGTTAATCTCCACTCGATATTTGCCGGCCTGAGGCCCTGCCGCCGGTTGGATGCTGTATTTGCCATCCACGATGTCGGCATAAGCAAAAAGTGCCTTGGGGTCCTCCGGCTTGAACTGGATACGACCCTGATCAAGCGGACTCCCATCGAGCGTTACTGTGCCTTCGACGGCTTCACCCGCAGGGCGACCTGAAGAAGACCCACAGCCGGAAGCTACCAACAAAGAGAACACGAAACAGAACGTAAACACACGGGGAACAAGCAACGAAAACTTACTCATGAAACCTCAAGCAGCACTGACGAAAACTGAGGCTCGCGTCAGATTGGTGGACAAATCAGAAGGAGAGACCAGGACGCCTGTGGCTCGCTGGCGAGGGGGGCGGGACACTACTGAAATCGGGTTGAAGTCTCCAGTTGAGGGGCATGTCTGAATCTCTCTTAGCCAGATACCGTTGGCAATCCCAAAGTTCCACCGACAGATCCGGGGAGCTGAAATTCACCGTGGAACAGCATGGCGGAAGAGCGTCAGATCGAGTGTCGCGACGAAAGTTTCGCTTTTGAAGAGGACATCCGAACGCTCCCCTCGCGTCTTGATACGAGCATTCTCTCACTCGGGTTGGACTGAAATCCGAAATGATGCTTGCCGCTGGCGACGATAATCCGAAATCGTCAATCGCATCATGGACCATCGCGACGATCGTCTTCTCAGAATCGGTGCACTAATCTTTTGCGACGTCGTGATGTGGCTCAACGACAATCCCGGGAGGCGGAATGTGAGATTGATCACATCGTGCGTCTGGTGTCTGGTCGCGTTGAGCTGGGAGATGTCTGCGACGCGTGCTGCGGTAGCTCAAGGGCTGACCGCTGACGAAGCTGCGAAGCGAATGAAGGTCGCTGACGGCTTTGAAGTCAGTGTAATTGCGTCAGAACCGCTGGTGCGGCAACCGGTGGCGATCGAGCTTGATGATCGCGGCCGCTTGTGGGTTATTCAGTATCTGCAGTACCCGAATCCCGCGGGCCTCAACCGAGTGCAGGTCGATCGATACTCGCGAACAAAGTACGACCGTGTTCCTGAGCCACCTCCCAGGGGACCACGCGGTGCGGACCGCATCACGATCCTTGAAGATTCTGATGGCGATGGCCGTATGGATCGCAGTCGTGATTTTGTTGATGGCCTCAATCTTGCCACGGGGATTGCGTTTGGTCACGGCGGCGTGTTTGTGCTGAACGTGCCATATCTCCTCTTCTATCCTGATCATGATCGAGACGACATACCAGACTCGGAGCCCAAAGTTCTGCTCACTGGATTCGGGATGGAAGATGCACACAGTGTTGCCAACTCGTTGATCTTTGGGCCGGACGGTTGGCTGTATGGATGCCAGGGCAGCACGGTCACCGCCAACATTCGCGGCATTGAATTTCAGCAAGGGGTCTGGCGCTATCACCCGCCGACGCGTCGGTTCGAGCTATTTTGCGAAGGCGGCGGCAATTCCTGGGGACTGGATTTTGATCGCACTGGTCGCCTGCTTTACAGCACTAACTTTGGTGGGCATACGCTGTTGCACGGAGTGCAGGGCGGGTACTTCGTGAAATCCTTCGGCAAGCATGGAGCTTTGCACAACCCGCACACTTACGGCTATTTCGAACATGCTCCGCATCAGAATTTCCGAGGTGGGCACGTCACGGTTGGTGGCATCGTCTACCAAGGCGATTCATTCCCCGATGCCTTCCGCGACAAGTACATCGCGGGCGACTTACTGGGGCACGGGGTTTATTGGCACGAGATTCAAAAGCGTGGTTCGACGGTACAGACCGCTCACGGCGGTGAGTTGCTGCTCTCGAACGACTCATGGTTCGCCCCGACTGATGTGACGCTCGGGCCAGACGGCGCGATTTATATAGCCGATTGGCACGATGCACGAACGGCGCATCCCGATCCCGACGCGGAATGGGATCGCTCAAATGGTCGCATCTATCGCATCGCCGCCAAGGAAACGCCGCGAGCTCAGTCAATCGACTTTGCAAAACTCAGCTCGGACGAATTGGTGAAGCTCCACCAACATCGCAGTCAGTGGTATGTGCGGCGAGCTCGACAAGAGCTGACGCGGCGATTCGACCGTGCAGCTCTTGATGACTCTAAAAAGACAGAAAGAGCTCGACTGTCAGGGGTGTTCTATGAGTCCGCGTTGAAGAACTCTGATGAAGTGAGTGCGCTCGAAGCGTTGTGGTCGTTGAATGTGTTGGGTGGCTTCAATGAAGAGATCGCCACGCAATTGCTCGCTAGCCCGCATCCTGCAGTGCGGGCGTGGACGGTCCGCCTGTTAGGAGACGGCAGGCTGATTTCGCCCGAGATGGCGCAACAACTCGATCACCTTGCGGAACAAGAACTGGACGTTTCGGTACGTCAGCAATTGGCGTGCAGCGCTGCGCGGTTTCCGGCTCCGCATGCCATGCCCATCATCAATGCGAACATCAACCGTGATCTCGACCTCGACGATCCGTACTTACCCTTACTGTGGTGGTGGGCAGTGGAGAAGCATTGCATCGTTGACGACCAGGATGTGTTGCGACGTTTTGTGCGCCCGACATTGTGGAAGTCGCGGCTTGGTCGCGACGTGCTGCTACCGCGTTTGATTCGTCGCTATGCCGCCGAGCGGACACACAAGGGGCTCGAATCCCTTTTCACACTGCTACACGCCGCGCCAACCGACTCAGCGCGATCCGCTTTATGGCCGCACATATTGACTGGTTGGAACGAACAACCTCGCGGTGGCGACGTTGATGCGTGGTTAGTGCAAGCTCAGCAGCATGAGGTCGCTCGATACTTACTGAATGATTGGCGCGCGGCACCGGCTCAATTGGTCTTGTTGCAATTAGGGGTCGCGTTGCGCCTTCCAGAACCACTCCAGGCCACCATCGACGAGGCGTTTAACGACGCCACTGCGGAAGCGAGGCGGGTGCAGTTGTTGGGCATCTTGAGTTTAATTCGCGATCAGAAACTCATAGAGCCAGCGCAGGCGCTGTTTACATCGGATCGTTCTGTTGCGGTACGTTTGGCGGCCTTGCAAGTGCTCGCTCAATTCGATGAGCCGGCGATTGTTCAACAATTGATTGTCGTGCATCAGCAGTCAAAGTCAGAAGAGTTGAAGGCACGCATTCGCGATGTGCTTTTGTCTCGACCCACCTCTGCCAGGTCATGGCTGATTGCCGTGGATCGTAGTGAGGTTCCGGCGGCATCGACATCGATTGAGCAAGTACGTCGCATCGCACTCTTCGCAGATCAAGAACTAGATCGCCTTGTCACAAAACATTGGGGCAAACTGCACAATACCACCCGCGAGGAGAAGCTGGCTGAAGTTCGTCGACTTAACAACGACCTGCGGGCGGCAGGCGGCAATCCCACCGTCGGCCAGCAACTGTTCAAGAAGCATTGTGCGGCTTGCCATCAGTTGTTTGGCGAGGGCCAGAAAGTTGGTCCTGATTTAACGACCGCGAATCGGCAGGATAGAGACTTCTTGCTCATCAGCTTGGTCGATCCGAGCAGTGTAATTCGCAAAGAGTTCGTCAGCGTCATTGTGCAAACAAAGAATGGCCGAGTATTGACTGGTCTGCCGATTGCACGGGATGACGCTGCCATCACGCTGGTGGACTCGAAAGGCGAGCCACAAGTCATCGCGAGCGGTGAGATTGATGAGTTGCACGACTCCCCAACATCTCTGATGCCGGAAGACCTTTACCGGCAACTGAAACCGCAGGACCTGCGTGACTTGTTTTCTTACTTACAAAAGTGACATCAATTCGCACGATGATTGACGCGCGAGGCCCGAATCTGATCGCTATGCCCCTTCAGGAGCGACTTATGCGAACCGCATTGCTGCTGCTTTGCCTGCTGCCGAGCCTTGTCGGCGCCTCTGAACAACCGCCGTCGAGAACTTACGAGAATCGGCTCAAGCAGATCGAGAATCCAAAAGCGTTGCTGGCGGACTATCCAGAATTCTTTGAGCCAATTCTTGAAGAGGCTCACTTCGAAGCTCCGGCGATTGTGAATGATGATGCTGCCGATTTGCGCGTCCGGGCTTGGCGTTTCTCCTACAACGCTCGTGGCATCATTGAGATGCCAAATTACCTGCGGGCGAGTGAAACGGCCGTCATCATGGTTCATCCGTGGGCCATTGATGATGAGTGGGGCTGGAAGAGCCCGGAGCCCAATGGCGTTGCCGACTTCTGCACGCCGCGCAAGAACGCGCTCGCGGCCAAGCACACCAAGCAGGTGATCGACCCATTCTTGAAGAGACTGCGTGGCAGGGCGGCGTTCGTCATGTATAGCCTGCCGGGACCGGCCGACGCCGTGCGCGCGAAGGTTTATCGTTCGTTCACAAAGACTCCGACGGCTGAGGAGCGAACGTCTGGCACTCAGGAGCTGCGCAAGGCGCTCGCGGCTTACGACTACAAGGGGCAACCGCTCCCCGAGGCACTGCGGCTGAGCCAGGACAAGCCAGTGATTGACTACTTCCGACAGTTCCCCGGACTCGATGCCGGTACCCACTACAACGGCTCAGGCTTCTGGGCGTTACCGATTCCTGTGAGCACTTCAGTGAGTGTCGATCCGCATGACGTTGTCATCTACGACGCTGAGGGCTATCCGCCGTTGCGTGATTTCTTAAAGAAGAACGGTGTCCGGCATGTGCTGCTGACGGGTTATGCGACGGACATGTGCTACTGCCGCACAACGGCGGGCTACGAAAACCTTTCGAAGGACTTCAACGTTTTTCTGGTGGCGGACGCTTCGCTGGCGACGTTCCCGTCGAACAAGTCTCCTCGCATGGCGGTGAATGCCGCGATTTCGTTCGCCGCATTGAACCAACTCATTACCCAGGTCTCGTGGGTAGAGCTTGCTCCGGAGAAGAAGTGATGCCCCACCAAACCGCTGTCTCTTCGCGTCGCGACTGGCTGCGTTCCGCAACGGGCTTGTGCGTTGGCGGAATGATCGGAATCGGGCTGAGTCTTAACTCCGCGATATCCGCCGAGAAGAAGAAGGCTCGGATTGCGATCACGTTGGACCTCGAGATGAGTCGCAACTTCCCTCGCTGGGAAGACACTCATTGGGATTATGAGAAAGGTAATCTCGATGACGCCGCGAAGAAGTATTCAGTCGCTGCCGGACGGCGAGTCAAAGCGAGCGGTGGTCGTATTCACTACTTCTGCGTTGGGCGAGCTCTCGAGCAAGCGGATATCACGTGGTTGGCAGAGATCGCGAAGGACGGCCACCCAATTGGGAACCATACTTACGATCATGTGAATGTAATGGCACGCAAGAACTCTGATCTGCAGTTCCGCTTTCAGCGTGCGCCGTGGCTAATTGAAGATCGCCAGCCCGCTGATGTCATTCGAGAGAACATTCGACTGACAACGCTGGCGTTGAAACAACGAGTGGGCACTGAAGCTCGCGGCTTCCGCACTCCCGGTGGCTTCAACACAGGCCTCGTCGGTCGCGAAGACCTCCAGCAGATGTTGCTGGACCTCGGATTCAAATGGGTCAGCAGCATGTACCCGGCTCATGCCAATACTCAGCCCAAGGAGAAGCCAAGTGCGGACGTGTATGACAGCATTGTGCAGGCTCACGCGAAGTCTCAGCCGTTCGTGTATCCAACCGGGCTGATCGAAATCCCGATGAGCCCGATCAGCGACATCGGTGCGTTTCGTAACGGCCAGTGGAAGTTGGAATGGTTCCTCGAAGCGGTGCGTCGAGCGGTCGCCTGGTCCATTGAGAATAAGGCTGTGTTCGACTTCCTGGCTCACCCGTCTTGCCTGGGAGTTGTTGATCCGGAGCTCAAGACCATCGACCTGATTTGCGATCTCGTGCAGGCTGCCGGTGGCAACGCCGAGTTCGCGGACCTCGATCAGATCGCGGACGCCTTGCGGCATTGAACAGTGTCTTCGCAAGACAGGCGGGATGTTGATCAATTTCGGGACTGCTTGGTCGGTCACCCTTAGATGTCGCAATTGCGTCACGTTGATTGCTCGATTTCGGACAACCGCTTCAGCGAAACTACAGGTTGCGGTCGTAATAATCCCTCCAGCGCCGCCAGTGCGCGATCGTTCCAGGAAGGGATTTATCTGATGCCGCAGGTTGTTGCCTACTTTGACCCCAGCGCGGGTAGCCTCGTGCTCCAAGCCATCTTGGGAGGCGCCAGCGGGCTTATCGTCCTGGTGCGTTACTTGTGGCAAAACAGAGTCGCACGTCGCTCCGCACGTTGATTGCAGCCGGGCTCTTCGTGAGTGCGACAAGACGCAGGCGGCCCCGCGTGGGATTCCGAAGCCTTCCCCCTAAACCATGCGGGACTGTGGTCGCCTTTGCATTTCCATCAACACTAACGCCTTTATCAGCCTTTCATGGATTCTTTGATGGCTCCATCTGCTGAGGCAGGTTCGATCTCTGCGATTGACCGCATGAGGCATATTGTCGGACTGTGTTCGATCGCCGTGACTCAGCCGGTCCTGGACGCGCTGGCGCGGAACTCAGGCTATCGCTGGGAAGCTGGCTTGCAGTGGCCTGAAATGGCAGGGCTTGTGGCGCTTCTGGTGGTGGGACTGCCGGCTGCGGCATTTGCAGTGGATCGATTGGTCCTCAGGGTTTCTTCACGACTGAGAGGCCGTGGTCGCGATAGCGTTGTGATCTGCCTGATGCTGATGGCCGCGTTGAGCCTGCTTCGACCGCTGTTGGCTCACCCCACGTTGCAGGCCTTGAGCCTGGTTTGGTTCGTGACGTGCGTGATTGCCATCGGACTGGTTGGTCTCGCGATCGCTATGTATCAGAGACTGCTCTGGTTTCGGCATTGGTTGTCGTTCACAGCGTGGGGCGCAGTTGTTTTTCCTGCGGCCTTCGCTGCCCAGATCTGGCAATCCAACACTACTGCGCTGAATACGAAGTCTCCGGTCACGGTGCAGAACCCCGCTCCAGTCGTGCTGGTCGTGTTCGACGAGTTCAGCGGCCTGACGCTGATGAATGACGACCTTAAGTTTGACGCGCAGCGCTTCCCGAATATGGCAGAATTGGGGCAAGCATCGACGTGGTACCGCAATGCGACGACAGTACATGCCAGGACGCAGATGGCCGTCCCTGCAATTCTGACGGGGCGTTTACCCGAACGAGACCGCGATCCTGAAGCGGTTAACTATCCGGGTAATCTGTTCGAAGTCATCGCGTCGACGGGCGCCTACGACCTCGTTGCGTGCGAAGTATACTCACGGTTGTATCCGCGCGCTGCCCAGTGGAGGTCGCTTGATCGTCCGGTAGGACAACGATTCCTGCGACTGATACACACTTTAGCTGCGGTTTATCCACAGCTCTTGTTTCCGCGCGATCTGGGGGTGGAATTAATTCCGATTCCTCGCACCTGGTATGGGCTGCGCGATGCGTCTGATGGGATTGAGCAGACCACCGGGCGGATGAACCTCAACAATCTTCCCCGGCACGCGCAGTTGGATCACTTTCTTAAGTGTATTTATCCATCGGAGCGGCCTCGATTCTACTTTTTACACGTATTACTACCTCACTACCCGTGGTGCTACTTACCTTCCGGTCAGCACTATCTTGCTGATGGTGACGCACCATTGGTGCCAGAATCGGCACTGGGAGAACTCGGGGAAAGCTGGCGTGACGACGCTGCTGACGTCATGCGCTGGGAGCACCGATATCGATTGCAGGTCGGGTTTGTAGATCGCTTCCTGGGTCAGCTTCAGAAACGCATGAAAGAGCAGGGGATCTGGGACTCTTCCCTGCTCATTGTGACGGCTGATCATGGGGTATCATTTCGTCCCGGACACTCTCGCCGCGTGCCGGACGCCGAGACTCTACCAGATTTGCTGAGCGTGCCTCTGTTCGTCAAACGTCCAGGACAACAAGTCGGAGAACAGAGTGATCGAAACGTGGAAACGATCGACATATTCCCCACCATTCTGGATGTGCTCAAAATTGAGCCCCGAGATTCCGTCGATGGATCGTCGTTGTTGGGGGAAGCGTCACGCCCTCGAAAGACATTCTTCTTTCAGGAAGCAATGACTGTCGTAGAACCAGATTTCCCGGCGAAGAAACGAGCGATTCAGCGGCGGCAATCGCTGTTCGGCGATGAGCCGTTGTCGGCGCTGCCCGCAGCGATGTCAGCTCGTCTCTCATGGCGAGGGAGACCGATTTCTGATTTCGCAATGCAAGACTACGAAGCGTCAACTCTGGAGATCGGGAAGCATCAACTCTATCCTGACCGGTTGCGGCACAGGTTCTCAACGGCCTTGATCGAGGGCACGCTCAGCGCATCCGATCTGCCTCACTCGGTGAATGAGATCGCGATCGCGGTTGATGACCGCATCATCGAAGTGTCTCGGCTGATGCCGGTCGGGTTTGGCAAACTGGGTTTCAGCATTCTGCTGCCCGAGTCCTGCTTGAGGAAAGACAGACACCAGGTCACGCTGTTCCTGGTTCCACCCGGGGATCGTCCCACTCTGCAGCGGCTAGCGGCATGGGCGATTAACCCATCCGGGGCCGCAGCGGATCGCTACAAGAATCCGGCCTCGGGGACTGTGGGCGCCCAGTAGTTTTGCTTGAGCCAGGCTGCAGGCGCCAAGTTTGTAATCAGGGTTCAGCCGAAGAAGTACGTGGTATCGGAACTCTGTCTTCAATACTCGATCATGCAGGGGGCGTCTCGCCGTATCCCGATCGCTGTTGCCCGACGATCGGCCGGATTCAGCGAGTCTCGAAACGATTGCTTTGCCTGGAGCCTCTTTACTACGGCATTTTTGGTTGAGTCTGCTAACGTGCTCGCCGGTTTGGATTCATGGAGACTGCGAGCACGGATGTTATGAGCAAACTTTCAACCATCGTGAGGCATCTGGCGCCGGGACTGGCGGCGATCTTTTTGGCGGCTTGCGTGTTACTGCTGTCGGACATGCCGAGGAAGCCACGAACTGAGTCTCAACCATCGACTGGCAACGGCTTCGGGGATGCAACGCCGACCAAGAAGCCTGTCCGGGTAGCGTTGCTACAAATGGCTTCTCAGCCGATTCTCGAAGACGGCGCGGCCGGGGTCATCTCAGCCTTGGCTGAACACGGTTATGTTGAAGGTCAACTGCTTACGCTCAACCGCTTCAATGCGGCGGGTGACATGGCGACGGCGAATGCGATGGCTCAGGAACTGTCCGGCGGACGGTACGATCTGGTCGTCACGCTCTCGACGCCGTGTCTGCAGGCGATGGCCAATGCCAACAAGAAGTCCGGCGTGCCGCATGTGTTTGGCATGGTGTCCGATCCCAGCATCGCAGGTGTTGGAATTGGAGCAGGACCGCTCGATCACCCGCCTCACATGGTGGGCATTGGAACGCTTCCTCCTGCCGATCGTTCCATCGAGATGGCTCGCGAAGTATTTCCGAAACTGTCGCGCATCGGAGTGGTGTGGAATCCGGCTGAGGTGAACTCGGAGATTGCGACCAAAGCTGCGCGAGAGATGTGCCGCAAGCTGAAGATCGAACTACTCGAAGCGAATGCCGAGAACACCGCCGCTGTTCGAGAAGCGGCTGCGTCGCTGATTGATCGACAGGTCGAAGCCTTGTGGGTCGGCGGCGATGTCACGGTGCTGGGGGCGATTGATGTCGTCATCAAGGCGGCTCGGCAGGCGAAGATTCCGGTCTTCACCTGTATTCCTGGCAACAAGGGAACGCTGTTTGATCTGGGAGCCAACTACTACGAGGTCGGTCGCACGGTGGGATTGCTCGCCAGCAAGGTGCTGGACGGCGAAGCCATCAACAAGCTGTCTTGGGAGCGCGCGGTGCCGCCGAAGCTGTTCGTCAACAAGCTGGCGTTGGAGCACATTTCGCGCGACTGGTCGTTCCCCCAGAAGCTGGTCGCTGCGGCTGATGTCGTGATTGATGCTCAAGGCGTGCACGAGAAGCCACGTGCGGCTGTTCCGGCAAAGTCCACCGCGAATGCAGCCCCCGCCAAGAAGTGGAAGCTGCGATTGCTCGCGTATGTCAATTCCGTGGAGACGGAAGAGTCTGAGCAAGGCTTACTGGCTGGATTGAAAGACGCTGGCTTGCTGCCTGATCGCGATTTTGAATGGAAAGTTGCGAACGCTCAGGGAGACATTGCGACGTTACAGAGCCTGGTCGACTCGGCGCTCGGCGAGCAGGCGGACATGCTATTGACGATCTCAACGCAGACGCTGCAGGCTGCCTCGCGTCGCAGCAAACAGACGCCAGTGGTGTTCACGATGGTCGCGAACCCGTTCACGACTGGCGCGGCTACTTCAGAGACCGAGCACCTGCCGAATGTCACGGGGGCCTACGGTGCTCAGGATTCAGAAGGCATGATGCCGATTCTGAAGCAGGTGATTCCGAATGCGAAACGCTACGGGACGCTGTTTTCACCGACCGAGGTGAATTCGGTTTCGAATCATCAAGTGCTGGAGGCTGCGATCAAAAAGACGGGTGTGCCGCTAGTGTCGATCGGAGTCAGTACTTCCGCCGAAGTCCCGGATGCAACGCAGTCGCTCTGCAGTCAGGAGATCGACGCCATCTGTTTGACCAATTCCAATCTGGCGATTTCTTCTTTTCCGAGCGTTGCGCTGCCCGCGAAGCGGTCAAAGATCCCGATCTTCGGTTTTGCCGGCAGCATGTCGAAACAAGGCGCGGTGGTCGTGCTCGCGCGAGACTACTTCGACATGGGCCACTCGGCGGGCGGTATTGCCGCTCGAGTCATTCGCGGTGAATTGCCAGCCAGCATCCCTCTCAGTCCGGTGAAGAAGAACCGCTTGTTCGTCAATCTGGATGCGGCTCGCGAATGCGGCGTGGCGATTCCACCAGAGCTGGTGAAAGCGGCGGACGTGGTGATCGGAAAGTGAAGTGATCGCTTACTGATGGGCAGGAATGGGACCTGTGGGACTGATGGGGCGAATGAAAACGGCGGCAGCGTCATTGGTCCTATCAGTCCCATCCGTCCCATGACTTCAAAACACTTAAACTCGAATTGCTGACATGCAAATCACTCCCGAACAACACGACGACCTGCTGGAACTGCATGTGCAAGGTCGGCTGGACAACGAATGGGCGGCAACACTCGATAAGGCGATCGACGATGGGCTGCGGCAGGGATATCACTCCTTGCTGGTGGATCTGTCGGGCGTGGTCTACGCCAGCTCTGCCGGGCTGGGTGTGCTGACTCGGGCTCACAGCCAGTTCAGAGCTATTCGCGGTTTCTTTGGCGTGGGCGGTGCGAAGGGAAGTGTCGCGGACGTTATTCGGCTGACCGGCCTCTCGAAGTTGCTGCTGGTTGATCTGGAAACCGTCCGTGCGACGCGTGGCGGAGGGCAAAGCACGATCAGCATGCCGGGTAAGTTGGCCCTCGGCGACGATGTGGAATTCCTCGTCTATGACCGCTTAGCAAACGCGTCAATGAGCTGCGAGGTGTTTGGCGATCCAACTCGATTCGAATCCGGTAGCTATTTAGAAGCCGACATGATTGATGTGCCGCTGTCGGCGGAGACCAGTGCGATTGGATTGGGAGCACTGGGCAGCGGCTTCGCGGAATGTTCGTCACGGTTTGGCGAATTGCTGGCCGTGCAGGGAAACGTGGCTCAGTTGTCAGCCAGTGGTTCCGGCATGCCGGACTATCAGACGGCGCGCGGCGAATTCGTTCCGCAGGCGGCCATGCTCTACGGCCTGACGTGGACGGGAACTTATGAACGACTCGTGCGTTTCGACGGTCGCGATCCGGAAAGCCGCATTGAACTGCATGCTCTGGTGGACGACGTGTTAACTCTGACCGAATGCGAAGCCGCGGCCGTCGTCATTGTTGCGGAGACAGCAGGCCTCGTTGGGGCGTCCTTGAGAAAGTCGCCGGTCCACGCAGCGAGTTCGAACCGATCGCGCTTCGATCACCCCGAAGTTCGTGACTGGCTGTTCTTCACACCAGAGCGATCGCTTCCGCACACATTGGCCGTTGTGGCTGGCATTGCTGCTCGAACTCCGTTGAGGAACGAAGTGGGGATCCTTGAGCCATTCTTACGACCGCTGAGCCGCGAAAGCTCGGTGCTGGGGCATTTTCACGCGGCAGCGTTTCCATTTCGGCCCTTCAAGAAGCGCCAACTGCAATTGGGCGACACCGTGAACACGCTGTTCGACGCCGAGCAACTGGAAGGGCTGCTGCATCTGGTGCATGACGAACGCGAGTTCTCCGGTACCGGCGATAGTGAATTCATCCGCGGCGCGTGCTGGGTTGCACCGCTGAAGTCAGTGACGAGGAGGTCGTTGAAGTGACATTGTTGATTGGTTCTTTGACGATGGGCCTGATCCTGGCGCTGCTGGCGTTCGGGGTGTTGATCAGTTTTCGCATTCTGGCCTTTCGGGATCTCACGGCCGATGGATCGCTGACGCTCGGCGGATCGGTGGCTGCGGCCCTGCTGGTCAGCGGATGGAATCCCTGGGCGGCGACGTTCGTTGCGGTGCTGAGTGGAGCACTGGCGGGTGCGACGACGGGAGTTCTTGCGATGAAGTGCAAGATCAATGGCCTGCTCGCAGGTATCCTGGTGATGACTGCGTTGTATTCAGTCAATCTGCGAGTGATGGGCAAGAGCAACGTCCCGTTAATGGAGTCGCGTACGATTCTATCGAGTGCTGAGCAACTGGCGGATGCTAGTACCCACTGGAGGATCTGGATCGGTTTGTGGCCAGGCCAGTTTGGTTACGAAGATGTGTTCCTGCCCTTGGCTCTAGACCATGACATGTCCGTCATAGGCTTGGTGCTGTTGATGATTGCTGCCGTGGGCGTGGGCATGGTCGCGTTCTTCCGCACTAACCTTGGTCTGGCGATGCGCGCGACTGGGGACAACCCCGACATGATCCGCGCTCTCGGTGTCGACGTGGACTGGATGACGACGCTCGGGCTGGCGATTGCGAATGGCCTGACGGCGTTCGCCGGCGCGCTGCTGGTTCAATATCAGGGTTTCGCTGACGTGCAGATGGGCATTGGCATGGTCGTGCTCGGCTTCGCCAGCGTGATCATCGGAGAGACGCTGGTCGGTTCGCGAATCGTCGGCTTTCTGATCTGCGGTGCGGTGATGGGTTCAGTGCTGTTCCGATTGCTCGTTGCGATCGCTCTGCGTTGGGGCTTGAACCCGAATGACCTCAAGCTGGTCACTGCCGTCTTCGTGCTCGCGGCGCTGGTTACTCCGGATTTGTGGAAGGCTGCTCGCAAGCAGCTTTCGCCAGCGCGTTAGGGACAGAACAAGGTTAGAAGTGCCTGCTGTCGCAACCGCCGACGGACTTTCAATGAGGTTGTCATGCTTGAGCTGAATCAACTCACGAAGACCTTTCATCCGGGAACACCGAACGAAGTCCGTGCGTTGCGGGGCGTGAACCTGACGATTGAAGACGGCTCCTTCGTTGTCGTGATCGGCACGAACGGTTCTGGTAAGTCGACGTTGCTGAACGCCGTGGCCGGATCGTTCTTCGTCGACACCGGCAGCATTCGGCTGCGTGGCGAGGACGTGACGCGCTGGCCCGAACATCGTCGGGCAAAGTTCATCGGCCGAGTGTTTCAGAACCCCTTCACCGGAACCGCACCGCATCTGTCGATTGCCGAGAACTTGGCACTCGCAGCGAAGCGCGGGCGTGCACGTGGTTGCGGTTGGGCTTTGAATTCATCGCTATCGAGCGACTTGCGTGAGCGCGTTCGTCAGATGGGCCTTGGTATGGAAGACCGGTTGAGTAACGCCATCGGCAGTTTGTCCGGTGGTCAGCGGCAGTCGTTGACACTCTTGATGGCGGGGCTGATCAAACCCGATCTGCTGCTATTGGATGAACACACTGCCGCGCTCGATCCGAAGTCAGCCGATCAAGTGATCCGTCTGACTGACGACATGATCCGGCGTGACAAACTCACGACGATGATGGTTACACATTCGATGCATCAGGCCGCTTATCTCGGCGATCGGCTGATCATGATGGTGCGCGGCCAGGTGATTCACGACTTCCGCGGCACCGAGAAGCAACGCCTCACACCAGAGGCCCTGCTCGCGCGCTTTGAAGAAGTGCGCCGACTAGAACAACTCGACGAAGCCGCCGCCGAACAACTGCGCCGGCAGTATGTTTAGTGTGGGCAAGCAAGCACGCGGAGGGGCTGGCAGTCCATGAGGGCTTTGGCGATGGGACGAATGGGACCTGTGTGACTAATGAAACTGCTGCGCTGTCATCGGTCTCAGTAGTCCCATCAGTCTCATGACTTCAAGGCACTTGAACTGCGTGGCCTCCTACTTCACTGTCAGTGCTGATCCACCAGTGCGCCGCAGTTCCGCAGCCAGTGTTGCGCGCAACCCGGCAAGTCGTGCGATATGCTTGGGATCGGCGATCACGTTATGCAGTTCATCGGGATCAGAACTCAGATCATAGAGCTCTTCCGGAACGCCGGGTTGCAGGTACTTAATCAGCTTCCAGCGATTGTGAACCATCGCTGTGTACCACGGAACTTTCTGGTAGATGGCCTCTTTCGGTTCCTCTTTCATCACCTTGGTAACGTTGTCTCCATAGTCGTGCCCAGTGTGTTCATAGAGGCATGGATGAGACCACTCCGCCGCCGGATCTTTGAGCAACGGGGTCAGGTCGCGGCCATGCAGATCCGCCGTTGGTTTCACACCTGCCAGGGCGAAGAACGTCGTAACCAAATCGGGGGCGTTCGCGACTTGAGGACTCACCGTTCCGGCCGGAATTGTTCCCGGCATCGAAACGATCAGCGGTGAGCGGTAATTCGCATCGTAGGGAGCAATCTTCATCCGCATGCCGTGCTCGCCCATCGCGAAGCCCTGGTCGGCAGTGTAGATCACGAGCGTGTTCTCAAGCTGTCCACTGTCCTTGAGCGCAGCCATCAGTTTGCCAACACCTTCGTCGATCGCCGGCACGCACTCATTGACCTGCCGTACCCAGTTAGCGAACTCGGTGCCTTTACCTCCCGCTTCGTCGCCGACTTTCTCACCATTACTGCCCGCGAGGATCTTGCCGTTAGGAGCTTTCCGCCACGACAGCGTGTTCTTCAGATAGTCAGCCTTGCCGGGCCAAGGACCTAAGAGATCAGAAGGCTCTGGTACCGCCGCTTCTCGATACGTGCCCTTATGGCGAGCGGCGGGCTTCGAAGGACCATGCACGCTGCCGTGACATAGCCACAGGAACCACGGCTTGTCTTTATCCCGAGTCGCACCTTTGACGTACTCGACGGCCCACTGCGTGTAATTGTCCGCCGGGTAGCCCTCTTGCCACTTCTCCTCGCCGTTGAAGGCCAGCAACTGCTTCTCGTAGTAGGCTCCGGCGTTGTTTGGATGCTTGGGGCGGTTCCACACGATCTGATAGTCCCAGTCGCGACCGAATCCGGCGTCTGTGCCTGTGTGCCACTTGCCGATCTGGGCTGTGTGGTACCCGTTCTTCCGAAACAGAGCCGGCCAGAACGGACATTGCTGCGGATCGTAGGTGCTGGCAGGGTAGGGCCCTTCCATCCGCATGGACTGAATGCCGTGAGGTTGCCGACCCGTAAGCAACGAAGCTCGCGACGGCATGCACCACGCGCCGAGATACGCCCCGTGAAACCGCATGCCGGACTTCGCCAACGCGTCGATGTTGGGAGTCTTCACCCACGGCCACGATTCCGGATAGCAACCCACGGTCTTGAACGACTGGTCGTCGGCATAGATCAGTAGGATGTTCGGTCTTTTTGCCTGGTCCGCTCCATGAACCACCGCAGCCGACAACAGACACGCGAGTAGTAGAAACAATCGCATGGCGAGCTCCTGAATCGTGATGGCTACTTCATCCGCGAGACGGTGACGAAAAATGCGCCGCACAAGTCTGTCCCATCGGCGTCGGCAAACCATGCCTTCAACTGCGCTTTTCCAGCGGGCAACTTAACTGACAGAATCGCTCCGCTGGCCTTCGCGTCAGCCTTGATGGATGACTTAGTCTCACCAATGCTCAGATTCGCGACCGCGATAGTTGGAAAGTCCTTGGTCACCAACTTCGGTTTATTGGCTGGAGACTTGGCTGATGGTTCATACTTGTCGCCCAGTGCCGCGTTGGTCTGCTCAGGCCAGCGGCGGAGCGTGAACTCGTAATCGCCAGGTTCTTCCACAAGCACGTTCCAGTGACCTCCGGTCGGGCCACCAACGGCCTCGCGGACATAGCCCGTGTTGTCGGCGTAGATGCCTTCCCAGTCGCCACTGTTCAGTTCGACCACAGGCTGTTGTTTCGCTCCGAGGCTGATGGGTACGAAGTCGTTGATCAGCGGTTCCAGTCCCTTCCACCAAGCTTCGTAATGATCACGTATGGCCTGCAAGACTTCCGGTTGCTTGTCGGCAACATTGGTCGTTTGAGCGCGGTCCGCTTCGATGTCATACAGCTCTTCGCCTTTCACGAGTCGCCACTTCTGCCAGATCACGCATGACTCAAACTTCTTCGGGATCTGCCCGTACTGCACGACGAGCTTGCGATCAGGAAGTTGTCGCTCTGTGCCGCGCAACAAGCTGGTCAGGTCAACTCCACGATAGAGGTCGTCAGTCGCGGCCCACTTTGGTGGTTGTACTCCGCAAAGGTTGCACAGCGTCGGAAACAGATCTGTGTTCTGTGTGGGCGTGGCGATGTCGCGCGGTTGGCCAAGTTTCCCGTTAGGCCAACGAATCCAGCAGGGAACGCGGTGTCCGCCGTCGTAGTACGTCGTCTTCCCGGCTCGTAGTCCGGCATTGAAGGTCTGCACTCCCGAAGTTCCACCGTTGTCCGTCATGAAGATGACGATCGTGTCGTCTTTCAACTTCTGTTCGATGAGGAACTTCTCCAAGTCGCCGAAGCGCCGATCGATGTGGGCGATCATGCCGAAGAACGCCGCTGGCCCTTTGCCTTGGTACGGTTTGATGAACTCTTCCAGGTCGATGTGAGGGGCGTGTGGTGCGTTGGTGGGGATGTAAGCGAGGAACGGCTCACCGCTCGCCTTGCGCTCCTTCATCCAGGCCATCGCTGATTCGAACCAGAGGTCGGTGCAGTGACCTTTGTAGCGCTTCTCAACTCCACTCTGGAAATATCGACCGTCGATCAGTGGCCAGTCGAACTCGGGCGTCGAGTTCAGTTGCCCCCAACCGAGGTGGTAGATGCTCTCCTGAAAACCCTTGTCGACTGGCCGATGGGGATAGGAGTCACCGAGGTGCCACTTCCCGAATAGCGCCGTCTTGTATCCGGCTGTCGCGAACACTTCGGCCAACGTCGGGATGCCGGGCCTGAGGAATGTTCGTCCCGCTGTGACGGATGTCGCGCCGTTGCGTAGCGCGGTGAGGCCCGTCATCAATTGACCTCGAGTGGGGCTGCACATCGGGCAGACATGGAAGTCAGTAAGTCGCACCGATTCCTTGGCAAACGCATCGAGGCTCGGTGTCTTCAGCACCGGGTTGCCGGTGTAGGAAAAATCGCCGAGTCCCTGATCATCGGTCATCACGATGATGATGTTCGGCTTCTTCGCGGATTCAGCAGCCAGGGCTGGAACGGCGAACGCGAGGATGATTGGCAGCAGCAGTCGATACATGACGACCTCGACAGGTTGAGCGCTTCGCAAGTGGTGGGTCAGGCTTGAGTCGTTCACTCAAAGTTGTATGCGGTGGATCGCCAGAATCGCGAGCGTCGCGGAGTGGTCAGAACGATCGTCGCCTTTCGTTCCGCGAAAGCGCGTTCTTTCGCGGAGCCCCGTCGTCACACAATTGACTTTCGCGGGCTCGCTTCCATGCTCCACGGATGGGCGAAGCAATTGATCTGCCGTCGCGGCGATCCAGCGTAGTTGTTCGAGAGATAGTTCCTCGCCCAATCAGCAAAAACTTGGTGATCAAGAATGAAGATGCTCTTGGCGCTGCTTTTAGGATTGTGCGTGGCTCGAAGTGTTGATGCCGCCGAATCAAAGCCGAACATTGTCATCATCTTTATTGATGATCTTGGCTACGGCGACATCGGACCCTATGGCGCGACGAAGCAGAAAACGCCGAACCTCGACCGTATGGCGAGCGAAGGGATGAAGCTCACCAGTTTCTATGCAGCCCCAGTTTGTTCGGTATCACGGGCTCAGTTGCTGACGGGCTGTTATGGGGCACGCGTGTCGGTGCCGGGTGTCTATTTCCCTGGTCAGCCGAACGGATTGAATCCCGCCGAGTACACCATCGCGGAGCGCTTGAAGCGGCAGGGCTACGTGACCAAGTGTGTCGGCAAGTGGCACCTTGGTGACCAGCCCGAGTTTTTGCCGACGCGGCAAGGCTTCGATCACTACTTCGGCATTCCCTATTCGAACGACATGCAACGCAAGTCGTCTGAAACGGGTGAGCGAGTTGTGCCCTTGCTGCGCGACGAGACGGTTGCCGAACTGCTCACTGATGAAGCTCAGAGCAGAATCGTCGAGCGATACACAACCGAGGCCGTCGGTTTCATTCGTGAGAACCAGCAGAAGCCATTCTTGTTGTATTTGCCACATACGGCGGTTCACACGCCCATTCATGCCGGCGCTGCGTTTGCTGGCAAGTCCGCGAATGGCCGCTTCGGCGATTGGGTTGAGGAAGTGGATTGGAGCGTGGGACGGGTGCTGGATACGCTGCGCGAACTGAAGCTCGCGGAACGCACACTCGTCGTCTTCACCACGGACAACGGACCGTGGCTGGTCAAGGGAGCGGATGGCGGTGTCGCAGGCCCGTTGCGCGGAGGCAAAGGCAGTACGTGGGAAGGTGGCGTGCGCGTACCGACGATCGCCTGGTGGCCAGGCAAGATTGAACCGGGCAGCAGGTGCGATGCCGTCGCAGGCACAATTGATTTGCTGCCCACAGCCGTCACGCTCGCCGGTGGTAAGGTGCCAGACCAGCCGGTCATTGATGGCCGTGATATCTCGCCATTGCTGTTTGGTAAGACCACCCAATCTCAACGCGAAGCGCACTACTACTTCTCGGGCTACAACCTGCAGGCCGTGCGGCAAGGCCCTTGGAAGCTGGCTATCGCGCCTCAGCCAGGGACTGGAAGCAAGGACGCAAACACTGACGCCAGCGGTAACGCTCTCCGACTCTATAACCTCGATACGGAGATTGGTGAGCAGTCCAACGTGGCCGCTCAGCATCCCGACATCGTTGCGAGGCTTCAGCAACTGGCTGACAAGATGGGCGCTGCGATTGGTGGTAACTCCCCGACGGAGCGCCGACCTGCGGGAGTGGTCGCGAACCCCAAGACTCTCTATCCAACGGCGGAAGCTGATGGAACCGCCAAGCCCGTGAACCTCGATCGCCTTAAGCCGGGCGATGCGGTGCCTTCGGCCAAGGCCCCGCAAGTGGCCAACAAGGGATTTACTATCACCTGCACCGTCGAAACCAAGCAGAGCGATACGGTTGTGCTGGCTCACGGTGGACTCAGCGCGGGTTACGCCTTGCACTTGAAGGATGGACGTATTGCCTTTGTGGTCCGTACGGGGGTCGGGGCGTCGTTCACAGAGATCACGGCCGTCACTGAGTTCTCAGGCAAAGATCGCGTTGTCGCCACGCTGGGGGCTGATAACACCATGACTCTCAAGGTCGGCGACCACCCACCTGTCACGGGTAAGGCGAATAAGCTTATCGGCCGTCAGCCGCAGGAAGATTTTTGCGTCGGGCATGACAATGGAAACCCCATCGCGGTTTACACAGGCAAGGACCGCTTTCAGGGCTCCATCACGAACTTAAAGGTCATCACGCCATGAGACATTATTTCATATTACTGCTACTGGGATGGTTCGGTGCTGCGGCTCACCTACTACCGACCGGTCACGCAGTTGCAGCAGACAAGAAGCCGAACCTGATCCTCATCATGGCCGATGATCTCGGGTACGAGACCATCGGGGCCAATGGTGGCACCAGCTATCGGACTCCAGTCCTCGACAAGCTGGCGGCGACAGGTGTCCGGTTCACACACTGCTATGTGCAGCCGCTTTGCACTCCTACTCGAGTGCAATTGATGACGGGCCAATACAACGTCCGGAACTATATTAATTTCGGAACGCTGGATCCGCGTGCCGTGACGTTTGGCAACCTGTTGAAGGACGCGGGCTATGCCACGTGCATCGCGGGTAAATGGCAACTTGGCCATGACGTCGACCTGCCGAAGAAGTTTGGCTTCGATGAGTCTTGCCTGTGGCAGCACACGCGTAGACCACCGCGCTACGCCAATCCGGGTCTGGAGATCAACGGCATTGAGAAAGACTACTCTCACGGCGAATACGGCCCCGACCTGGTGAATGACTACGCCATCGACTTCGTGACTCGCCATCAGGAAAAGCCGTTCTTTCTCTACTACCCGATGATGCTGACTCATGCCCCTTATCAGCCCACCCCAGATAGTGCTTCGTGGGATGCCAAGACTCAGGGCGAAGAGGCCAAGCAAGACCGCAAACACTTCGGCGACATGGTCGAGTATATGGACAAGCTGATTGGCAAACTGCTCACCAAGCTCGATGCCTTGAAGTTGCGGGACAATACCCTGATCGTCTTTCTGGGCGACAATGGAACCGGCAAAGGCACTCGTTCCATGATGGGAGACAAAGTGGTGATCGGTGGCAAGGGCACCACCACTGCCGCCGGAATGCACGTGCCACTGATCGTCAGCTGGCCGGGCCGTGTGACATCGGGCATGGTCAAGCAGGACCTCGTCGATAGTACGGACTTCCTGCCCACACTGCTGGATGCCGCCGGAGTAAAGCCACCTGCAAAACTGACGCTGGATGGCCATAGCCTTCTCCCGTCGTCGCGCGGCGAGTCCGCACCATCTCGCGAATGGATTTATTCGTGGTACTCGCCGCGTCAAGGAGCCGACCTCACCGTGCGAGAGTTCGCCTTCAATCAACGCTTTAAGCTCTACCGCAACGGCGAGTTCTTCAATCTCCAACAGGACATCCAGGAAAAGCATGCGTTGAAAGTTGAGTCCCTCAAGGGCGACGCGGCATCGGCTGCGAAGCTGCTGCAATCGGCCCTTGACCAGTTTCAAACCGCACGTCCTGAAGACATCGACCGCCCCGGCAAGAAAGCCAAGAAGAAAGCTGCGACGAAGAAGGCGGAGTAGGTTCAGAATTTTTGTCGGTAAGACTGGTTTCGTTGAGTGGGAACGAGCAAAGTAATGTCGTTAAGTGGTCTACCCGCTGTCACAGGATCACTTGCAGCTGCTTTCGATTCCCGCCCCGGCTTCCGCGATGATCACCCCAGCGTGAACGCCAACACGCCTCAGCAACACTATCCCCGACTTTGTCAGTAATCCGCATTCGCTGATGCAGGCCGTCGATCTGATACTGCCGAAGCGAACCTGTGTGATACCCCAACCTCTTTTCAACGGAGTTCAGCATGCCAAGACGCTGTTTCCTCTGCATGTTCATGCTTGTGGCTTTATCCGGCCAGGTGAGTTGGGCTCAAGACAGCAAAGCCGAGAATAAGGAAACGCCGAAGCCAGCGGTGAAGGCGCCGCCGAAGAATGTCATGCCGCCGACGCAGGCTGATGTGTCTTACGGGAACCACGAACGGCAAGTGATCGACTTCTATCAGGCGAAGTCAGACACGCCGACTCCGTTGGTTTTTTACATTCACGGCGGCGGTTGGGTGAACGGCAGCAAGACGGGCTTCAACGTGAAGCCGTTTCTGGACGCGGGCATTTCCGTCGCGGCGATCAACTATCGCTACGTGAAGAATGGTGTCGAAGAAGGCGTTAAGCCGCCGGTGAAGGCTCCGCTGCATGATGCGGCTCGCGCGTTGCAGTTCGTCCGCTCAAAGGCCAAGGAATGGAACATCGACAAAGTCCGCATCGGCGCGACGGGTGGTTCGGCAGGCGGCTGTTCATCGTTGTGGCTCGCGTTTCATGACGACATGGCCGATCCGAAGAGTGAAGATCCGATCGCACGCGAATCGACTCGCCTGTACTGCGCTGCGGTGAATGGTGCTCAAGTCACGCTCGACCCGGTTCCGTTGCGCGAATGGATGCCGAATTACAGCTACGGCGCGCATGCCTTCGGAATGAAGGATCTCAACGAGGTGAATGAGAAGCGGGAGCAGATCGCTGACTGGATCAAGGAATACTCGCCCATGTCGCATCTGACGAAGGACGATCCGCCAATCGGCTTGTTCTACGGCGGCGTGGCTGGAGCCAAGAAGGGTGAGAACCATCCCGACCCAACGCACTCGCCGATGCTCGGTCTGATGCTGATGGAACAGCTCAACAACGTCGGCGTGGAGGGCCACATGACTTACACCGGCGGGCCAACCCCGAAGTATCCGAATGCGAACGCGTTCTTGATCGAGCGACTGAAGAAGTAGGTATTTGGGTTGTAGGGCGGACAATCCTGTCCGCCACTTCGTTAGGACGGATTGCGTTGTCCGTCTTAATCAACCAACGAGCGGAGATGGACACTGTGACTGAGCGATCTTGGTGTTGGACACTGTTGGCAGGATTCGTGCTTGGCACTCTGGCGCAGTGGGCCTCGGCGGCTGATGTCTTTCAAGAGCGGGTTGAGCCCTTCGCCAAGAAGTACTGCAACGGCTGTCACAACAAGAAGCTGGCGAAGGGGGAGCTGGATCTCACCCGATACTCTGGCGATCGCGACGTCACGAATAACTTTCGGCACTGGAACAACATCGTCGAGTTCATTCGCAACGGCGAGATGCCGCCGGACGGTGAGCTTCAGCCGACGCTCGAAGAACGCAACGCAGTCGTTGCGGCGATTGAAACCATCTTGTTGGCCGAGGCAAAGAAGCATGCTGGCGATCCGGGGATTGTCTTGCCGCGGCGCCTGTCGAACACGGAGTACGATTTGTCGATTCGCGATCTGACCGGCATGGCGATTCGGCCGACAGCAGAGTTTCCCGCCGACCCGGCAGGTGGCGAGGGATTCGACAACACGGGCGAAGCTCTAGGCATGACGCCGAGTCTGTTGAACAAGTACCTCGGCGCGGCTCAGTTTGCTTCCGAGCATCTGGTCCTCAAGCCGCATGGCATCGCGTTTTCGCCGTTCCCGGTGACGTCCTACAACGAACGCAAGAAGCTCACCGAGCAGGCTATTATCGGCTTCTACCGTGATCATGATGTGCGGATCGGCGACTACCTTGAATCAGCTTGGCGCTATCGACATCGCGGCGACGCCGATCGTGCGTTGACTGTCGAAGAATGGGCGCAGCGACGTGGGCTGAGCGGCAAGTATCTCGCGCTGGTCTTGAAGACGCTCGACGAAGCGAAGACCGGCAGTGGCTACCTGAAGGAGATTGGTGCCAGGTGGGAAGCCTTGCCTCAACCTAAAGGCGACAAAGAACAGCCCTCTGAATTGAGAGAGTTAGAGCAGTTCGTGGCCTTCGTTCGGGCGCGGTTGTCACCGAAGGAACCGCCGCTCATCAATCCAGGGGCCGGGAATTGGCCGATCGCGCATCTTGCGATGCGAGCCAAGTTCGCTGCGAGTCGCGATAAGTTCGATCCCGCAGCCTTCAAGTCACGCCACTTGCTCAGGCTAGGGCGGCTGCCGGTGAAGAAGGGTGAGGCCTCATCAACGACGCTGTTCCTGCGAATTGAACCCGCGTTGGATAGCGCATCCGGTGTGGTTGTGCTTCGACGCATGCTCTTCAGCAAGTCCGACAATCTGCCGAACAACAACAAAGACGCGGAGAATCAAGCAGTCGAGACGTTGCGAGCATTGCTGGAACGCGAAAGTCCCGACGTCGCGCAACGCTTGGGATTCGGCAAGCATCCACAAGGTGGCGAGATCGATGCAGATGCGCTCGCCATTCAGGCACCCGCAACGCTTGAGATCCCCTTGAGCCCATCGGCTGTCGAAGCGGTGCGGGAGAAGCAACTGCTCATCGAATGTGAACTCGATACCAAAGCGAGTCCCGAGTCCGCCGTTTACGTGCAGCATGCTATTGGAAAACTTCCCGCCGAACGGGCCGGCTCGAATGTTGAATTGCTGCTGCGACCGGAGAGCCAACTGGCGAACGGTCTGGCCGCATCGAATGACCGGTTCTGTCAGGCGTTCCCTAACCGCTTCTACTACGTTGACGCCAATCGCGGGCTCGCTGCTGGTTTCCACTTGGTGGAAGGATTCTTCCGCGACGATCAGCCGCTCGTCGAAAAGGTCTTGAGCGAAGCGGAACGAAAAGAGCTGGATCGGCTGTGGAATGAACTCGACTTCGTCACGGAAAGTGTTGAGACATTGCTCCGTGGATTTGTCTGGTTCGAACGGGCAGAGCGCCACGTACTGCACGACAAGCGATTCGACTTCCTGCGATCCGAGGATCCTTTACTCGTTGAGGAAGACCTGCTGGCTAAGTTCGAACGCCATTATCTCGAGAAGATGGGAGTCAAACTGGTTGAGGGTACGATTGAGCCCGAGAAGCCTAGCTCGCAGTTTGACTTGATCCACGGGTTCTTCCAGCAAACTCGTGCCGGTCTGGCCAAACACAATGAGACTTTGAAGCAGGTGGAACCGGTCGCGCTCAACGATTTGGAGCAATTGGCTCAACGGGCGTATTGTCGACCGTTGCGGCCTGAGGAAGCGAAGTCGTTGCGGGGGCTCTATCAAAAACTGCGGAAGCAGGGGCAGGGCGTTGAGGACTCGCTGCGCGGCGTTTTCACGGCGGTACTGATGTCGCCGGATTTCTTCTATCGCATTCCGGAAACGCCCGAGGGCAGCAACGTCCATCCGCTGTCGAACGACGCGCTGGCACGCCGACTCAGTTACTTCCTCTGGTCTTCGCTGCCTGATGAAGAACTGCTCGCAGCGGCTCGATCCGGGAAGCTTAATGACGAAGCTGTTCTGCGATCGCAGCTAGAGCGGATGCGCAAGGACCCCAAGGTCGAGGCATTTGCTCGCGAGTTCTTCGGTCAGTGGTTGCGATACCGCGATTACCTCTCCAAGGATCCGATTCCGCCGGGAACGTTCCCCGGCTACGACGCAGCGTTGCGGCAATCCATGTTCGAGGAACCGACCCGGCTGATCACCCACTTGATTCAACAGGACCAGCCTGTTCGCGAACTGCTGCACGGCGACGTGACCTTCGTCAACGAACCCCTGGCCAAGTATTATGGTGGTTCCGTCGAGAATCAGTATCGCCGCCTGCACAACGAGCGAACTTCGGAATTCAGGAGCCAAGGGCAATCGCGCAGCGCGCAAGAGGAGTGGTTCAGAGTCGAAGGCCTGCGGAGTATCGGACGAGGCGGCTTATTTGGCCTGCCGGTGATCCTGGCGAAGAACTCTGCCGGACAACGGACCAGCCCGGTGAAACGCGGCTTCTGGGTTGTGCATCATCTGCTCGGCCAACACTTCCCGCCGCCGCCTGCCGACGTGCCCGAGTTGCCCAAGACGGAAAAAGAGGCATCCAAGACCGTTCGCGAACTTTTGGCCGAGCACACGTCCAACAAGCAATGCGCGATGTGTCACGTTCACTTCGATGGCCTGGGCCTGACGATGGAAGGCTTCGACGCCGTCGGCCGTTCGCGGAAACAAGATCTTGCAGGCCGCACGATTCAAGCTACCGGACCGCTCCCTGGCGGCCAAACGGCAGATGGGATTTCCGGTCTCATCGATTACGTCGAGAAGCAGCGCCTGCACGACTTCGAACGCACCCTGTGCCGCAAGTTCCTGGGCTATGCCCTCGGCCGGTCGGTCATCCTGTCGGATGAGCCGCTACTTCAGGAAATGCAGACGAAGCTCAGAGCGGAAGGTCGATTCTCTGTTCTGTTCGAAACCGTCGTGTTGAGCCCGCAATTCCGTCAGCAACGCGGTCGCGACTATGCGGTCGCAAGTCCATAGCAACACCGACGATTCTCTCTTCGCAACTGGCTTGAACCCTCCATAAACTACACGCCCGCCTATTTCATCCTGCCTGGAGATGACAATGAGTTCTCCTTTGTTCTCGCGTCGCGTGGTTTTGAAGGGATTGGGAGCGACGGTGGCTTTGCCGTGGCTCGAATCGATCCGTGCGGCAGCAGCGGAACGAACGGAGAACTCACCGCCGAAACGCTTCGGCTTTTTATTCTTCGGCGACGGCATTCATCCAGACGAGTGGTGGTCGAAGGGCAGTGGCTCGGAACTGGAACTCGGCCCGGCATTCGCTTCACTGAAGCCAGTGAAGGAGAAGGTGAATTTCATCCATGGCCTCCGCCATCCGGGTAATGTGTGTGACGGGCATGCGAAGGGGGCGGCCGGCATTCTGAGCGGCATTCATCCGAACGGTGGTCGCGAAATTCGCGCTGCGGCCAGCTTGGACCAAGTGTTGGCGAAGCGAGTCGGCGATGCGACGGCTCTGCCAAGTCTGGTCTTGGCCTGCGAACGTCCAATCAGCGGATTCCACGAGTCCGGCTACTCCATGATGTATGCGTCGCATGTCTCGTGGAGCTCGCCCGTGTCGCCCGTGCCGGCGGAGATGTATCCGTCGCTCGCGTTCGACAGCCTGTTTGAAAGCAAGGGCAACCGCACTCATGCGAGCGTCCTCGACCTCGTTCGAGAACAACTCGGCGACGTAACTCGTAAGGTCTCGAGCTCTGATCGAGCGAGGATCGACGAATATGCCAACAGCGTCCGCGAAGTCGAAGGTCGACTGAAACGATTGCAGGCGGACGACAAGGATGCGGCCAGCGATGCCATCAAGGCCAAGCGTCCGCCGAATGGTTTGCCCAATCAGCTCGATGCCCACGCTCGGCTGATGTGCGACGTCATCGCGATGGCGTTCCAAACCGACCGCACGCGTCTCGTGACCATGCTGCTCACGAACAATCTCTCAGGGCAGGTCTATCCATTCCTGGGCCTGCGAGACGACCACCACAGCTTCTCTCACAGCTGGCAGGGGAAGGAATTCGCGTCGATCTCGCGATTCTGGGTCGAGCAGTATGCGTATCTGGTCAACAAGCTGGCGGCCACACAAGAAGGCGATGGCACGGTACTCGACAACTCGTGCATCATGATCGCCAACGAACAGTGGATCGCTCACAGCGCCGAGCGCGTTCCGTTGTTGATGGCTGGTGGCCTCGGTGGTTCATTCAAAACGGGACGCACCCTCGACTTCGAAAAGAGCCAGAACCGCAAGTTCTCAAGCCTGCTGATGACAGTTGCCGATCGCATGGGCCTGAAGCTCGACAAGTTTGGCGATTCGACCGAAGCTTTGGATGTGTAGAGCTTGCGAACTCGGGCGTTGAGGAAGGGGGCTTCGACACGCTCCACAACAATCCTTGTACCCCAAGCTCGATTCCACCAAGGCAGACCACCTGCACCTGAGGACGCCCATTTTTGAATAGGGCTTCGTCTACTTCTACGAACCAACTTTGTCGTCGGAATGCGGACGACAAGCCTCGCGGTGCAGGCGGCTGAGATAGCTGGTCGTGATCACGTTCTGTGCCGTGGTACTTTCAGTCGCGAGACGCTCCAGCATCGGAGCCAGTTCTGAAAGACTCAGACGGCGGGCAACATCACTGAGCTCATTGAGGTGGCAGCGGGTCAGCTCATTGAGCCGCGCGGTGCCGGATTCGGCGATCCTCAGCAGGAGCGATTCGACTTCCGCGAGCGGTCGTTCCAAATTGGGGGGCAAAGATTCTCTGTAGGGGACATCGTCGGAGTCCTCCTCTTCCATGATGGTCGTGGCGATCCGATCGCGGCCGAATTTGGCTCGCAGGCGTTCGAGTAACGAGGATTGTGTTGATTGAATGCGCGACCAATCGAACGCCGGACAGAGCACTTGATCGCCGCGCGAAGTTCCTCGCGAAAGCAACGTCAGCGGTTCAAAGAAGACCTGACCTTCTGTGATCGAAACTCGGACGACGACCGCTGTGAGTTGATCGCGATCTGGCTTCACCGCCTCCAGGAACTCGATCGATTTCTCGTGGATGTCAGCCCACGGCAGCGAAACCTCCAACGAGGCTCCGTGTTGATCCACCAGGCTCCATGAGAAGCGTTGTTGCAATTCATTGAAGACGCGCTCACCCCAGCGTCGAGGTTGTAGAACGACCCAACGACTTTGTGGATCGGGTTCGCGCAACCCCAGCGACGAAGTGCGTCGCAAATACGTCGCGAGAGCGTGCCAGTCGGTCATTGCTCGGCAACCGAAGTCGAGTGACTCGACTGAGAACGGCGAAATGTCACCGATCGTGGATTGTTGAGACGCTGATAGCCGCCCCAATCCATTCAATCGCGCGTCTCTCAACACGAATCTGCTGCGTGCAAGTTGTTCCGCCGCAGGGCCACCTCGCCAGATGGTTTCACTGCGAAAGATCTGGCCAATATCGAAGCGACCAGCATTCGAGATTGGCCGGCTGTTAGACCAGGTCAACACCCGCTGCTGGCCGGCCTCCCAAAACAAAACTGTTAGCCCCTCGAACCCAGAGGCAGTGCGCCAAGGAAAGGCTCCCAATCCCGCCAGCGTCAAATTGCCAACGGGGATATACTCCGTGCGCGGCTGGCCGACCAACGAGGGAGCCGGTCGCTTGCCCGCGGCGGCAATGGCCAGCGCGAGGACGCTTGCCGTGACCAGACGATCGAGCAGCCGCGCGGTGTCGGCTTTTGCATCACGGACCAAAATGAGCGATACGTCGTCCGCCAATGATCGCAGCAAATGCGCGAGCCTCGGCAGGTGAGTTCCAGTGGCCGACACCGACAGAGTCAGGAGTCGCTCACGCATTTGTGGTGACGGATGAGCAAGGCCGGTCGTTATCATTGATGCCAATAGATCGCGAACTGACACCAGCACTTCAGCTTGCAAACGCGGAGCGCCTTCGTCGTTGGGTAGCAACTCGTTAGCAGGTTCGATGCTCGCTCCCGCCAATTGCTGCAACGCCAGTGCCGCAGCGACGACCCATTCAGCTTGTTGCGTTTTCGGCGCGGTCGTAAGCACTTGATCGAGCCACTTGTTCGTATTGCGAACGTTCGTCGCTGGCAGTACGCGAGCTTCAATGTCATGTTCGATGAACCGAACGACGAGGCATGCGCCTTCTTCGACTTCGATCCTGGAGGTCGTCGACAACAAGCGTCGCCCCACTTCAAAGGCACGTTTGCCGGCCCACGAGCGCAGCGTCTCGATTTCAATTGCCAGGAATTGTTCGCGAATCGTGCTTGCGGGAAGCCGGGTGGTATCACGCTCTGAATCACTGGATTCGCTGCTGGTCCGAGAGCTGATGACAGGCTCGCCAAGTTCGCGCACCCACACGTCTCGCAGGTACATCGTCGCCGTCAGAATCTGACGAGTAACCCCGGTGGCCTTCGTGTCGTCGGTGGCGTGTGTTGGTCCTTGCTGGGGCATGCGGACAGTCCAGCCCGGTCCACGTACGAGGATTGCATCGTCCGCCTCTTCGTGCGTGAGACCAGCGGCTTCAAGATCCTTCTGCGCACGCCGCACCAGGCCCTTGTTCGCCAGCGCGATCAACCCGTTCTCATCAAACGAGGCCAGCAATTGTCGAAGTTGTTCACGAGCCTTGGGAAGCATGATCGTCCGTTGCGCAGCGTTCAGGTTCTTACGCGATTCATCACTTCCGCGAGCCATTGCGCGAATTGCTGCGGCGTGAGCGCGGCGATCTCCATGCCTTCGGCCGCGAGACGACCCGCGAGTTGGACGTCGTACCACGGATTGGCTTCCGCATCGAGCGCGGCGAGACCCAGCAGTTTGACGCCGGATTCGCGCAAACGGCGACAAGCCGCGATCAGCTTACGTGGGTCCGCACCTTCGCAGAAATCCGTAACGAGCGTCAGCACGGTGCGCTGCGGTTGCGACACGAGCTGTTCGCAGTAACGCACCGCCTGACCGATGTTCGTCCCGCCGCCAAGCTGTACGCTCATGAGTACCTCGACCGGATCGCTGACATGCTCCGAGAGATCGACGATCGATGTGTCAAAGACGACCAGTCGCACACGCACAACCGGCAAGCTGGCGAGAATGCCGGCCATCACCGCTGAATGAATCAGGCTGTCGGTCATCGAACCGGATTGATCGACGCACAAGATTACGTCCCAAGGCAGGTGCCGTTTCACGCGGCTGAAGAATCTCGGTTCTTCGACCAGCAGTTTCTGACGCTGGTAGTCCCAATGTTTCAGGTTTCTCCGGATCGTGTCGCGCGCGTCAAAGTTGCGAGCTACTTTGAGCTGGCTGTGCTGAAACCGATTCAATCGTCCGGCAATGGCGTTCTTCACTCGCTGCTCGATCTTCCTCTTGATCTCTTCGACCACGCGAGCGATCAGTCGCCGAGCCTCCTGGGTGACTGCTCCCGGCATCTGGCCTTTCAGCGTCAGCACCGCTTTCAACAGGTCGGTACTCGGTTCCAGCGAACGCAGCGTTTCCGGGTCTTTTACAATCTCCGTCAAGCCGTACCGTTCAAGCGCATGCTGCGTGATTCGCTCGCATGTTTGTTTAGGAAAGAGCTCACGAATCTGACCCAACCATTTCGGCACATTGAGTTGGCTGGGATCGAGCGATCCCGGTCCAAGTTTTGGCGATTGCCGCACGCCACGCCCACGATACTCGCGTGAGTAGAGCATCTCTAAGGACTCCGCCATACGCTGCTGCTCGCCGTTGAGGCAGTCCGGCAAGTTGGCTTGGGCGTACTTGCCCAGCACGAGTCGCCAGCGTGCCAGCGTGTCGGAGCGTGGTGAGGTCATCAGATTCCTTTCATGGCCACGAGTTCATCCAAGCCATCTGCTTTGAGCGACTCTCTCACTTGGCGCGTGATCTCCAGCGCCTGCCGCACGTCAGATTCATCGAGGTCTGTTTGCACCAGTTCTCCGAGCGATTTTTCGCCGTGCAGTTGCGCGACTCGATCGGCGACCTGAGACGTTTCGCGCGGCGTCAGGTCACTAAAGGCCAGACGCAGTTCCGGCAATGATTCCAGAAACGCATCCTCATCCCAGTCGGCGAACTGCGCATCCACCGCTTCGAGAAATTCCGTTAGTTGCCAAGCGATCTCACGCGCGGTCGCCAGCAGGCCGCGCAGGATGCCGCAGCTCTTACGCGGTTCTTGCGTGCCGTTCAGAAAGCCGATTGCTACGCCGAGCAGTTGGTTTTCGTCGCATTGACCATCAACGAAAAGAATCCCCAACGATGCACCGACAACCGCCGCTTGTGCTTTGTCGGGCGGGGATACGATGACTCGCGCCAACGCCGCATGAAAGAGCCGCGCCGGTGTGTTTCCCAACGAGGTGCTCGCTCCCTCTGACTCGCGAAGCTCCAAGACAATCTCACGGATTGTTCGCAAAGCATTAACCGTCTCATCGGCCGCTTCGTCTGGGCATGTCGCGATGTTGTCGATCAAGCGACAGGCACGGTGGAAGGCCGCGGTCATCAGCGCCGGCAGCGTGGTGAGGTGGCTGGCTTCAAGTGGCTCGCGCGAACGGGTCAGCAAATCCAATTGAGCCAACCCGGCGACGACGGATGGCAGCGACGGGTCTTCGGCTATGTGCTCGTCAATCAGCCGCGATAGTTCAGTCGAAAACTGATGCAGCCCTAGTCGGCAGGCTCGGACCAGTGTTGCCACTGCCGCCAGGGTATTGCGGCCTTGTCCCTCATCAGCCAGACGCACGATCTCCCCTCTCAGCTTACATGCCGCAGCTTCGGCGATGGTCGTCCCGAAGAATGACGCCGAGATCAATCCGCTTTCGGTTGCTGGTGTCCAGCCGACATGCCAATGCTCCTGCATCAAGTCGAGACCTTGACCGGAAGCAAAATCTGGCCCGCTGAGAAAATGAGCGAATGGAACGTGCAGCAGGTCCAGCCGATGAAACATCCGACTGATCTCGCGATGCGACTGCTTGCGATAAAGATCGAGTGTCAGTTGCCTGCGTTCGATGCTGTCGGTCTTCAGTCGCAGCCGATCAGCCTCGCGCTGAAAATCTGCAACAATGGGCGGCACTCCCGCCGCGCGAGGCACTCGGCCGACGCGATCCCCTGCGAGAACCTCGCGGACCATTGCCAACAGCGCGAGCCCTTCGGTGCTAACCTCTCCTTTGACAAAACAGGATCGCACGCCATCGAGCATATCTTCACGTAGCGGCCACGGATGTCCGCGCAGTTCAGCCAGCCGCTGAGCCATTTGCACCGCGGCTATGGCATCCGGCGTCGAGATCGCCGTCGGTAGATTCCGTTCGCGAGTCATCCGCCCGACTTCGACGAGAACTTCAGCGGCAACGTGATCGAAGAGACCGGCACCGTCGTTCGCCGCTCGCCACATTCTGTCGTAGTACGCTGGACTCGGCATTCCCGCGCCGTAACCAGACAGCGAATCGAGTTGATCGAAGCTGTAGCGAACTAGCCAATGACCGACCTCGTCGTCAGGCAGTTGCTCAATCTGCATCCCGGTTGAGGCGCTGGCAGGTAGAAAGCTTGCATCCCGGACAAGCATCGGCAGTGCAGCGGTATGAAAGCCGCCGGTCACGACGAGCACGGGGCCGTCACGGCCTTCCTCTGCGTTGCGAACGAGCTCATCGCGAATTGCCGCCGCCATGCATGCCTCGCGAGCGATCGTGCCGTCTCGACGCAGGACCTCTTCGGAATAATCCAGCCGAGCCATCGCACAGTACGTCGCAAGCTGTCTCATGAACGACAGGGTGTCGAGCGACAACCATTGCGTCTCGAAAAGGTGATCCCACAGTTCGTTGAAGTCGCGGCAACCGAGCCGCCGGGCCAGTGCCAACACATACTGGCTGTGTTTCAAATGCGAGTCATCCGTCAGTGATTCGATGCGCATTCCCTCCGACTTGGATGCAGCTTCACGCCCCGCGAGAAGCTGTTCCGCATAGTCCAGGTCGATAAATCGCAATCGCGCTCCGACCTTCTGGCCGATGCGCAATGCGACCAGTTCTGGTGAGTAATCGCAGAACGGATAGAACGCAGCGAATCGATCGGGTTCGCGCTGCTTGCCGATTTCGGCCGTGTTGTCATCTGGATCGCGAAGTAGACGTCGCTTGTCGATGAAGGATGTATAGAACGCGACGGGGCACACACAGTCTTCATCAAGGACCAACTCGATCAGCGGCGTGAATGAATGCGGCCCTTCGACGAGCACGGATACTGGCCGATGTTCTTCGATCCATTTTCCCACGTGAGCCGCGCATGCTGGGGAATGGTGCCGTATCGGAAAATACGTCAGCCGCTTCGAGCAAAGCTGCGGCAACAAGTCCGCGATCAGTCGTTCGGGTGAGTGTTCGGTCACTTCCCCAGCACTCCGCGAGCTTCAAAGAATGACTTCCAGTGCTCGCTGCGCTTCGCGCGGTTTTGCACGACCACGTCGAAATACTGACGCACCTTATGCGCGTCCTCCTCGGAGTCCTTCAACACCGTACCCACCAATTGGCGTGCCAGATGTTCGCCGCGTAACCGGCCATCGCCGAAGTGACTCGCATCGAGTCCCGCGGCGAACGCGACGGATACCGCCTCGGCGGTGCTCATCACGGTTTGCGGACGCTCCACGACGGCACCTTCTTCCGTTCGCCCTTTACGCAGATCGACGAACGTTGTGATGAGCACGTCGAGCACCTGTGGTTCGAGCACGGTCGCAACGCCCGCCCGCGTCAGCATCTCGCTGGCTTGCTCGATGACCAATTCCAGCTCAAATTTCTTGTCGGCGATAGGCGGCACGGTCTCAAAGTTGAACCGTCGCTTGAGTGCGGCGGACATCTCGTGCACACCTCGATCTCGCGTGTTCGCCGTCGCGATTACATTGAAGCCCGGTTTGGCAAACACCACCGTGCCTTCGCCTTGCAGTTCGGGCACATGCAACAGCTTGTCGCTGAGTACGCTGATCATCGCGTCTTGAATCTCGGGTGGACAACGCGTGATTTCCTCGAAGCGAACCATCTGCCCGTCCGACAGGCCGCGATGCAGTGGAGCGGGGACGAGCGCTTTCGGTGTCGGCCCCTCGGCCAGCAGCAGGGCATAATTCCATGAGTACTTGATCTGGTCCTCGGTCGTGCCGGCAGTTCCCTGGATCGTCAGAGCACTCGTACCTGAGATTGCCGCTGCGAGTAATTCAGACAGCATCGACTTTGCGGTGCCTGGCTCGCCGACCAGCAGCAAGCCGCGATTGCTCATTAGTGTCACGATGGCGCGTTCGACCAGTGCGTCGTCTCCATGAAACTTGCGAGCGATCTTGAGCGGTTCGTCCGGCTCGCCCCTCTTCGACTTCTTGCCGGTGGCAGGTGAAGTCACTGATCCGCAAATGAATGTCCGCACCGCTTTCGGGCTGAGATTCCAGCCGAGCGGTCTCGCGGCTGTGTCGTTCTGAGCCAACGCAGCGAGTTCGGCAGCAAACCGAACTTCCGCTGGCTCACGCTGCATTTCACCGGAAGTCGTCTTCGTCATTTCCATTACCAATACTGCTTCGACTCCCACTGGGGATCGAAGCCAGTCCCTTCGGCGGCGATTTGTCGGACGTCGTTGTAGCACTCACTCAGTAGCACGGGCGGCACTTTACCGAGTGGCATCTTTGAGGGAGACCAAGACGATTCCCCCTCGTGGCCGCTGCGCATCGTCGTGAACGAGAGCGTCTTCAGCGCCGCCGGGCGATCTTCTTCTGGCAGGCTGCTCCCCGTGAACTCCAACACCGCTTGCACTCGAAGTGACGGGAACGGCTTGCGGTAGACATAGAAGCAACCGCCGTCCTCGGCGTCACCTCGAATGAAGCCGAGCTTGGTCGCCTTGCCGCGCAGTTTGAACGTCGTGAGTTGATGACCCGTGAAATCGACAATGTCGGTTTCGTTGCGAGCGTTCTCTGACAACTTGAACGTCTCTCTGCCGAACTGGACGAACAGCGGATCGACGTCGTAGTCCTTGAGATGCTGAGTCCATACTACCTGCAACTCGGCTGGCACATTGGCGGTGTGAGCCAGTCGAACCGCGCAGTCGCCATCGAACTGAATCTCGTCGTCCTTTTCGTCCGTCAGTGTGCCGTCGGTCAGCGGGCGGAAGCAGCCGAGGAATCGACCTTCAGAATCATCGTCAGTCGTCGGCTCTTCGAACGCCGCCCAGATCAACCGGCCACACAAGCGACCGGCGATCGGATGCTGATTCAGATAGCGCGACCAATCATCAAATCGCCACGCGCGCTGCGTACAAACCGCTTCGTAGAGCCGTTCCGCCTGCCGCTTGACGACTTCCTTCACAACTTTCTTGGCTTCAGAGAATGCTTTCTTGGCAGCCTTCGCTTTCTCTTCGTCGTCATCTTTGGCCGGAGCGGGCGGGCTCTTAACGGTCTTGCCATCTTCGCGAGTGATCACCGGTTCGAGTTCATCATCGAGGCGAACGGTGAATTTCCTTGGACCATAATCCAACTCCAGGCGCGCGTCGTCACCGATCGGCTCACCGTTCTCGTCGGTTTCGCGAGCGAACCCCGCATCAGGAATTGTTCGGTCCGCCAGTTCATCGAGCGTCCAGCCTTCTCGTTCCGCGATCGCTGACACCAACTGCTCGGCATGCTGCCGCAGAGATTTCGTCTTGAAGCGGTTTGCGATACCGAGCAACACCTGAATCGCCATCGGGTCGTCGACCCACGCCAGCACGTCCAGTAGCGCTTTGCACTGGGCCAATCGATAACCGAACCAGCGCTTGATGTACTGTTCGCACAACTTGACGCATTCGCGATCGCCCGCTGCTGCGACGATTGCCAGCATCCCCTTTTCATTAATGGCTGAGCCGAGGCAATCGTTTGAGAAATTGGCCAAAAGCTGGCGGTACAGGTTCTCCTTATTCCCTTTGTAGGCATCGAGCCAGTATTGGTGCTGTGAATACATCGCCCACTGCTGATCGGCCATTGCCTTGGCTTTTTCAGCGGCTTCTTCGTGTGAGAGCGTATGCGTGTCGTATGCGATCCAGGTAGAGAGCACCCACTTCGCGAAAGCACTTGCCTCTGGCTTGCGGCACAGGCTGAGATACCTTCTCAGCAGCGGCCCGCACGTTGGAGTTTTCTGGGCGATGGACTGGACAACCCACCATTCGACAATCTCCTTGTCGACTGAGTTGCCGGAGTCGGCCCAGTGGAGCGGTGGCAGTTGATCCAGCGGTATCCACTCCATGCCTTTGGGACGCTTCTTCGCCAACCCAGCCGTCGCTTCCTTTGCGAGCTGCTTGCGGTCGAGAAACTCATTCACGTCGGCGCCGAGCAGATCGAGCGCCGCCATGATCGTCCCTTTGACGAGTTCTTGTTTCTCTTTGCGAAACGCCTCCTTGAGCGGTTCGATGGCCGATGCATCCGCCAACTTGCCGAGCCACTCGGCTGCTGCCTGCCGGATCGTTTGCCTTCCATCGCTCAACGCGACGATCACCTTCGGCGACTTGTCCGGTACCTTTGCCAACGCCGCTTGAGCTAACGGTCGATCGCTCTTGCTCTCTCCCAGGGCGATGTCCCAGAGCAACGGCACGAACTCGGTCGGCAGTTGCGGAAACATCGCCAGCACTTTGAACGCATTCTGCCGCTTGGCGCTGGAGTCGTAGTCCTGCGTGTACAGGACCTTGCCACTCTTTGATGCGCCTAAGGTGTCGCGAAGGACTTCCGCCTGCTCGGCAAAGGCCGGCCAGATCGCTTCCGATTCCCAATCGCAGAAGCCGGAGTAACGCGAGTTTTGACGCAGGTATTCTCTCACGACGAGTCCCGGCTTGCCATTCGGCAGCGAGGCGACCGCTGCGTCCATTTCGCGTAGCCCGAACCCTAACTGAGTCCGCACGGGATCCAGCAGCAACTGCGGGGTCTGCCACCAAAACATGTGTTGATTCAGGTTCAGTTGCCCCACCCAAGCCGCGAAACGCACGAGATGAATCAGCTTCACTTCCGGATCGGACCACTTCATAGTGGCGTGGTGCCAGCCATATCGGCGCGCAGGATGGTTTGTGATGTCTTTCTCATCGCCGCGACCTTCGAGAAACGTAATCGCGTCCCGGACCGCTTCAGCGGAATTCACAGAAGGCTTCTCTGGCTTCGACATCCAAGATGCACGATTCGGCTCGTTCCATTGCTTCAGGTTCGCTTCATAGTGTTTGAGCCAACTGGCATAGCTCTGCTCGTAGAAACGCTGCAAATCTTGCTTGGTTACTTCCGACAACGGAACGACTCCGGTGTCTATTACGAGCGGTGGGATCGACAAGACATCTTCGATCTTTGATGACTCAGCGGCGATAGTAGATGCCGCCAGCAGCTTCTCGATGGTCTGCTTCACACGTGCCGACGTTTCCAATTCGAGATGCGTTCGCAGCGTGTCCGCGGATTTGTCTCCGAACAATCGCCACAAGGCGATCACGGCTTCGTGTCGGACAGCGGCTTCTTTACCGGTCAGTGATTGCTCCAACAGAGGCCGCGCCGCTTCACGATGAGCTTCCAGAATCGACAGCGCCGTCTCGCGAACCGTCTTGGCCGAACTCGTTGCCATTGAGACGACCAGATCGACAAGATGAGAGAAGTCGAACTTTACAAGCTGCAGTTGCCCAAACGCATGCACGCGTTGATCGGCGGTTGCGGTGGAAAGCACTGCTCGAACGTGCCCGATATGACGCAGCAGGAATTCAGGCCACTCGGAGAACATATGTGCGAGGTTTGCTGCCGCGCCCCAATTGCCATATTGCACAACTAAGATCTCAGGCTTGAGCAGCGCCTCGATCATCTGCGACGGGTCATCTCCTGCCGTCACCAGAAATCGCTCGACCAATTCCATTGACCATGCTGAATCGTCGCCGCGGTGGCGTTGATGAATAAAGTCGTTTTGTTGGCAGGCACTGATTTCGATCAGGAATTGCCAACTCGCCTCAGAGATGGCGGCCGGGAAATTCTGCTTTACGCCAGCCGCACGCCGAATCGCGTCGATGACGTGGCTCCAGCGCACCCAGACTCGCAGGTCCGCGTCCTTTGGCGGGAACAAAAGCTTTGTGCGTTCGCGGCGCACGCTCTTCGCCAGGTTGCCGCTCGCATTCTTGTTCGAGAAGGTGAAGAAGGACACGCTGGCAGCTTCTGCGCCGAGTCCGCTGAGCGTGAGCAGCACATCCTCGTTCGTTCCATCCACGACATAGCGAATAGCTCGCTGCGACACTTCGCGGTCAATCTCCGCCAGACGTCCGATGTCCGCGATGAACGCCGTCACGAATGCCTTTGGCATGCCGCTGGGATTTTGCAACTCCGCCTCTGAAATAGCCGACGTCTTCGCCATGTTGACAACACTCTCCCAAATGCGACGAACGATGGACATACTTGGCTCCAAAGCGACTCACAGCATGCCGAGAACCCGTTAAATCCTCCAGTCAGCGCTTCGGTATAGTTTCTGGGCATCCGCGCAGCATTCGTCGGCGCAGGTTAGTGAGCATTTCATCCTCAGCCTGGCCCTCGCAAGACTTGGGACAGAAATCCAACTCAGGTCAGTTTCTCCCGCTGACGTCCGCATCAACGCCTTAGGCCGGCTTAGATTCTTCGCAACCTGACGCGCCTACAATGTGTCGATCCAGCTTGGCAATTGAGTGAAGACATCGGCAACCTGCGTGTCCCCAGCACCGAGCACCTTCGTATCGGCGGTGTCATTCTCAAGGACGTCGGCTCCCGCGCCGCCATTCAAAGAATCAACGCCATCACTTCCCGCAACGGTCGAGTCACCGCGGTTACCACCACTCAAGGTGTCAGCGGTCGAACCCCCGAGAAGCGTGTCATTGCCTTTGCCACCCAGGAGTACGACTGAGATCGTGGCTGCGGATGCGTCGAGCTTGTTAGCAGCGGCTCCACCGATCAGCACGATGCGTTCTACGTTGGTTGGGGTGTCAGTTCCCGTGACCGTCGAAGTGATTGTCAGGCCATTGATGGTGAAGTTTGTATCCGCCTTCTCGAAGACGTAGTCAGTACCTGCTCCGCCGTCGAGAATATCTCCACCCGCACCGCCAGACATGACGTCGTCGCCATCGCCGCCGGTGAGACCATCGGCTTTCGTACCTCCCAGCAGCGTGTCATTGCCCGCCGCACCGGACAGGAAGACAGGTACGGTTGCCTGACGCGCGTCAAAGAAGTTATTTGCCACGCCACCGCTGATCTGAATGCGTTCAACGGCGGATACCGTGTCGATGCCCAGTCCAACCGTACTGACTTTGATACCGACAATCGTGACGTTGGTATCAAAGATCTCATTGATACGGTCGAAGTCCGCACCACCATCAATCTGATCGTCGCCGATATCTCCCTGCAGCGTGTCTGCACCGCCGCCGCCGCTCAATGAGTCGTTGCCAGCCGCGCCTACCAGCGAGTCTGCTCCATCGCCGGCGTCGAGGACGTCATTGCCCTGCAGGCCGAACAATCGATCGTCACCAGCGTTTCCCTGAAGTGTGTCGCTGGCGGTGTTTCCGTTGAGAGTATCGTTGCCCTCACCACCGATAAGCAGCCCCGCTTCGGTTTGACCGCTGAGGAAGTCGTTACCGGTGCCTCCCGTCATGGTGTCAATGCCAGCTCCGCCTATGAGCACATCGTTGTCGGCATCGCCCGCGATCGTGTCGTTTCCGTTCTGGCCATTGAGGTTGTCGGCTCCGTTCCCGCCGATGATTGTGTCGTTTCCGTTGCCTGCGAAGATCGTGTCACCGCCGCCACCGCCAACAATCGAGTCCGCACCAGAGAGGGTGAAGACCATGTCGGCACCTTCGGTGCCCGTGATCACATCGTTACCGCCACCACCGCTGATTGTTACGACGCCAGTATTCGTGAAGGCTGCTGCATTGATAATGTCACGCATGGCGCCGCCGGTCAGGTCGGCGACTTCGAAGCCCGATAGCGAATCGCTCGCGAGCGTTGTGGTACCCTGCTTCACGCTCAGCAATGTATTCGTCAGAGTGATCGTTCGCGTTTGACCGGTCACCACGTCGGTGTAGGCGATGTCGCGGAATGCGTCGTTGCCGGTGCCACCAGCGAGTGAATCATTGCCGTTACCGCCAGTGATCGTGTCGTCACCTGCCTGCCCGTCTATGAAATCTGACTGGCTTCCACTCACCAGCAGGTCGTTACCACCACCACCGAAGAGCGTCACAGGAATAGTTGCCTCGGATGCATCAAAGACGTTGGCTGCGCCGCCACCGAGCAGCATGGCTCGTTCGATGCCAAGGAACTCGTCGGTGTCGTCGGCGTCGCCACTGCGGGTCAGGTCGAAGGCGGTAAGAGTCAGATTGGCTGCAGAGAACTCGGTGAGGACGTCAGTTGTTCCATCCCCACCATCCAGGGAGTCCGTGCCAAATCCACCGGTGAGTGTGTCGTTGTTGAGTCCACCATCGAGAGAGTCGTCGCCAGCACCACCATCCAGGGAGTCATCACCATCTCCGCCAGAGAGTGCGTCGGAGAAACCGCTGCCAAAGATTGTGTCCTTGCCAGCGGCGCCCTGCACGGAGACGGTGACGCCGCCAGTGCGTGAGAACGCCGTTGACGTCACGTTGCGCAGATCAATTAGATTGTCGCCGGTTCCACCGTCAACGCTAATGCTTCGCACTGTCGCTGTAGAGATATTTGAATAGCTGGTGTCGGCGACATTGTTGATCAGAACTTGCAGTTTGCCGTTGGCTGACTGAACGACGAGGCTTTGATTCCCAGTGAGCTTGATAGTCACGTCGGGGCTGGCTATCCCGATATCGGTTGTGGAAACGGTCACCGTTTTATCGGCTAACGGATCGAAAGCGTTGTCGGAAGAGGCATCAACGACGCTGACCGTGATCGTTGAGTTCTGTGCTCCGTCGATTTGGTCATCATTCACTCCCGTCACAGTCACGGTCTGCGGGATGTTCCAGTTGCTGGGATTAAAGGTCAGTGTTGCGGGGGCAACAGTTGCTTCTCCAGTGTCGCTGCTGGTGACTGACAGTACGACGTTTGAGGCGGGCTGCGCTGTCAGTACGACGCTGATCGAGTCGGTTGATCCTGATTCGCTGACAGTGGTTGAAGCGTCAGTTGCAGTGAGCGTGAATCCCGCGACGTCGTCATTCAGAATTGTCCCTGTGGCGGTGGGGGTTCCCAGCACAACGCCAGCGGAAGGGCCCGAGAGTGTAACAGTGAACCCTTCGTCGGATTCGGCGGTTGCGTCTCCGGTCACGTTGATCGTGACGACCTTACTGGTTTCACCGGCGGCGAATGTGACGGTTCCGCTAGGCAGAATGCCGCCGAAGTCGGCAGCGTTGCCGGCATTCGTCCCGCTGCCAGTGACCAAGAACGTCGCGGTTGCAGCTCCAGTCGTATTGCCCGAACGTGTGACAGTGAAGGTAAACGCAGTGTTGCCAATCAGTCCTTCCGACTTACTGGCACTCGTGGCGGCGATGGCTAGTGAGGCATCGTCGTTGAGAATTGAGCCTGTGGCGGTGGATGTTCCCAGTACCGCGCCTGTTGAAGGATTCGACAGAGTGATTGTGAAGCCCTCATCCAACTCAACGATGGTATCGCCCGTCACATTGACGGTGATGACCTTACCGGTTTCGCCCGCCGCGAATGTCACTGCTCCGCTGGGCAGGGTGGCGCCGAAGTCGGCTGCGTTGGCTGCGTTAGTACCACTGCCAGTGACCGCGTAGTTCGCAGTGGCTGTTCCCGTGATGTCACCCGTGCGAGTAACGGTGAATGTGAAGGCGGTGTTGCCAATCAGTCCTTCCGACTTACTGGCACTCGTGGCGGCGATGGCCAGTGAGGCGTCGTCATTGAGAATTGATCCCGTAGCCGTGGATGTGCTCAGAATTGCCCCCGCCGAGGGATTTGACAACGTGATGGTGAACCCTTCGTCGGATTCTACGACTGTGTCGCCGGTGACGTTGATGGTGATAACTTTGCTGGTTTCGCCCGCAGCGAAGGTCACAGTTCCACCGGGGAATGTTCCGCCGAAGTCAGCGACGTTGGCCGGGTTCGCGCCGCTGCCGGTAATCACGAAATTTGCGGTCGTTGTACCGCTGGTATTACCCGTGCGAGTGACGGTGAATGTGAAGGCGGTGTTGCCGCTATGCCCTTCCGACTTACTGGCACTCGTGGCGGCGATGGCCAGTGAGGCGTCGTCATTGAGAATTGATCCCGTAGCCGTGGATGTGCCCAGAATTGCCCCCGCCGAGGGATTTGACAACGTGATGGTGAACCCTTCGTCGGATTCTACGACTGTGTCGCCGGTGACGTTGATGGTAATAACTTTGCTGGTTTCGCCCGCCGCGAATGTCACTGCTCCGCTGGGCAGGGTGGCGCCGAAGTCGGCTGCGTTGGCTGCGTTAGTACCACTGCCAGTGACCGCGTAGTTCGCAGTGGCTGTTCCCGTGGTGTCACCCGTGCGAGTAACGGTGAATGTGAACGCGGTGCTGCCACTGTGGCCTTCCGACTTACTGGCACTCGTGGCGGCGATGGCCAGTGAGGCGTCGTCATTGAGAATTGATCCCGTAGCCGTGGATGTGCCCAGAATTGCCCCCGCCGAGGGATCTGACAACGTGATCGTGAACCCTTCGTCAGACTCCACGGCTGTGTCGCCGGTGACGTCGATGGTGATAACTTTGCTGGTTTCGCCCGCAGCGAAGGTCACGGTTCCACTGGGGAATGTTCCGCCGAAGTCAGCGACGCTGGCCAGATTCGCGCCGCTGCCGGTGATCACGAAATTTGCGGTCGTTGTACCGCTGGTATTACCCGTGCGAGTGACGGTGAATGTGAAGGCGGTGTTGCCGCTATGCCCTTCCGACTTACTGGCACTCGTGGCGGCGATGGCTAGTGAGGCATCATCATTGAGAATTGACCCCGTCGCCGTGGACGTGCCCAGAATTGCCCCTGCCGAGGGATCTGACAACGTGATCGTGAACCCTTCGTCAGACTCCACGGCTGTGTCGCCGGTGACGTTGATGGTAATAACTTTGCTGGTTTCGCCCCCAGCGAAAGTCACAGTCCCGCTGGGCAGGGTGCCACCGAAGTCGGCGGCGTTAGCCGCGTTCGCACCACTGCCAGTGACCGCGTAGTTCGCAGTGGCTGTTCCCGTGATGTCACCCGTGCGAGTAACGGTGAATGTGAACGCGGTGCTGCCACTGTGTCCTTCCGACTTACTGGCGCTCGTGGCGGCGATGGCTAGTGAGGCATCATCATTGAGAATTGACCCCGTCGCTGTGGATGTGCCAAGAATTGCTCCGGCCGAGGGAATTGACAAAGTGATCGTGAACCCTTCGTCGGATTCCACGGCCGTGTCGCCGGTGACGTTGATGGTAATAACTTTGCTGGTTTCGCCCGCCGCGAAGGTCACAGTTCCACTGGGGAATGTTCCGCCGAAGTCAGCGACGTTGGCCGGATTCGCGCCGCTGCCGGTGATCGCGAAATTTGCGGTCGTTGTACCGCTGGTATTACCCGTGCGTGTGACGGTGAATGTGAAGGCGGTGTTGCCGCTGTGTCCCTCTGACTTACTGGCACTCGTGGCAGCGATGGCGAGTGACGCGTCGTCATTGAGGATTGAACCCGTCGCTGTCGCTGTTCCTAGAATCGCATCCGTCGAAGGACTCGACAACGTAACCGTGAACCCTTCATCAGACTCGACGACTGTGTCGCCGGTCACGTGAATGGTGATGATCTTGCTGGTCTCACCCGCCGCGAAGGTCACTGTTCCGCTGGGGAGTGTCCCGCCGAAGTCAGCGGCGTCAGCCTGGTTCGCGCCGCTGCCGCTGATGGCGTAGTTCACTGTGGCGGCAACGGTTGTGTCCCCGTCGCGAGCTACCGTGAACGTGAATGGAGTGTTGCCGCTGTGTCCCTCGTGCTGTCCGGCGTTCGTCGCCGCGATCGACAGTGTGGGCGGCTGAATAATGTTCAATATCACTGTCACTGTATTTGACGAGTCGGTGGCATCGGACACGAGATAGGTAAAGGAGTCGGGGCCGCGATATCCTGAATTTGGAGTATATGAGAATGATCCGTCGCCATTGAGCGTCAGCGAACCATGAGCGGGGCTATCCAGCGGCAGCACTGACAGGGAATCGCCGTCATCGTCAATGTCGTTCGTTAGCAGCCCGGGCGCTGCGATTTGTAGAGTTGTATTCTCATACAGGGTGAATTCTTCACCGGTGGCAACTGGCGGAGTATTGAGTGGACGCACCGTGATTGAGACGGTCGTGTCATTCGAATGGTCAAGCCCGTCGAATGCTCGATACACAAACGAGTCTGGTCCCACGTACCCTGTAGCAGGCACATAGTCGAACGATCCGTCCGGGTTCAGGGTCAGCGTGCCGTGCGAGGTTCCGGTCACGACCATCACGGACAATGTCGCCAGTTCCGTGTCTGTATCGTTCTCCAGCACGCCTGGTGCCTCAATACTCAACGCGGTGTCAGCAAGCAGGCTGAAGCTGTCGGCTGTTCCGACCGGTGCGTCATTAACGCTGGTAACGTTCAACGTTACAGTGATGACACCGGATGAGAGGCTCCCGTCCGTGGCCTGATAGCGGAACTCGTCCTGCCCGAAGAAGTCGTCGACAGGCTCATAAGTAAACGAGCCGTTCGAATTCAGGGTCAGCGAACCATGTGATGTGCCGGATACAAGTACAGCCGTCAAAGTGTCGCCGTCGCCATCACTGTCGTTGCCGAGAACTCCGGGTCCCGCAACGACCAATGTGTTGTCTTCCGCAATACTATAGCTGTTTGCCCCTGCTACTGGAGTATCCAGAATCGAATTGACTGTGAGTGTAACGCTTCTGGTTGGCGAGAATCCGAGCCCGTCCGTGGCTTGGTAGGTGAATGAATCCGTGCCGTGGTAATTCGCGGCGGGTACGTAGTTGAACGACCCGTTGGCGTTGAGCGTCAGCGTCCCGTGAGATGGTCCCGAGATCAAAACCGCGGTGATGGGATCGCCGTTAGCATCGGCGTCGTTGGCCAGTACTCCGGTCGTTGCAAGGACGGAGAGGGTTGTGTCTTCGTCCAGCGAGTAAGTGTCTGGTGCTGCTGTGGGGGAAATATTCGTTACGACGTCGAACTCGCGTACGTAGTCGCCGCCCTCGTGACCGTCGCCATCTCCGTCCAGCTTGTTCCCACTGGCGTCATTAAGGCCCGCATTACCAAGTACGGTCAGACGATATCTGCCGAGTGGTAATGTCATCCCGGTGGACAACGTCAGGACGGTCGTGTTCGCGATGTAACTGGGGGTGATCTCGAACAACACGTCATCTTCCGTGTCGAAGGCGCCATCCTGTCCCCGAGATCGCAAGAGGAAGTTGGAGGGTGCGTTGGCATCGACCACGTTGAGCGGTTCACTCATATTGAGCAGTAACTGCGTGCGCGATTGTGAGACATTGCCTCCGGCGTGCAGGGCCGTTGGGGTGCTGGACAAGACTCGCGGGGCGCCTTCGTCGTTGCTGTCGCCCAGGAACTCGAGCGCACCAATATCTGCGAACCCCAGGACTGTCGCGGCGATCTCCACAGAGTTGGCGTGCGCCAGCGAACTAGCGCCGTCATATGATGCAAGCAGGTAGTGGCGGCCGTCTCCACGCGAAATTCCGACGGTGGGAGTCAAGCCAGCATTTCCGGCCCCGTAGTGGAACTGAATGCGGCCAGTGTCAAACAAGGTAACCGAGAAGTTCAGGTCGCCCGGATTCTCGGAGAGCGTCCCGTTCCAGCGGATCGTTACCTGGTTCGCGACTGACGTATCGACAAAAACGTCGTCTCCCTCGTTATAGGTGAATATGTTATCCCAAAGCGGCGCGATTCGCGCATTGAGAAGCAATTCGCTCGTCGAGTTGGAGACATCGCCTGCGCCGTTCGCCCCGCCAAACTGCAAGAAACCGCTGGTCGACACGCTAACATGAGTAAATGTGTCGTCGTAGAACGGAAACGCGAATGGTAGCGTCAAGTCGTAGAAGGCACCGTAGTTCCTGAAACCTTGAGCGACACCAGTTTCGGTGAAACCGCTGCTGCTCAATGCCGTAATGGCGTAGCCCGGTGTTCCCACATCGGGAGTGCCTTGGTCATTGTGACGAGCCGCTCCGACATGATCGGTGAATGGCGCGAGGTGAGTATCCGCCCTGTCGATTGCTACTGAGTTGCGCCGCAATGAGAAATTGTCGTCTCGCCCACCGTCGAAGCCGCCTCCCGCGGTGGTATACCCGAGAAGGTTGTCAGGTCCGTTGATATCGAGCCAACGAGGATCTGCCTCGACCGAGTGGATATCCTGGCCGGAAGCTTGCTGCCAATCGGCCAGAGTTGGTCGGGTCTCGCCGCCCCAGAAGCCTGCACGTGCCAGATCGCCGGGCACAATCGGATTGGGCCCGCGTGCGATGACGTTCCTGTCGCTCCGGAAGTTAGGCTGACTGGGTGAATCCACAAACAGGGCGTGACCGGCATTGACCCATAGGATGTTGTTGGCAACCCGCACATTTGAAGAGTTCGTCAGGCGAATCGCGTCGCCGACGTCCTGGAATACCGAGTTGTTAACTAGCTCAGACGCTCCTGTCTGGTAGAAGGGACGGCTTGTCTGTTCGATGCCGTAGTTCGTATTCGCGTAGACAATATTATTAGACGCCTCACCATGGAAGTAATCGAGATGGATACCTATTGAGTTGGAATACGATGTGTTTCCGGAAACGATGTCGTCCCAGTCTGCCGAAATGCCTGTTGAACTGTTGGCGAATGCCCGGTTGTTGTAAACGTATTCGGTTGAGCCGCCAAAAGAGTTGCCGCTGCTCGTGCTGATACCAACCGCATAGCGAGAAACAGTATTCCCCGCGACGGTTGCTCCGCTGGTCGCATAGATGCCGGTGCCACCGCCCGAACTGACGAGGGTGTTGTTGATGGCCTGAATGTTGTTTTGTGCGTGAATCGCAGTGCCGCCCTGGCCAATTAGTAGATTGTCGCGCACCTCTAGAGTGTTATCCAAGGTGTCGTTGATCGCGTAGATGCCATGACTAGCGTTGCCGAAGAGGCGATTACCAGAGGCTACTCCATCACTTCGAATGCTTAAGCCTGAAGCCCCGTTATTGCGCATCACGTTGTCCGCGACGAGATACTCGTGCCCGTTCTGGCTGAGCGCGACACCATCGTGCGCGTTGCCATAGATCTCGCTACGGCGCAGGTTGAATTGGTTGCTCGCGCCGGTAACAAGCACACCGTGATAGCCGCCAGTAATTCCCAGGCTGTCGAGTGTCACGCCGGCTGCGTCGTGAATATCAAACGTGTTAGCAAACGACTGACTGGTCAAGTCGCGGTCGAAGATCGCGCGTGGGGTCGTCCCACTGGGGCCTTCGATGCGGACGCCAGCGTCCTCCGCCCCGATCAGGATGTTCTGCACGGTGATGTAGTTGCCCGTGTCGACATGGATCACATCACCAGGTTCAAGATCGTAGGCTTCCAGCAGTGCGGCCAAAGTGGCCATGGGTCGATCTGCGCTCTTGCCGCTATTCAGGTCGCTACCGACGGCTGTTGTGAAGACATCGCCGGTCGTTTGACCGTCGTTGATGTAGAAGTCGCGACCATTGTTGGCAATCAGGAAGGGGCGATCTGAGACATCTGTGGGGTTGACAGCGACGCGCACCAGCGCTGTGCTGCCTGCGGTTTCGAAGTTCGCAGGAATTGTCCACAAGTATTCGCCGCGACCGTTGGGATCGTGAGCAACGTTCGTGGCAAGAGTTGTCCATGTTGAGCCATTGTCGCGAGACAGCTCGACCGTGGCGCGCGGGTCCGATTGTCCTGCGGGATTCGCTCTTAGAAGCTCGATCGCCGCGATCGTGGCCGAATAGTATGACTGATTAAGAAACGCGAGCGATAGGCCATCGCCTCCGGTAACGGTGACCGATGCGTTCGCAATTGCAGCTCGATACTGGGCTTCTGTTTCGCTTGGCAGATCATAGTCATCGATGATGAGAGCCCCGTCGGCGAACACGTCAAATACTTGAGCAAAGTTGCCTGCGGTTGCAGCCGGAGCTGCTCCATATTCGTTGACGAAATGAAGCCGCACGGTGTAGGTCCCATCCGGTACAGGCAATTGATAGGAGAACTGCGAGCCGGGTCCGGAGCTACCGTACGTATAAGTTTGATAGACTTCCTGGGGAGCAGGATTGAGCAATCCAATCAGGCTGCTGGTTCCCCCCGTTGTTGTGTGACCACTTCGCAAAAACTGGTCAGCCGCGAAGCGGCCAATGGCCGGGCCCCCGGCGTTCAATTGCAGCACCGGATCAAGCTGTCCGATTCCCGAGATCTGCCACTCAATTGGGACAACGCTGCCAGTTTCCAGCTTCTCGACGCCGTTGGGTGAGAGCACTTGAATCTGTGTGCTGGGGCTGGTGCCAGCATTTGCTGTGTTTCCTTCATGACCGATGTTGACGCGGTTCCCGTTGGGTTGTGGCTCTGCTGAATAAACGGAACCTGGATCTCCTTGATCGATAGCTGGCGAGTCTGACTGGATGCGCCAACCGACGCGATCGTCCGCTCCGTGATCCCCCGAGATGCGCTGCAGTCGCGCGGCGTCAGCAGCGACATGACCCGTAATCGGAGTCAGTTGCAGCGTTGCGGTGGAAGCCGAGGCTATGAACGTAACGATTCGAGACCAGTGCGCGCCGTCGGCCGTGAAGTCGTTAGGCCCTTGGTAGGACTGATTCCGCGTTGTCGTAATGATCCGCGTGGTTCCGTCGAATACCGCGTATTCGGCGTCCGCACTCGCTGGGTCGTAAGGTCCGCTTTCGTGCCATGTCACAGCGAGTTCGTACGTGCCACCTTCCTGCAGTCCACTGAATGTCCAGCTCGCCGATACGCTGTTTGCTGTCGACTGCAGTTCGGTGCCACCGACGCCACGCCCGATGACGTCAGTAACCCAGCTACCGGTTGTGCTGAATCCTGTGGCTCCATCATCGATAATCACTGCGGGACTTATTGGAGTCGTGCTGTAGCTCGAGATGTTGTCCGCGCCGTCTGGATCGTTGAATCGCGGATCCACGACTTGACTGTGCTGGTCATACCCAACCTGGAAACGCCAGTCGTTGAGGGAGTCATAGTCACGACTCTGCCATTCACCGAGTCCGCCATCTGCAGTTCCAACGGGAGTCTGAAAGATGTTGTAGTCGCTGTAGAATCCGGGTTGACTGCTGGCAGCTACTGAAATCGCATACCCATCCTGGGTCAGCAGGATGTTGTTCTCGACAGCAGCATAGACGCCTGCCGCAACTCTAACGGCATCCCCAATCGGCTGGTGGATGGTGTTGTTTCGAATGGCTGCTGAAGCGCTATTACCCGTTTGTAATAGAATGCCGTTACTGCTGCTGTCGTAGATGAGATTGTTGAGAATCTGGGGTGCTGAATGAAAGTTAGACCATTCGGAAACTGCCTGGATGCCAACGGAATTCGCATAGATCTGATTGCCCGAGATCAAGTCGCCGCCAGTGCCGTAAATTCCCGTACCGCGATTGTGAAAGACGCGGTTGTTGGTAATGGTTTCGCTGCTGTCGAATGAGAATCCGGACGCAATGCCTGTCTGATTGTCGTAGACGATGTTTCCAGTTGCAGATGCACCGGCCGCGACACTTACGCCAGTGGCCACGTTCGCGAAGACGCGGTTGTTGATTACTGCGACGCCGTTGGCGTAGTTCGACGACGCATTGATACCCCCACTATTGTCCGAAACAGTATTGTTGCGAACAACGAGCACTGGATTGCCGCTGCTATCAGCAGAACTCGACGCCGTAATTCCAGTAGCGCCGTTGGAAAACACGCGATTGTTCTCGATGAGGCCGGAACTGCCCTGGTTGATGCCAATGCTGTTCCGGAAAACTGTATTGGCACGCAATGTCGTGGCAGTATTACTGCTATCGATACTTATGCCTGTGTTGTCGTTGTCGTAGATCTGGGAATCAGCGATCGTGAGTCTCGCGCTTCCTGTGGCGTGAACACCGAAGCTGGCGCCCGTCAGAGTCAGGTGACTGAGCGTGACATCGTCCGCGTTGACAACGTCGATGACGGAGTAGCCTGAACGTATGCCGCGATTGAGAACTGCGGAGTCAGAGGATGGCCCCTCGATCCGCACGCCTTCGTCGGATTGATCGATCTGCAGCGATCGGAGAAGTTGGTAGGTGCCGGCGTCAACGTGTATGACGTCTCCGGGGCCGAGGTCGTAGCTGGCCAGAAGTCCGTAGAGACTGGCGACCGGTCTATCGGGGGTCTTTCCAGAGTTCAGATCGTTACCAACGGCCGTTGTGAACACGTCGCCGACGAGGGAATTGTCGTTGACGTAATAGTCGTTTCCTTGAGGCGCGATCAGGAACGGGCGAATGGAAACTCCACTGGTCCCACCAGAAGTCACTCGAACAAGTGCCGTTGTGCTTTGAGTCTCAAAGCCTTGGGGGATCGTCCAGTTGAATGAGCCTCGGCCAAACCTATCTAACGCCACATCGCTTCCAACCGCCGCCCACGTGCCGCCGTTGTCGCGAGACACCTCAATGGTTGCGCGAGGGTCGACGGTACCAGTCGGGGCTGCACGCAACACTTCGATGGCTGCGAGGCTCGTCGGGTAGTATCCCTCATTGATGAAGTCCAGTGACAGGCCATCCTGGCCAGATACGGCTACCGAGAAGGTCTCGATATCCGCCCGGAACTGACTTCCTGTTTCAGCCGGAAGATCGTACTGATCCAGGACCAGGTTCCCTTCGGCGTGTACGTCCAGCACTTGAGACTGCGATGTTCCGGAACTCACGGGCTGGGCCCCATACGCGTTTACGAAGTGCAGGCGAACGGTATAGGTTCCGTCGGGGACAGGTAGCGCGAATGACATACGCGCGCCTGGGTTGTAGTTGTCAGTGTACGCGTATGACTGGTAGATCGATTGCGGGGCAGGATTTACCAGTCCAGATAGATCGATGCTCTCGGTGATCGTGCTGGACTGACTTCTCGTAGCGAATTGGCTGGCGGTCCAGTTTTCGAATGCCCCACCGCCTGCGTTCAGCAGGAGAACAGGATCGTTCACTGTCAGGCCCGACGACTGGAAGTCAATCGTAACAGTATCACCGATACCCACCTTGCCGAGGGCTTCAGGCGAGAGGACCTGCATCTGAGTACTCGAGCTGTTGGTCGCCCGCGAAGTATTTCCATCGGCCCCTATATTGACACGATTGCCGTTCGGGGCCGGTTCGCTTGAGAAAATGGTTAGCGGATCTCCCTGATCGACTCCCACCGAGCCGGTTTGCAGGGCAAATCCAGGACGATCATCGAATCCGCGGTCTCCGACGATCTGCTGGAGTCGAATCGAATCGGCAATGATTCGTCCTGCGCTGGCTGCGGAAAGTTGGACTGTCAGTGTGCCGTCGGTCGCAACGATCGTGCCCAGCGGGCGCCAGTCGCTGCCATCGGCGGAAAAGAATTCACCTTCGGGGTACTCGTCTGGATTACTGTACTGCACCGCATCTCGACGACTTACGAAAAGGCCTCCATTAGAAATTTCAAATCGCGCAGTACTATAGTCATGTCTATAGCGTCCCGGGTCTCGCTCCCAAGTTGCCGCGATCTCGTAAGATGCGCCCGGCGTCAAGCCGGTGAATGTCCAGGTAGCTACGCCATCGGCGAGATGGCCGTCAGTGAAAACTCGCTCAAGTTCGCCATCTCCTCGACCAATTGAGGTTTGTGACTCCCAATCGCCGGTCACCGCGAAGCCTGCATCGCCGTCGTCGACGATGGTGGCTGCGCCGCTTGCTAAGCCCGAGTATCCCAATGCTGCGTCCGCACCACCAAGTTGCACAAAACCGGGATTGCTGACGTAGCTGTGCTGGTCATAACCGAGCGCGAAGAACCAGTCATTCAAAGAGTCAAAGTCATGACCTTGCCACTGCCCGAGTCCACCGTCTGACGTTGCAGTAGGGAACTGGAAGATATTGTAATCGCTGAAGAGTCCTGCTTGACTGTTGGCGGCCACTGACAGAGCGTACCCACCGCTTGTAGACAGTATATTGTTCGATACTTCAAGACCGGAGGTAGAGTTCCCGATTCGCAGGGCATCGCCCGAGGTTTGGCGGACGGTATTGTTGCGGACTACGGCGCCGCTCGCAGCATACCAGACCTGTATGCCACCTTCGATGTTGTCGTAGACCAGGTTGTTAGTCAGTTGGCCGGTGAAACGCGACCATTCGTGGACTGCCTGAATACCCAGCAAGTTCGCGTAGACTTGATTGTCGGAGACGATGTCCGCGCCGGTGGAGTAGATGCCTGCCTGCCGGTTCGCGAAAACTCGATTCCCCTTAATTACTTCACCGGAATCGAAATAGAATCCGCTGGATATGCCTGCTGAGTTCCTGAAGACATCGTTGCCAGTCGCGGTGGCCTGCGCATTGACCCGGATGCCATTGTTGCTGTTGTCGTGGACTGAGTTCTCGATTACGTATGACCCCGCCCACGTTGCCTGAATGCCAGTGCTGTTCTCGAAGACGTCGTTGTGGCTGGCTGTAATTTTCCCGCCACCATTCGTGTCAATGATGATGCCGATGTCGCCGTTGGAGTTTACTCGGTTGTTGCTGATGATGATTGCGGCTGTGCCGCCGGTAGTGGCCGCGTCGATACCGTGTGTGGGATGCAAATAGATGGTGTTGTTGGTAATCGAACCGTTACCATTGAACTGCACGCCGCGTGATCCATTTCCGCGAATCAAATTGTGTGCGATCGATATCGAGTCATTGCCGGAACCGATTTGAATACCGTTACGCGCGTTACCGAAAATCTCGGAATTGGAGATCAGAATCTGGTCGCTGTCGGATCCGTCTGCTGCATGAACGCCGTCCTGGCCGCCGATCAGAGTCAGGTGGCTCAAGGTGATCTTGTCGGCGTTGACCAGTTCCACGACGTGGCTGCCAGCGAACTGGTTTTCGCGATCGAGGACTGCGTCGTGACCCGCTTGTACTGGCCCGCGGATCTCAACACCTGAGTCCTCGTGCTCGATTTTGACGTTGACGGTCAACGAATAACGTCCGGTGTCTACCAGGATGACGTCGCCAGCCCGCAGGTCGTAGCGGTCGAGTACAGCCTGGACCGACGCCATCGGACTTTCCGGGAAGAATCCCGTATTGGAATTGCTTCCGGACGCCGACGTGTATTCATTGTCGGTGAGGTTGCTGTCCTCAGGCACGTTCACGTAGTAGGTATGAATTGGCTCCGTAATACGGAACACGTTATTGCTCTGATCAACCAGAGCGGCGTTGGTGCTATGAGTGATCCGAACACGGTAGTTGCTAGCGGGTGGTATTGACGCTGGAACGGTCCAGCGGAACGTGCCATCGTTGGGAACGTCATCTGCAATGACTGCTGTCGGGGTTTCAGAGCCTTCGGCGTAGAGTGCCAGATCGACCGCGCCCGAACTTTCGGGGCGGTGGTTGGCGTGGCTGGCGATGCGATCATCTGGGATGACGGAGTCGTAGATCGCGACATCACTCAGGCGGCCTCGCCAGTTGTAGCCACCTTCGCCGCTTCCGATGCGTAGTGTATTCGAACTATGGTTGATTGGTTCGCTATAGGGAGTTTCTCCGGCAAGCGTTCCGTCGACGTACAGCTTGATGGAGCTTTCATCATAGGTAGCGACGACGTGGCTCCACTGATTCAGGGGCACCGCCGCGGTTGCTGCATGGGCAGAATAGTTGTTGATGAAGAACCGCAAGGTGCCTGAGGCGTCGTTGGATGATAGGTACAGGCCATACCCGTCACTCCAACTGCCGTTGGTGGTCTTCATCAGCACAGTGTCATAGGTGGCAAAAGTGGCTGTGGGATAAATCCAGGCCTCCAACGACAAGGATTCGCCGCGCTGACCTTCCGCATCCGCTATCGTGACGACGTCGTCCGAGCTGTCGAATTCTGCGGCCGCCGACGTTGGCCAGACGGCGAGTTGGTCGAGTTCGATAGAGCCATTGTAGGTCCCGTCCTGTCCTGCGGTGGACGAATCTTCGGCAACTGTGCTGCCGACTGCGTCGTTCAGCCTCCAATACCCTTGCGGCTCATCGCTCAGTACGTCATCTCGATACCCGGCATCCGTACCGTATCCGCCTACGATCTGGCTTCGCCAATCGATTGTGAATGTCTGCTCGGCTGGCCAGACCTCGCCGCCATCAGGTCGAGTCAGCAGGACGTACTCGGCAGGGCTCAGTGAGGCGTGCGGTGTATTTCCATAGGCGCCAATGTTGATGAAGCCGCCGTTTGTTGCTGGCTCGAGATCAAATTCGTCGTTTGGCGCTCCTCGGTCGATTGTGGCGGACTGCTGGCTATCAGGTAGTGCCACCGGAGTAGCGGGTGATGCGGTCGGTAGGCTTGCCGTGGCATGTGTGATTACAGGTGCGAGCGAGCCCGTAAATCGCCCCACGGTGCTCTTTACATGGAAGTCGTCGTCGCTTCCGTTCTGTGTAACGCTGCCGTATCCGAGAACGTTGTCGGATCCATCGAGGTCGACAAAGAGTGGATCGTCGGCGAGGCTGTGTTGATCGGTGAATGTCGTCAATCGCCAGTCCGTAATAGTCGGACGCGCCAAGCCCTGCCAGAATGCAACCTTGCCCGTGTCCGTGACGCGCAGCACATTATAATCGCTCAAGAACGCCGTCTGGCTGTCATTGGACACGGAAATATCGTAGCCCGACTTCGCCCAGAGGATATTGTTCCGCAACGTAACATGGTCAGAACCACCCGTTACTGTGACTGCGTTTCCGGTGGGCTGATAGATGGTGTTGTTGAGAAGCAACGCAGGATTCGAATCCGATCCCGAAGCGTCGACCAGCTTAACACCATCAGTCTCGTTGCCGTAGATGATGTTGTGTTCGATGTGTGGCGACCCACCTGATTGAATTCCGATGGCGTTGGAGTAGATGGTATTTCCAACGACAATGTCCTCGCTGTCCGTAATGATTCCTGCGATGGAATTGTTAAACACAAGATTCTCACGCGCCGTATCGTTGGAGTAGAACGGCGCCGTTAGCATCCAGATACCGTAGGTATTGTCGTGAATCGCGTTATTCTGCGCTGTTGCGCCCGAGTACAATTGAACGCCGATGCCGCTGCGATTCTCCTCGCCTTGACCGAAGATGTTGTTGCCGAATACCAGGATATTGCCATAGGCATAAACGCCGACGTCCAGGTTATCGTATACGCGGTTGCCGGTACGGCCTGAACTGGCGCCGGGCTCGTTGGGAGCCAAGGACGCCGCGCCTGTGCTATCGACCGATCCAATAATGGACGGAACGCCCGATGCGGAATAGGCATAGATGCCGGTGGAGTTTCCGTGAACCGAGCTATCGGTGAGTTCAATGCGGGGGGCTGAGATGTTGACGCCGACTTGTGAGTTGTCATGAACATCCAGCCGTGTGAGTCGCAGTGTTCCGTCTTGCGGACCTGCAGTGACGACAATGCCGTGCAAGTTGTTGAAAGCTTTGCTGTCTCGCAGTTCGTTGATTGCAGTGTAGATGCCGACGCCCGTGCCGCCGTTATGCGAGGCCGTCAGTGTGTCCACTTCCGTCAGTTCGGAGTCCGACTCAATGCGAATTCCGTCCGTTGTATTATGCGAGACGATCAGGTGACTACCGGTGAAGTGCGTGCTGCCGTTTTTTACCCAGAGCCCATTCTCGGCACCTCTCAGGGTCAGGTATTGCAGGGTGACGAAGTCCGCGTCGTTGAGTTCGATATTTGTGGAGCCCGCGAATGAATTGGCGCGATCCAGTACTGCAACGCCGGCTGCGGCGGACGTCGGCCCAGTGAATACCGCGCCCTCGTCATCTCCAATATCAATGTTGCCGCTGAGTACGACATTTCTGACGTTAATGTAGTTGCCTGCGTCGATCTTGACGGTGTCACCGGGGCCCAAATCGTAGGAGCGGAGAAGTGCTACAAGGTTGGCCTTGGGATCGTTGGCCGTACGCCCGGTGTTGCGATTGTTGCCGACTGCTGTTGTCGTGTACTGATCTCCGGAGTTCTCGCCGTCATCAACGAAGTAATCCCCGCCTGTTGGGGGCACAGAAAACACTTCGCGCGAGATGTCAGTGATGGCCGGGTTGTCTACAGATCTGACCCGGACACGGTAGCGATTGGAAACGCTGCCGGAGATTCCGCTTTGTTGTGGGCTCCAGCCGACAGCGCCGTCCTCTGCGGGGACGACCGCAATATCGGCGACGAAGTTGCCGGCCGCATCAAGGAGATCGATATCAACGTTGCCGGAGACATTGACCGACCGGAAGAACACTCCACGGCCTTCAGCGGCAGGCCAGTCCGTGAAGAAGTTGGGGTAATCAACGTCAATTGACGTCGCGCGCGACTGCGACGCCAGGGTGGTATTTCCGTAAGCGCCCAGATCGAGTCGGTGGCCATTCGGACTCGGCTCGAGGTGGAAATCGACAGTGATCGACGGGTCTCCCGCGTCAATGCTGGTCGAGACCAGATCCTGCAGTTGATAGTTGTCATTGGCGACATCGACGAACTGAGGGTTATCGAGTGTCGGGTCAATGGCGGTGTATCCGATCGAGTGAGTGTCGTAGTTAGACTCTACCTGCCAATCAAAGAGGTCAATGAAGTCCTTCTGAAATGATACAATGCGCCCGTTATGGGTGGCGTCGCGAGTTGCAAAGAGGTTGTTGTAGTCGCTCGCGAAGCCGCGCTGGCTGTCAGTGGCGACGGACAGTGCGTAGCCGTTCTCTGCCCAGATAATATTGTTGCGCAGCTCTATATTCTGAGATGATCCTTGAATGCGAACACCGTCTCCAACAGGAGCGTAAATGGTATTACTGGTGATCAGTGTTCCGTTGTCTGCGTGCGCGAGAACTCCGTCGTCGCTGTTGCGATAGATGACGTTGTGGTCGACCAGGATCGGCGCAGCTTGTGATCCCTGTGTCGTTGAGACCGCAGTTGCATTGCGATGCAGGCGATTGTACTGAACGGTTCCGGAGCCGATGACGTGAATGCCTGTTGTATTATGGTCGATCTCGTTGACGGTGGCGGCAGTCCAATCCGTGCCGCCTACCACGAGGTTTGAGTAGTAACTCTCAACGCCAGTTTCATTGTTGTGGATGTGGTTGCCATGTAGCGTTACGGAGCCATATGCAATTGATGCGCCTTGATCGTTCTCAAAAAGTTCGTTGTCAGCGAGATGAAGTTTTGTGTTGGATGCGCTAATCCCTACGGATGCGCCGGAGATTGAGTTTTCGGAGATGGTGACATTGTCACTTGACGAGACGCTCACGCCGTGGCTGATGGAGTTTGGAGTGAGGGCCACAATGGTATTGCCGGAAACAACTGCGCCGGCGGCGCCACTGAGGAAAACGCCGGTGTGTGTGTTCTCAAAGACGTTGTCGATAATTGAGATGTCGCCAGCTCCCTGGTTGATGCCGGTCGAACGTCCGTGAAATGTGTTTTCTCGGATGATGTTGTCGGTCGAGGCAGAAACACCGCCGACCTCGTGGAGATAGATGCCGGTTCCGTGTCCAGTGAACGTGAGACCGTAGATCAAGTTGTTGTCCGCGTCTGCCAGTTCGAAGCCAACACCGGCAAGGTACGTGCTCCCGGCGGGAGTTCCGGCGAACGCGGCACCTTCATCGCTGGCTGTGATTGTGACCCCGGATGAGTAGCTGCCTGTATCAATTGCGATGAGGTCGTTTGGTCCAACTTCATAGTCGTCCAGTACATCTTGAATCGAGGCCTTCGGTGTGTGGGCAGTGAGACCATCGTTCGCATCGTCGCCCGTTGCCAATGTGTAATATCCATCCGCAACGCTGCTGTCGTTCACGTAAAAGACTCGGGTTGTACTTCCGGCGCCTGGTGTGATCTCGAGTTGATAAGATGTTGTCGAGTTATCGGTTTCAGCCACTCTGACGTAGTATGAGCCTGGCAGGAGGCTGGAGAGCGAAGCCGTGTTGCGGCCATTGTTGTAGGTTCCGGTGCCAAGTTGATTGCCGGATTCGTCGAACACCTGCAAGTTGAGCACACCATCGGTCTCGCCATAGACGGCGCTGATGTCGAGAGAGTCTGTTCGCAGGACCTCGAACTGATACCAATCCTGATCGGTTGGCAGGTGCAGCGACACGTTGCTGACGTGCACGCCAAGGCCAACTCCAACTGGACTGGCTGTTTGGCGGGTGTTATTCGGACCGAGCGGCGCGGTTTCGAAACGATCCGGCTCGATGAGCGATTGGCCGGTGTTGGCTAGTGTCCAAGCTCCGCGTCCAAGCGTGCCCGCGGCCAGAACGTCGTCGGTCGAGTCGTAATCCAGGTCCCACACAGGGACGTTTGGCAGGTCGACACCAAAGGACGACCAGTCCGCAAAGTTGTTGTCTGTGGCTTTGTATACTCCTCCCAAGCCCCCAACGACCAGACCATCCAGCACGGGGCCTGAGATATATTCAATTGATCTCAGCGACTCATTCACCAGATTTCCGGTGATGTCGGTCCAACTGACGCCTGCGTTGACAGTTTGGAATACCTGATCTCCGTCGACGACCCAGGCTCGCATCCAATCGTTGGGGTCGAGTTCAATGTCACTAACAGTATCCGCGCCTGGCGGAAGTGCTGATACGGCGGATAAAGCTCCTCCCGCAGTCGTACGAACATAGATCGTGGCATCTTGCGCCACGTAGAGCACGTCGGGGTTTGCAGTATTGAGGCGGTGGCCGCCATAGGCGATGGCGTCAGCAGTGATTCCCGCGCCGAGCTCTGTGATCGTGTTGCCTTGGTTGAGCGACTCGTAGACCGAGTTACCTGCGCCAATGACAAGCCGCGTTGGTGCGACTTCACTCAGCACTACAGGAGTGATGTATTGGCCGACAAGAGGTGCTCCTCCGCCGGTCACCGTCAGTGCCGGGGAGGCAGAGCTGACGAGGTTGTTATCGTCGTCCCAGATTGACCGTTTGAATTCGGCCAGCCCTTGCGAGCTGGTGTAGCGAATTGATTGCTTGGCTCCCGCCAGAGTCACGTTGTCGACGGCGACATCTCCGCCAGTGCCTTGACTGATGGTCTTCCAGAGCGATTCTCCGGTTTCTAGCTGGTACGTTGTGCCAGTGTCCTGATTGCCGCTGATCAGCACGTTCGAGTTGTTGTCGTAGGCAATGTTGTGAATCTCCGCGATCTGAAGATCGCCGATCATCGAGTACCAGTCGCCGCTGTTGGTTCGTGGTCCGGTGCGGCGATAGATGCCGCCATCGTTCACTTCGATCAGGTTGCCGTTGGCGTCGAACGAGATATCGCGTGAGCCTGCGTGTGGAGCGCTCCCATTGCCGGTTCCGCCGCCAGGAGTCTCCGCGATGTTGTTGCTATGAGTCAGGTGTTCCCATTGCGGGGATGGAACTGCGCCGGTCGGGGCGATTGTGGTGTCCCCGCGGAAGAGTCGGCCTGTGAAGTCGTTCGCTCCAATCGCATTCGGGAAAGGAGAATCCTGGCGATCACCACCTACATAAACGGTGTTTGGGTCAGTGGGATCAACCGCGATTGAAAAGTGCGTTCCGCCGTGGGCTCCCGGATGTAAACCTTCGATATCGCTATTACTTTCGGTCGTCTGCGGGAGATCCATGGCAGTCCATGTATCACCGTGATCGTCGCTGTACCCGATATAGTTTACCTGCCCAGTAATAATAACGGCGACATAGACGCGACCGTTGCTTGCGACCGCCATCTCGGTGTTGTTGTTTCCGGCGTCGGTAATCGCCGAGTTCAGCGCTGTATCGTCCTCGGAAACGGAGACCCAATTTACGCCGGCATCGTCACTGCGATAGAGGCCGCCCGAAGCCACAGAGACATAGAAGCGATCCGGGTCGGATGGATCGCTTACAAGGTCGTATGCTCCGCCTGCAGGTAAGCCGCCGGTGCCGGAGATTGTTGTGAAGCCGGATGTTGCATCCGCGCGACGGAATATCCCGCCACCGCCAAAGAACGGATTCGTCGCGACGAGCACCACGTCGCCAATGAGAGCAATTCCGGAGACGCTCTCGCCCTGCAGCAGTGGGTCGTTGATCTCGGTCCACGATTCACCTCCGTCGCTGGTCAGGGCGATGCCGGTGAGCCGGCCTCCATTCTGCGCGAAGCCGCTGTAACGCCCGATACCCGCTGCGAGGCGCTGTGGGTCGGTTGGGTCCATGGCGAGGGCGCCAATCGATAACGACGACTGACGATCAAACAGGGGTGACCAATCTGGATCCGCGGATGTGGCGCTCGTCGTTCTCCAGACACCGCCGTTCACTGACCCCACATAGGCAATACTGGCGTCGGTCGGATGTGTCACAATTGCGTGGATTGCGCCAATCACTTCGCCGTCTGCGATGCCTTCCACTTGGCCGTCCTGCGACGTACTCGGGCCTTGCGGCATCCAGGTGGCGACGAGCAAATCTCGGCGTTCCAGAAGTTGAATTCTGGCGATGCTCTGCCGCCGCGCAACGTGGCTCGAAGATCCTCGTCGCCTATCCGAGTTGGGTCGCCATTCACCGATTCGTGTGAGCCAATGTGACAAGCGCATGGGATGCTCCTCGGTACGTGTGCGTTTTGTGTGCGATGGCCCGCGACTGGGGCTCAGCCACGTAACTGCACGGGCGGGCTGATGAAGGCCAAACGCATTGAGGGAGCTTGATGACTCCTACGGCCACCCGCAACGAGTTGGTGCGGGAAAACCATCGGTTTTTCAGGCGATGAGTCTCGACTGGCGTCGTTCAATTTGAGTCCGCTTCAAGTCGGGCTCAATAAGAGCCTCCGCGTACTGTCTGCTTTCGTGAACTGCAGAACCGCGCTACTCGCGTTGAGACAATTGTCAGACGTCGCTTGGTGTGGATGACGGAGTCGCAGATGGCGCCATCGCGACCTGGCACGGTTAGTTCTTGGTGCTTTGAGCTCGGCGAACTCGGCGCGTGAGCCACAAATCGCTGGCACCCAAACCACCAGGGAGGTTCGACCCAAAGATCATCTGCTGACCATCTGCCGTGAGTGCGGGCGCGCGGGCATAGTGCGCGCCGGTTATGCCCGGAATTGTGACCGGCTGTGGCTCGTCGAATGGAGCGTCTTTCGTTGCACGAGTGCAGAACAACAGACGCGGATTATTCCAATCGCGAGTGAAGAATACGCCCAAGTTATCTGACGTGAGTATCGGTTTTCTTCGGCAATCGTGGAACTGACTGGCGGGGTTAACAGAACAGGTTCGCCGAACACTTCAGGGACGGAACTACGCCGCGCTTCCCAGAGATCGTAGAGGCCGACGCCTTGCTCTCGATCGGAGTGAAACACGAGCCGCAGGCCGTCGGTAGAGAGCTTGGGGCTGAATTCGGACTTGGGCGAATTCACATTTACTAAGAGTTCCGGTTTGGACCACGAAGCTTGCGGGTTGGGGCGCGTTGATTGATGCAGATCCAACGTCTGCGGAGTGGACCCCAGCGCAATGAGGAGAGTGAGGGCGTCACTGCTGATGGCAACATCTCGCACTGCCAGCCAAGACGACAGATCAATCGCTGCAGGCTCAGCGGGGTGAAAGGGTTCGTCCATCGAACTGCGTTCGGCAAGATATGGCAGCGGCTGCCCCGTGCGGCGGGAAACGAAAGCCATTAGGTTACCGTCTGCAGACAGCGACGGGGATGACTCTGCAGCCGACGAATTGACGCCAGCTCCCAGATGCTCCGGCTGACTCCATTCCCAATCCGGCGACGTGAGGATGTTAGAAACCGTTTGGAGTTCAGCCTCAGAATTGCGCGACGCGAGGATCTCTAGGAGTGTGTCCGAGTACTGCTCCAAAGTTCTCAAGATTGGCCAACGGGCCTCGGGTTAGGCCGGTTGGGCGCGGAAGAGTTTGAGCAGGTTGTTGGTCAGGCAGAGCAGCGACCATTCACCCTGCATTTGCTGAAGTCCTCGAAGTAGAAACTGACGAAACCCGCGACACGCCTTGATCTGACCGAACACCGGCTCGACCATCCATTTCCGTTTCGAGTACGTCTCGCGGCCACGCTTCGTGCGCAGTTTGCGAGCCATGCGTTGTTTCGGAGTCAGGTGGCAATCGTCAACGTCGTCGGCCGCTAATGCCGGGCATGATCGCGTCATCGTCCAGAGTCTCGACGCAAACTTTGCGGGAGCGGTGATACTCGATGGCGGTGATGGCAACGACACTCTGACGGGTGGCGGCGAAAATGACGTCATCTACGGTGGCAATGGTGACGACCTGCTGCTTGGCGAAGGTGGCAGCGACAGTATTATCGCTGGAGCAGGTGCGGACACAGCCACGGGCGGCACTGGCAATGACTTCATCAACGGCAATTCACAAGCCGACCGCCTTGAAGGCGTTGACGGTGACGATGTACTGAACGGCGGCGCCGGTGCTGACGTGATGATCGGCGGAGCAGGCACGAACGTCCTGAAGTCCGATCTGACCAGCGACGTTGTGGAGGTCGTCGATGCCAAATTCAGCGTTCTGCGGAACGCGGTCATCGGCTCTGCCATCAATCACCTGCAAGGCCTGCCCACGCTGATGTTGACCATCGACGGCACCCTTGGCGGCAACATCGACGCCTCAATCTACACCGGTCCCACCATCCTGATCGGTTCGATCGGCAACGACACGTTGACGGGGGGAACCGCCAATGACTTCATCGTCGCTGGCAGTGGTGACGACATTCTCAACGGCGGCGCTGGCAACGACATCATGCGCGGTCTGGCTGGGCACGACACCATTCAAGGCGGCCAGGGGAATGACTCGATCGACGCAGGTAACAACAACGATCTGGTCGCAGGAAACGACGGCGGAGACACACTCGTCGGTGGTACGGGTAACGACTCACTATCCGGTGGCACCGGCAATGACGTGGTCTACGGCGATGACGGCAATGATCAACTCCACGGCGAGGATGGCAGCGACACCATCATCGCCGGAGCGGGTGATGACCTGGCAACCGGTGGTGCGGGGAACGACTTCATCAACGGTAATTCACAAGCAGATCGTCTGGATGGTGGTGATAGAGACGATGTCCTGAATGGTGGCGCAGGCATCGACCTCATGATCGGTGGGGCTGGCTCCAACGTGTTGCGATCCGACGTCAGCGCCGATGTCGTGGAAGTGACCGGCACGACGATCACCGTCGTCGGCAGGATGATCCATAGTTCTGCCACCGATCATCTGGATGGTCTGCCCACGCTCAAGTTGAGCATCGCAGGTTTGACGAGTGGCAGCATTGACGCGTCGAACTATTCGCAGCCGACGATTCTGATTGGTTCGATCGGTAACGACACCCTCATGGGCGGTGCGGCGAATGACTTCATGATCGCAGGCAGCGGCAACGACCTCGCGAATGGCGGCCACGGCGACGACTCGATCCGTGGCATGTCCGGCAACGATTCGATCAGCGGAGGTCAGGGCAATGACTCGATTGATGCCGGAGCCAACAACGACGAGGTAAGCGGCGGAGACGGAGCCGACTCCATCATCGGTGGTGATGGCAACGACACTCTGATTGGTGATGCCCACAACGACACCTTGAAGGGCGGCATCGGCAACGATGTGCTACGAGGCGGCGATGACAACGACCAACTCTTCGGCGAAGCGGGCAACGATTCGCTCGACGGAGGTGATGGTCACGACGGTTTGAGTGGCTTCACGGGCAACGATACCGCTCGTTGGCGGTATCGGACGTGACACCCTGATTGGCGGTGTTGGAAACGATTCGCTCCGCGGTGGCTCGGGTGACGACATCGCTCTCGGCGGCGCTGGCAACGATATCATCAATGCGGATACCAACGTTGACACCGTCGCTGGTGGCTCTGGCACTAACCGTATCAGCGATTCTCTGTCAGAAATCGACGAACTCTTCACGTTCGCTGCTGACTGGGTTGACCACGTGTAGCGCGATCGGTTGTGACTGCGTCGCGCCGGAATGCGGCGGAGCTTGACCTTGGCTAAGTCGTGTGGACGCTCGCCAAGGAACAGAACGGGCTCGCACTATGCTCGATCCTTCTGTGTGGTACGTTACGTTTCCAAACGCAAATGACGTGCGATTATTATGTGTGTAATCTAGGGCTGGTTGACGCTTTGCAGAAACGAGCGATTTATACCCGTAGCAAACTGAGGGTGGCATCGGAGATGCGTTGGCGTTGAGTTTTTCCTGAGGCAGTAGATCAGCGAATCCAATCTCAACGATCTCATCTCGGCAAATATCTTTTCCATAGCAGCGAGGTAGCTTCGGCACCGCCCGAGGCGATGGTGCGGCCATCTGGGGTGCAGGCGACACAACGCACGTCGCCGGGGTGTTTGGTGAGGGTCTGGCTCTCCAGGGCAATTTCCAGATTCCAGACTTTGATCGTCTGATCCTTGCCGGCCGAGACGACTCGCTTGCCATCCGGGGTGAAGAGTGCGTCGTAGACTGCCCCCTTGTGGCCTTCGAGCTTGAGGACTTGCTTACCGGTTTCGACGTTCCAGATGCGGATGGTCCCATCTTCGCTGGCGGAGACCAGTTGCTGGCCATCGGAACGGAAGGCGACGGAGTGGATGCCACTTCCATGCCCGACGAACACGCGTGTCTGCTTGCCGGTCGCTACGTCGTAGGTGCGAACGGTCCAATCCCAGCTGCAGGTGGCGATGGTCATGTTGTCGGGGCTGAAGCAGAGGCAATTCACCAGTTGGGTCTTGAGCTCGCGCACTTGCTTGCCGGTGGAGGCATTCCAGATTCTCACCGAATGGTCCCAGGCTCCGGTGGCGATCAACGTGCCGTCGGGACTGAAGGCAGCTCCGTCAACACGCTTGTTGTGTCCATGCAGAGTGAAGACTTCCACTCCCTGTTCGACATCCCACACCTTGGCTGTGTTGTCTTGAGCTCCCGTGATGACTCGCTGGCTGTCCGGACTGAAGTTGACCGCCATGATGTGTCCTTGGTGTCCCTGGATGGTGCGACGGAGTGTCCCATCCCTGACCGACCAGAGGCACAGAGCGTTGTCGTCGCCGCCCGTGGCGATCCAGCGACCGTCCGGGCTGATGGCGATGCAGTCGATCGGCCTCTTATGCCAGATGAGCGGAATGACGAGGGGACGCGTGAAGTAGTACCAAACCCCGACGACCCCCAGAACGCAGGCCAAGACAATTCCTACCACTGCGTATGTGGTGGTGTGCGAGGAGTTGGTCGGGCGATAGACATACGGGCGAACGGTGGGCTGCGCCGGCTTAGGCGTTGCTGCTGGCTGAGGCACAGCGGGCGCTGCGGCTGTGAGCGGCTTCGATTCAGGAGGACCGGAAACTGGTTTGACGAGAGCCGCCGCAGTCGCCGCGGGTAACTTCTTCGTGGCCGCGGGCGCACTGCTCGGGTTCGAGGTCAAGAACCTCTGCAGTTCCGGCACCGTGGCCACTCGCTGCCACTTCTTCGAACCAGCCTGGCTGACCTCGTCGTCGGGACCAATTGTGCCGCTCACGACCAGTTCGCCCAGTGCGGATATCTCGACCGGTCCGAACTCTTGCCCAAAGCTGCGCCACATCCAGTTGCTCATATTGTTCTCGTATCGGACGCAAGTACCGTCAGGACGTAGTTCCGAAACAACGGCGCAGTTCGGGAGGGCGAGGCTCCTGCCGAGCCGAAGTCTTGAACCGTGCCATCGCTGCGATTGACCGTCGCCGCTCTTTTACGAGTCGGCTCGGCGGGAGCCTCGCCCTCCCTTCCAAGACCTCGTTTACCGAGTGTTGCTTGCTCTGGTTCCTGTTTCAGTTGTTTGCCGCCCTCTAAGCCACGGGCATCACCATTCGCCCGCCACATCTTGATTCTGGCTGGTGAAGAGCGCGTTCAACGTGGTCTGACTGACAGACGCATTCACGAACCGAATCGATCCGTCGCCATGCAAGACATGCGCTCCGTGCCCGTGTTGGCTGCGCGGTCCGGCATTGCTGTCGACATCGTTTTGGAAGGAACAGTTGAGCCCGTTGGGCAATGGGTCGCAGAACGGGATCCAGTCGGAGCTCGAATCGCTATTGATGCCTCGACAGAGCGAATCGCAGTCGAGTCCCACGCTGGCCGACCCCGCAGCCGGAAATGCCCAAACGCCTCGATTGTCGCGCGGAGAGGACTGAATCCTGAGTTCGGCAACCAGCACGGTCTGACTGGCTCCGTCCGTGATGTCGGCATGACGAACCGCCACGTTCTGGCCCATCACGCCACGGTACTTGACCTGTTGCCAGTCGTCCGTCCCCCAACTGGCTGCACCGAAATTGGCTCCGTAGTTACCGCGACGATAGGTAATCCCCAACCTCGGCTCGAAGGGAATCTCAGAGCCAGTGTCGGTCGGGCACAGATATCCCGGCACCGAGGCGTCCCGCAGTTGTTTGTTCGCTGAGTCTTCGGTGCTCACCGTGGGGAGATACGATTCGTACAGCGCAGACGCATCCAGAAATGGCAAGATCGAAATCGTCCAGACACTCCGCGGCTCATCCCGTCCGTTGTTCAAGAAGGCCGGTTCCCGAATAGATGCCGGGGGATAAATGCGGTTCGTCGCGTGATAGTTCTCTAATGCCAGACCGATCTGCTTGAGATGGTTCCGACACTCGGTCCGCCGAGCTGACTCGCGCGCCATCTGAACGGCGGGAATCAAAAGGGCCATCAAGATGGCAATGATCGCGATTACGACCAGCAACTCGATCAACGTCATCCCCGCCCGTGATCGCAGCGGCCTAAGCGTCCGTTCAAGGTGAGCCAATTCGTCGGCATGGTGAAATTGTAGGGTGGGACCAGCGCAGCGCCGGCCCACCACGATCAGCGCGGAATGGTGGGCCGGCGTTATCGCTGGTCCCACCCTACAGGGGATTACTTGGCGTCTATTCATGAGTCGCATTCACACCACTTGGGACAGCCTGAAGACTCTTGTCGCTCGGTTTCTCTTCAGGCTGCTTGCCACCTGCGGACGATGCCGACTGCGGGACAAACTCCCCCAAGCTGAGAAAGCCATCGCGGTCCGCATCGCGACGCTCAAACCACTTCCTGGCTTCTTTGTCTTTTCGATCGCGGCCGAACTCGGCCAAGGTCAACTGGCCGTCCTGGTCAGTGTCGAGTTCCGCAAACTTGCCGACGCGCGGATTGTCGGGCTTGGCTTTCGCGGTTTCCTGCGCTTCAGGCAGAGTGTCGACAGTCGAAGCTGTATTGGTGACCTTGAGGGCGGAATCCGCAGGCGAAGACGTTTCAACGGCGTCGCCAGATTGTTGTGATGCAGGAGGACTCTCGCTTTGCGACCGCGAATGACAACCGGCGACGCCGGCCAGACAACAGGGCACGACGATGGCGCCAAGTAATATTATTATCTTCATAATAAGGGGTAACTCCTGCAGTCTATTGGGCAGTGACTCGTGTTATGGTTCGGTTTACTTCACTGCCCCGAATCTCGACCACGAGTTGGCGGGCCAATAAAGGTATGTCACAACACCCGTGATTTCGCCGTGTGACAAGAATCCGAAGGTGCGGCTGTCGTGGGACAGGTTGCGGTTGTCCCCGAGTACGAAATACGAGCCGGCCGGAACCGTCTGCGCCGAGAGAGTCAACGGCTTTCCCCGTGCGCCGTTGTCGGCATCGGAGCCTTGCTGCTGGGGCTCGCCGTTAATGAGCAACTCTCCCTCCTTGATCTCCACCGAGTCGCCTGGTAGCCCCACGATCCGTTTGACGAAGTTTTGGTGACGGTTCTCTGGATTGCGAAAGACGATGACCTCGCCGCGATGAAACGTATGTGTCGAGATGTTGAGCTTGTTCGTCAGAATGCGATCGCCGGGAACCAGCGTCGGAGACATGCTCGACGAGGGAATGAGGAACGCTTCCGTCACGTTGGCTCGCAGGAAAAACGCCAGCCCAATGCTGTAGGGGACGCTCGTCAGCAACAACAACACATAGACCGCGAGATGGTTGTAGTCCCGCAACGTGTAGTCCTGGCCGCTCAGAGTCTGCGCGATGTGTCTGGCATCGACCGCGGCCCAGACCGCCGCTCCCAGGTAGATCAGCAGGCAGCCGCCAAACAGGAACAGCGATGCGGTCGACGTCGCGAAAAACGACATGCCGACCACAAGCGGGCCAAACAACGCGAACGAGCCGAAGAGGATCAGTCCGCGCGCCGCCCGTCCGCAGTAAAGCTGTCCCAGCCCCGGACAGCACATCGTCAGCGACATCGCCAACCAGGGAATGCGGGTTCGAGACGATTCAGCGCTCATCGGAAATCTCCTCAACCGGCTCGATCATGGCCATCTCAGCATCCGGAGACGCGACCACAAACACGCTCACGATGCTGTAGAGCCGCACCGCGAGCACCAGCGCCGCTGCCGAGCAAACCAAATAGGGAACCGCTCGCTGCCAGGCCGTCTTCCGCGCGGACTCAACGTGCGACGAGCCCGTTGCCTGGCGAGCCGACTCTTGCACTGCCGACATGACCCGATCGGTCAACTCAGTCGGCGGCGATTCGCCGCGCCGCGCGTCGAGCCACGCTTGATACTCGTCGTCAGAATTCATGGTCTTTCCAGATGAGTTGATGGATTGAGTTCGTTGGGGCCGGCGGGATTGAGGTCACTCAGCACTTCGCGCAAGCGCTGTTTGGCTCGGCTGACGCGGGACTTGATCGTTCCCAATTCGACTGTTTCGATGAGCGCGATTTCGGCATACGGCAACCCTTGAATCTCCGCCAGTACGAACGCCGTGCGCTGCTCGAGCGGCAGCAGGTCCAACGCCGCATCCAGCCGAGCGTGCATCTCGCGGCTCAACACCGCGTCCACCGGCTGAGCTGTCCGGGCCTCGACGTCGAACTCAGAACCAAGCATCGTCGTTGCGGACGACCGCTTGAGATGATTCAGACATCGGTTCCGCGCGATCGTCAGCAACCACGTCGAGAACTGCGACCGCCCGGCATCGAACGAGTTCAACTTCCGAAACGCCGCGACAAATACCTCTTGCACGATGTCTTCCGCATCCGGCGCGAGCCGCACCATGTTTCGGACAAACAGAAACACCCGCCGCTGATGCTGCTCGACCAACTCCCGAAACGACTCCACGTCCCCGGCCAGAACCCGCTCAATCAGTATCCGTTCCGCATCCATCCGGTCTCGCCAGTCAGAACTTTTCGGCCAACGGAAGTAATACAACTCAAACGTCAAAAGGTTCCCAGGAATCTTTGAGGCCAGTTGAGCAGAGTCGTTGCAGCGTTGTCGGTGGTTTCTTGCGGTTACAGATACTCACTAAGCCTCCGATCAAGGTGAGCCAATTCGTCGGCATGGTGAAATTGTAGGGTGGGACCAGCGCAGCGCCGGCCCACCACGATCAGCGCGGAATGGTGGGCCGGCGCTATCGCTGGTCCCACCCTACAGGGGATTACTTGGCGTCTATTCATGAGTCGCACTCACACCACTTGGAACAGCCTGAAGACACTTGTCGCTCGGTTTCTCTTCAGGCTGCTTGCCACCTGCGGACGATGCCGACTGCGGGACAAACTAAGCCTCCGTTCAAGGTGATCCAATTCGTCGGCATAGTGAAATTGTAGGGTGGGACCAGCGCAGCGCCGGCCCCACCCTACAGGGCATTACTTGGCGTCTATTCATGAGTCGCATTCACACCGCTTGGGACAGCCTGAAGGCTTTTGTCGCTCGGTTTCTCATCAGGTTGCTTGCCGCCTGGTGATGATGCCGACTGCGGGACAAGCTAAGCCTCCGATCAAGGTGAGCCAATTCGTCGGCATGGTGAAATTGTAGGGTGGGACCAGCGTAGCGCCGGCCCACCACGATCAGCGCGGAATGGTGGGCCGGCGCTGCGCTGGTCCCACCCTACAGGGCATTACTTGGCGTCTATTCATGAGTCGCATTCACACCGCTTGGGACAGCCTGAAGGCTTTTGTCGCTCGGTTTCTCTTCAGGTTGCTTGCCACCTGATGAAGCCGACTGCGGGACGAACTCTGCCAAGCTGAGAAAGCCATCGTGATCTGCGTCGCGACGTTCGAACCATTTCGCCGCGAACTTTGGAGTCCGATCGACGCTAAACTCGGTCAGGCTCAGCCGACCGTCGTGATCGGTGTCGAGTTCCGCAAACTTGTCGACTCGCGGGTTGTCGGGGGTTTGCGACACCTGCCACAGGACTATCCCCAGCAACGCGAAACCAAAGAGTCCAAGCAAGGCGATCACTCGCTTTCGAATGACATTGAATCGGGATCGGCGGCCAGTGTTGCGCGGCTCAAGGGAAGCAGGCAGAGGCACGGAACCGGGCTGCTGCAGATGCGACAGGCACTGCTCCAGCAACTGGTTGACTTCACTCGCAGACGCAAAGCGCTGAGCCGGGTCCTTCGCCAGCAATCGCTCGACGATTCCCTTGAACCACGGTGGCAGGTCGGGGACCAAAGACGTCATGGCAGCGGGCTTATCATCGACGATCCGTCGCAACGTGGCCATCGTCGAGTCCGCTCGAAACGGCGAAACGCCCGTCGCCATCTCGTACAGCACGCAGCCGAGGCTGAAGAGATCGGAGCGGCCATCAAGTGCCTCACCGCGAGCCTGCTCCGGTGACATGTACTCCGGAGTCCCTGCGATGATGCCCCAACGCGTCATCGAGACATCGTCAGCGGCTCGTGCCAATCCGAAGTCCGTGAGCACGGCACGCTCGACTCCCTTTTCGAGCAGAATGTTCGCCGGTTTGACATCGCGGTGGATGAGACCTTGTCCGTGAGCCGCCGCGAGTCCTTCTGCAGCCTGCATCCCGATGCGCAGCACCTCTGTCAGTTCCAACGCTCCTCGCGTTTTCAGCCGCTGAGCGAGCGATTCTCCGGTAAGCAGTGGCATGACGAGGAACGGCAGTTGCCCGTTGGGTTGTACCTGGTGAATGGCAATGACGTGCAGGTTGACCACCGCTGCTGCCGCTTGGGCCTCACGGGCAAATCGCTTTCTCGCCAACGCGCTGTGGGCGAGGTGTGGAGCGAGCGCCTTGATGGCCACGAACCGCTTGAGTTCTCGGTCGAAGCCCTTGAGGACCACGCCCATGCCGCCGCGGCCGATGACATCGAGCACGTCATAAGATCCCAGACGCCCCAAGACCGTAGGGTCATCGGACGGTTCCAGGTGCTCGACAACAAAATCGGCGGTGGAACATTCCTCGCGCGGCGGCAAGACATCGTCCAGGTCATCGGGACTCAGCATCGCAGCGATTTCTTGAGTCGCTGGGTCGCCCCCCGAGAGCCGCTCCATTTCCGCCGAACACAATTCGCATTCATCCAGATGGAGATGCAGCATCGACTCATCGTCGGCAGTGAGCAATCCCGCCAGCGCTAGTTCCAGCCGTTCATGCGAGCAGAGGCTGTTCATGTGGCCTTCTCCAGTTCCGCAACGAGGGCCGTGAGCCGCGACACAATCCGACATTTGGCAACACGCACTGCCCCGGTTGTCATCCCGAGTTTGCCTGCCGTTTCGGTGACAGAGAGGCCCGATACCGCGACGTTCCAGAATGCCTGCCATGTCATTGGACGTACTTCGGCCCGGACCTGCTCCGACGCCCTGTGGAAGAGCGAGCGCCGCAGTTCCCGATCGAATTCATCCGTCTCGACGCCATCGTTGGCCGGAGTCGACTCCAGCAACGAGTCGAGATCGATCGGCGAGGTTGTGAGTTGTCGCCGTTGCCGCCGAACCCAGGACACCACCAGGTTCCGCGCCACCTGTCGCAACCACCCCCGAAATGATCCGTGTTCTGACCCGTGCTGCCAGCTTTCAACTTTTCGACTCACGGCCAACAACAGATCCTGCATAACCTCAAGGGCGTCGGCGTCCTGCAACCCACTTCTGCGCAACACGCGGTAGATGACCGGCTCGTAGATGGAGACAAACTCCACCCAGGCGTCGTGATCTGCAGGATCGCGAAGCCGCAGCAGCAAGCTGGCACGGGTTGTGGGAGCTATCGTCATGTTCGTTTCCTACCAGATTACTCGCTTGCAATCCGGTATCGTTACACGGAATTGCCGATATGGTGGACTCGTCGGACGAAACTAACGACCGGTACCGGCAACCCTGCGGGGGCACGGAACATGGCTCGCCCAGGCGGCGACTATTCCGGCACTCGTTACCTGCCACCGGTTCGTGAGGAGTCTGTTGATGCAGGCAAGTTCGGAAGGGAAACGGCAGAGATCGAGTCCTGTCTTGGCGTGCGGATGCCGTCGTTTGAGCGGAGAGGGGTGCGGCAGCGCGTCGGGAGCTGACCATTCGACATGGGGCCATTGTTCGCGGTGCCTCAGCGCGAGTCACGATGCCGGCGCATTGAATTCACGCCCCAGTTTTGCGGGCCCATTCCCGTTCTCAGGTCTCGGCAAACCCCGAATGGGCGGCTGCACCGTGGAATGATTCACAGTGCTGCCGACTACCATCAGCATGCTGACTGCTGGTGACCGTCATCCAAGGAACACCTGATGGACTCCATTGACGTGAGACCGATTGGACCGGATGAGATTGCTGCGACCGCCCTCGTCGTAGCGCGCGGGATGGCCGATAACCCGCACCATCTCCGGGATTTCGGCACCACACCGGATCCTCGAGCGGCGCTCTGCGAGAACTTCTACCTGACCGTCCTGCCGCTGATCCTTGGACGCGGTGTCGTTCTCGGTGCGTATCGAGATGGCACGATCATCGGTGGCCTCGGTGCGATGGTACCGGGCAAATGTCATCCCTGGTTGGGCGCCCAACTGCGACTTGCGGTGAACTTCCTCGCGGTGCTTGGACTCGGTCCAGCTCTGCGCACCATCAAGTGGCTGAAGGCCAGGGAGACCTGCGATCCTCGCGAGCCTCACTGGCACCTCGGCCCGGTGGCTGTGGATCCCGCATGGCAAGGACAAGGTGTCGGTAGCGCCCTCATGCGCGACTTCTGCAACCGTATTGCTGGAGCGTCAGCTGGCACGCCAGTGTTCCTGGAGACTGAGTCTCTGAAGAACGTCCGCTTTTACGAGCGATTCGGATTCTCCACGATCGGCGAACCCACCGTCGTTGGCGTGCCGACCTGGATTATGATGAGGCGCGAAATTGCCGAGCCGAAGGACGGATAGGTGCCACGACACAACCTATGCGTTAACGGCTTTCGCCGAGTTGGCGGTTGAGTTGCTCCAGCTTCACACGGAGTTCGTCCCGCTGCTTGACAAGATTGTCTCGCTGGGTCAGTTCGGCTTGTTGATCGGCAAGTGGCCGCCCGGTTTTTGCGAACTCACCGGTTTTGAGTTTGGCCGACAGAGACCTTAGCGCGGCGGCAAGCTGCGAGTCGGCGGTGACCTGTTCGAGGAATTCCGACGACACTGTGGCCTCCAGCCGGAGTGCTCCGGATTCGCGGGCTACTGTGAGTCTCTGTCGCATCGTTCGCTGCTCGGGCGTGAGCGGCACGAAGTAGCCGTCGTGAGGATCGACACCCCACACCTTCGAGTCAGTCACTCGATGCAACGGCTGCCCGGTGGGCGAGAGCATCACGGCAGTAGTTAGTTTCAACGACTGACCTTCGTTGCCGAGCGGCAGAATCGACTGGACAGAACCCTTTCCGAAGGTCCGCTCGCCGATCAGCGTCGCACGCTGGTTGTCCTTCAGCGCCGCAGCGAGCACTTCGGCCGCCGAAGCGGTTGTCGGATCGATCAACACGATCAGCGGCGTCTCCGCAAGTAATGGCGTGTGTCCCGCCGGAACGTCCAACTTCTCAGCCTCCTGAGGTCCACGAATGCGGACTTCCACAATCGTCCCCTCTTTCAAAAACAAGCGGGCCGTCTCGACACACGACGCCAACAGGCCTCCGACGTTGCCACGCAGGTCGAGAATCAACCCCTTGAGGCCTTGCTCCTTCAGGCGCGTCAACGTCTCCTTCAAATCGTCAGGCGTCGCTTTGTCGAATTGTGTGATCTGCACAACCGCGATCTTCTGATCCCCGTCAAGCCAATGTCGCCACTGTCCCTGCTCGTCCAGCGACAGCCCTTTGACAGTTGGCAAGCGGAATTCGGCCCGTTTCAGAGTCAAGCTCAGAGATGCCTCAGCGCGACGAATCGAGAGCGTCACTTCAGTTCCCGCCTGGCCGCGAATCTGCTTTACGGTTTCACCGAGATCCTTGGCTGGTTGACCGTTGATTTCCAGAATCACATCCCGGGACTTCAGTCCGCCCCCCATTGCGGGCGAATTCGGCAGAACCGCCGTGACCGCGATCGTATCTCCCTCTTTGCCAAGTACCGCACCGATGCCGACCAGCCTGCCGTCGATCTGAACGTGAAGCTCCTTCATCTGCTCAGCGGTTATCAGGGTCGAGTACGGATCGTTCAGCGATTGCAGCATGCCTCGAATGGCCGCCTCATTCAGGGCCTTGGCGTCCACTGGCGTGGGCGAGACCTCGGCAATCTTGTCCAGAACATGCTTCACCAGATCATTCGTTTTGGTAGAAGTGTTGGCCGGTGCATCGGGCTGTTGCTTCGCTGCGGTTTGTTCAGCGGCCGGCGTTGTCTGCGTCGCCGCCTTCACATCGTCTGCGTCCGGATTGGCGAACGCGATCTGGCCAATGGGATGCGTCGCGGCCTCTGCCACCTGTCGCTGAGCTACCGCGACCCCGCAGGCAATCGTTGACATCACGCCACACGTTACGAGGACATGTCTTCGCGACATCGGCCGGCGTTCACAGTCTGAGTCCAGAATCGACTTCAGGCGTTGTTCAATGCGGCTGCTTCGGCTCATTGCCAGAGCCACGGCGGCATCCCACGTCGGACGCGGTAGTCGCGCGGTGACGGACAACAACTCGGACGCGTATTCGCTGGCGTCCGCGCCACAATTGAGGACGACGTCATCGCAGGCTCGCTCTTGCTCGATCCGCAACCGCTGCAGAGCCAGCCATGCCAGAGGATTGAACCAGTGCAACGCTCGCGCGAACTGCCCCAGCAATTGAGTCAGACAATCTCTTCGCCGGATGTGTGCCAGCTCGTGGATCAATACCATTCGCCGCCGCTCACTCGACCACTCTGTGGCTGAAGCGGGAAGCAGCAACACGGGAACGAACAGTCCCCATGTCATCGGCATTTCATGCTCGACAGATAACACGACCTTCACGCGCCGTGATACTTCCAGCTCGGACGCCAACGAGAGGACTTCGCCAGTGATCAGGCTCGAAGCCGGCACGCTCGATCGACGCAAACGCCAGAGTCGCGCGGTTCCCAACACCACCGGCAGACAACAGACCAGAACACCGGTTAGCCAAAGTGCTCCCATTGCCGAGCGAACTTTCAACCAATTGCTGGCAGCGAGGGGCGTTCCCCTGGTGCCGTCATCTTCCAAGGACCGAGCATCTGCAGAATCCGCGTGAGTAGCGACCATCGCGGCGTTCATAGTCTCATACGAATCAGGATTCCCATTCGATCTCGCAGGAGCTTGAGGCTCCCTCGCTTCAACACCCGCGACATGGCGACCTTGGTCAGGGGGCGCTGCCACCATCGCTGGGGGCAACGAGGCATCAACCGCTGAGCTGGCAGCTTCGATCGATCCGCGGTCGGTGGGCAGGACTCGCCAACTTGGCAGAAGCTGCTGAGCCAGCGGTAACACGATTACTGCGACGAGCGCCGCCAACCACACGACATGCCGAATCGCTGCCGAACGCCGCGTCATCAAGGTCGTCAGCAGCCATGCTGATGCCAACACCAACGAACCGCGCAAGGCGAAATCGAAACCACTCCCCAATCCATCTACCAAATCGAGCTCGAAATGATTCATGATTTTGGTCCCTTCTTATCCTTGCGAGCCTGTTGAATGATTCCGACCAACCGTTTGAGGTCCGCGTCGCTGAGCTGTTCAGCCGACTCACCCAGATGAGCTGCGACGGCCTGCTCCAACGACCCGCTGAAGAAGACGTCCAATACGCGCCGCAGCGCCGACGGCCCGGCCTGCTCGCGGGCCTGCTTCGCCCGATACACGTAGGTCATCCCCTCTTGTGAATGAGTGAGATGGCCTTTCTCTTCCAGAATGCCGAGCAGCGTTCGCACTGCCGTCTTGCTCGGCGGATCGGGCAGAGCTTCGGTCACTTCCAGCGCCGACGCCTGCCCCTTTGCGTAGATCACGTCCATGATCTGCCGCTCGCGGCGGCTGAGTTCCTGTTCCGTTCGCTTCGCCATTCAAGTGCTCCTTGGCCGCTTGGTAACCGCCGTGGCGGTGTGGCTAAAATATTAGCCACATCATCGGCAGTCTGGCAAGATTGTGTGGCTAAAAATTTAGCCTGTCTGGCAAAGTTGACTCAATGACATGCTGTTGCGCGGCTGCAGTCGGTATCAACCACGATGGAAGTCGCCCAAATCGTCGGCGTCGTTGTAGTCGGCGGGAGCCCAAGGCGATTCTTTGGCACGCAAGCCCGTGATACGACCATCCTGGATCGCAAATGTGACCAGCCAATCGTCGAGTCTTGGGTGCGGGAAGAACACTCGAAAGGACTCTTTCTCCCAGTGCTGCAATTCACCCTTGAATCGAGTCCCGAATTGAAGGCTCAATCGACCATCCTGCTCAGTGATGACCACGTTACCGTACAACGGACTGGTGTATCGTCCTGCGAACTCAGGCAAGGGCCGCGGCAGAGCGGTTTCCTTAGGGTGATTCTCTGTGTACTTCGTTTTCGCTTCGTCGAACCTTTCCTGGACTTTGGTGAAGCCGGATCGGACCTTTTCGCTCCAGTCTCGCGGCGTGCTTCCCAGCAGCGCGTCAAGAATCCAGATTCGCAGAGCGAGATTCAGTCCCGTGTTGTGCTGGTTCGCCAGGATGACCATTCCCAGCCGCTCTTCCGGAATCATCGTGACCCACGAGACGAAGCCCGTCGAGTTGCCCGAATGCTCAACGACCTGTCGGCCTCCCTGCTCGTTGAAGAACCAGCCCAGTCCGTAGTTTTCGAGGGATACCCGGGGATCCCGGGAGTCGGCAGGGTCTCGCTTTTCAACTGGTTGCGGTGGGGTGTGCATCTCCGCCAAATGAACTTTGGAAATGAGCTGGCGACCATCGCTCGTGCCCCCAGCCAAGTGCAACTTCAGCCATTGGCCCATGTCGAGCAGGTTCGAATGTATTGCTCCGGCAGGAGCGATGACATCGGGACAATAGCGATCAATGCGCTGTAGCCCCCCGGCGTTGCTCGCATGCGGAGCCGCCACGTTCTTCCGATCAGTAATTCCCGAACTGTCCGCAAAAGTGGACTTCATGCTGAGCGGCGCAAACAACTCTGTGCGCAGGTACTCATTCCACGTCTGTCCGCTGACTTGCTCGACGAGCTTGCCAAGAACCAGATACATCACGTTGTTGTAAATGAACTTCTCGCCTTGCGCGGCCGCGGGCTTGAGCCAACGCAGTCTCGCCATGATCTCGTCGCGATCGAAGGCGCCGCTTCTCCACAGCATGTTCGCCGTCGGAAGTCCGGTACGATGGCCCAACGCCTGTCGAATAGTCACCTTGGCGGTGAGTTCCGCGTCAGAAAGACGCAGCGCCGGAAGATGTTTTGCGACAGGGTCGTCCCAGTTCACTTTTCCGGTGTCGATTAGCTTCGCAATCGCCGCCGCAGTGAAGGACTTGGTGCATGACGCAAGCGGAAAGACCGTTTCTGCATCGATCCTGGCACTCTCGTTGACACTGCGAACTCCATACCCACGTGCATGAACGAGTTGGCCCTCTCGCACGACAGCGATGGCCAGCCCTGGCACCTGCCAACGCACCATCGCCGCTTCCACGTAGTCGTCCAAACCGCCGAGACGGCTCGGCGTGAGCTGGTTTCCGAACACGGGATACTGGCCCAATCCCCCAACAACTCCAGTACTCACCGTCTGCAGAAACCGCCTGCGAGTCAGACTGAGTGAGATCGGCTTCATTTCTTGAGGGGCTTTGATCTATTTGCGGACGAACCGAACAGGTCGGCGCGGCTGGCAGCGCGTTGGGCGAAATCAATCCCAAGACAACGACCGACGACGCGAGAGCATGATGTGCCTGCGTGGCCGCCTGCCAAGCGAAGTGTCAGAGCGTGCTCCCCGAACTCATGGCCTTGAGCACGCACCTAGAGGTTTGTGGTCATTTCCTTGATCTGCTTGGTCGCGATGCCGATGGGGCGGTCGAGTGGGACGCCCATGCAAGCGAGCAGCGTGGAGAGGAGATCGCCCTGATTGCCTTTGACGTCACTGATGAAGCGGCCGGTTTTGAGTGAGCCGCCGCCGCTTCCGGCAATGATGAAGGGCAGGTTATCGCGCGAGTGCTTGTCGCCATCTTCCAGGCCTGAACCCCACATCATGATGCAGTTGTCGAGCAGCGTGCCGTTGCCTTCTTTGAGGCTCGCCATCTTCTTCACCATGTACGCGAACTGCGAGATGTTGAAAGCCGCGATGGCGGCGACTTTCGACATGGGCTCTGCCTGATTCTGGTGGTGCGTGTAAGAGTGGTGCTCACCCCTGAAGCCGAGTTCGGGATAGGTCACACCGTTCGGCGTCGAGCCGATGTAAGTGCTCACGCGCGTGGTGTCAGTCTGAAATGCCAGCACGTTGAGGTCGCACATGACCCGCATGTATTCGCTGCGCTTATCACCTTCAGGAATCTTGATCTCGATGGGCGGCGAATCGGACGTGTCGCGCTTGCTCGAACTGACTCCGGCCGTTTCCAGTGCGGCTTCCTTTTGCCGCTGTTCAATCGCGGCGATGCGGCGTTCTACCGTGCGGACGCTATCGAGATATTCGTCGAGCTTGTGTTGATCGTCATGCGGAAGTTTCTTTCGTAGCTCGCGTGCACCGCTGATGACCAGGTCGAGCATGCTGCGGTCGAGTGGGTCGCGCCGCGTCGAAGTTCCAGGCTTATCCGATTTGCCGAAGAGTCGATTTAACACGCTGCGCGGGTCGATCTCTGCGGGCATCGCCTGAGTAGCCGAGCGGAAGCTGCAATGTGAGTAATAGCCTTCGTTGAGACCTTCCTGATTTTCCTTGTGAGTCTGTGGCATCGTGGCCAGTTCCAGCGATGGCAGTGAGGTGAACTCACCGACGTAGTTCGCGGCGACCTGGTCGGCGGAAATACCGATGTCGATCTGGCCGCGATGATCCGCATTGGGCAACTTCGCGGTAAGCCATGTTGATAGTTCAAGAGCGTGCGGCGCCCCATTGAACGGTTTGATCGACACGCCGGAGATGCCCTTAACCATCAGGCATTGATTAATCACGGGACGCAGCGCTTCGAGCGCTGGCGGCGGTTCTGTGAGGAACGTCTCGGGGCTCTTCGGCCAGAACTGATCCATGATCACGCCGTGCGGCATATACATGAAGCCGAGTCGCACGGGCGGTTTCGCCTGCTTGCCGGGCGATGTTTCGGCCCAGCCCATCGTGTTCAGCAGGGGCAGCGCGAGCGAGGCTCCGATGCCTTTCAGGCAGGTGCGGCGATCGATAATGAATTTGCTGGGCATGGCGTGTCTCGTGAGAAGTCTTTGTTGGGACTCGAGGCGGCCTTCAAATCTGTATGATGGACTTCCAGTCCGTCGATGTCGACGCCCGACGGACTGGAAGTCCATCGTACATGGTTCCAATATCTTCGAGTTATCGGACCCGGCGATGGGTGAAAGGGTAACCGATAACGACTTCGGTGATCAGTGTCTGCATTCGATTGTCGTCTTTAATTCTGTGCTCGGGTCAGGTCGTTCCATGCATTGACGGCGCGCTGGGTGAGTTGCTCTTCTCGATCGGCAATGAGCGATTGGCTTGCGTATCTCGCACGCAGCCAAATCTTTGATCTGAAATGGGAAGCTGGATCGTTTGCGAATCCAAACATGGGACTGTCCCACTCGGCGTGTATGGCGTTCTTAATTTCTTGGGAGTGTTCTTTGTCTCCCAACAAGAGCAACGAGACTGCGGCATAGGCGCGTACTGAGGGCTCGCTGTCTTCCAGGTGCGCGGCGATCGTTGATCGGTAGTCGCGTGCATCCAGAATCCCGAGTGCAATCAGAGCGTTCGAACGATCCTCGGCAGCGATACTCCGGTCACGTTCAGTTGAAGCCGGATCGCGTTCTACGTTGGTCAGCGGCTGAGCGATCTCTTCCGAGTACTCAACGGAGCTCAGCAGTGCGAGTGCTTTTGCTGCGGCGCCACAATTTCGATCCTTAAGTTTTCCGGCGATGACCTTGGTCGAGGATTTGGAATTGAATCGAGCCAATGCGTAGCAAGCTGCTTGCGCCTCATCGGAAAAGATCGGCTCATCCTTCAATGCTGAGGCAATCTGGTCGGCGCAGTCCGCGGCATCCCAAGATGCGAGCGTTTCGATCACGATGAGTGGAATCCCGAGCATCAGAATGTCCGAGTTGTTGTCATCGACGTGCAGCAACTCGGCAATCTGTTTTGAGTACTCTTTGGCGCCCATCAATTGCAGACCGTTAATCGCTCCGATTCGATCGTGATGGTGTTTGCTCTTGAGGAGCTCGCTCAATCTGGGCGCGTATTCTTTGGCTCTCATTTTGCCGAGTGCTTGCGCGGCGACGCAGCGGTCGAGACTAAACGTCACCTGCGCAAGATCATCGCCAGGCGGCTCAGGCCGATCATCGAGCAGCTTGGCGGTGGCTTGTTTGGAGCGATCGCCTTCCAAAACAAACATCCAAACAATCCCAAAACTGCGAATTGATGGATCAGAGTTCTGCAAGAGTTGTGAAACCTGAGACCTGATTTCTGGCAGGCTCTTTTTCTTGATGACAGCTGTGACTCGATCGACATCTTCTAACTCATGTAATTGGTCAATCGTGACTTTGGCGGCTGAAAATCCCGGCTCGGTAGCAACGTGCATCACGGCAAAGCTGCGACTGTTGATCCAATCCTGATTGGCCTCGAATCGCATTCGAATGTCAGCCAGTTCGGCGTCCTGGTTCAAAACAGGATGGGTCACTTGTTGAACATTCCGATTGCGCAGAGCGACAAAAGTCACAAGTCCGACTGCAATGATAATAAACGCAGCGAACCTCAATCGGCTGGGGCTCATGTCATTCCTTCTGCATTAACTCGCTCCGAGGCTGAGTCTCAGAACGAGTGGCTGACGAAACCTTACAAGTCCGACGCGCCAGCGAGTGCGTTCCGAGTGGACTATAGGACGCACTCGCTGGCGCTTCGGGCTTGTACTTATCGCACGCGGCGATGAGTGAAGGGATAACTGATGACAACCTCGGTGATCAGTGTCTGCATCCGATTATCGTCTTTGGCGAGGTTCTCCATCAGACGGTCAACCACGAATTCGTCGTAGCCTTCGAGGGGTCGGCAGAGGGCATACGAGAGTAGCTTTTCGGCGAGGTTTCTTACTACCTCGTCCTTTCTCGCGGCGATGATTGCTTTCAGTTCTTTTGGCGACGTGAATCGTTGGCCGCCGGGCAGCTCACCCGCAGCGTCGATCTGCCCACCCGAATCGTCCTTGTCACGCCACCGGCCGATCGCGTCGAAGTTCTCCAGTCCGAAGCCGATGGGGTCGAGAATCTTGTGGCAGTTCGCACACACGGCGTCCGTGCGATGGAGTTCAGTGCGCTGGCGTAGAGTCAGCTTCGCGATTTCTTTCTGATCCTGCTTTTCCAATGCGGGGACGTTCGCTGGTGGTGGTGGAACATGTTCTCCGAGCACTTGTTCGAGCACCCACACTCCGCGTTTCACCGCGCTGGTGCGTTCGGGAAACGAAGTCATCGCGAGGATGCCTGGCATACCGAGCACACCACCGCGATTGGCATCCGTGAGTTGCACCTTTCTCATCTGCGGCCCAGAGACGGTCTTTTCGAGACCGTAGACCTTGGCGAGACCTTCGTTGAGGAACGTGTAATCGCTGTCGATGAAACCGACGATGCTGCGGTTCTCGCGTACGATGCTCTCGAAGAACAGCCGCACTTCGTCGTGCATGGTGGCCCGCATCGCAGAAGTCATCTCCGGGAACTTCGCCGGGTCGAACGTCTTGTCCTTCAAGCCTCCGATCCCGAGCCACTGCACACCGAAGCCATCGAACAAAGCCTGAGATCGCGGGTCTTCGATCAGGCGTTTCACCTGCGCTCGCAGAACATCCGGCTCATGCAGTTTGCCACTGTCTGCGAGCGCCGCGAGTTCGGCATCCGGCATTGTGGACCAGAGGAAATACGACAGGCGCGCGGCAACTTGATAGTCGTCGAGCGGCACGATCGACTGACCCGTTGGCGTCTCTTTCTCGGGCGTGATGAAGAGGAACTGTGGAGACACGAGCACGGCCTTGACCATCAATCGCAGCGACGCCGGATAAGTGAGTTTGTTGTCTTGCCCCAAATCGAAGACTCGCAGCAGTACTTCGACCTCATCGTCCGACGGCGGCCGACGATACGCACTGCGGGCGAACGATCGGGCGACCTTGCTGGCCGCCAATCGCAGATCGCTGCCAGGTGCCGGCGTCTCGCCAAAGAGTTGCTTCTGTCGCTCGGTCGGCGGCCCGTCTTTTGGTCCTAATGCCCGGTTCAACGCCTCGTTCGCGAGTTCGAGATACTGCTCCGACTGCAACGGCGAAATCGTATTGAGGTATCCCTCGCCGGGCACGTCTTCCGGTAATTGGGCGGCAATCGCGGGATCGACTCCCAGAAGATCACGCAGCGTGTTGCCGTACTCCACCTTCGTCAGCCGCCGGATCACAAACGCGCCGGGATCCGGCGTGCTCAGGAATTTGACGGTCGGAACCCACTCGACGAACTTTCGCCTCTCCTCGTCCGTCGGCTGCTTCTTGGCATCCGGCGGCGGCATGGCGTGCGTCTTCACATTGACCAACGCGAGCTGCCATTGCTTGCGAAACTCCCCCGCACCGGGACGGTTGAACGTGCTCTGAAAGGACACGTCGCCTTGCTTCTCCCGGTTGTTCTTGCCGTGACACTCCAGGCAGTAGGTCTTGAGAAAGGGCGTGACATCGTCCTTAAAAACCTTCTGCACCGCATCCCGCCGCGCTTTCGACTCAGCCTCATCATCCGGTGCCGCGATGCCGAGTCTCGCCGAGCCGAACAGCAGAGCCATGACAACGATGACCGGCAAGCTGGCAATGGTCTTTTTCATGGCGGAGTTTTTCTGAGGGTCTCAAGGTTGCGTGTAGAAATGGACGGCACGAATGAAGTCACTGCTGGCGCAGCATTTGGACGACTTCGAGTCCGGAGAGGTTCCTGTACCCGCTCCCAACGAGTCCATTGCGAGGCTGTCACATCGCAACGCTGATCAATGCCGCCGTACGCAAAGTTCTAGACTAGCTTACGCGACGGCAACATCAATCAGCACTCAATCGTCCGATGCCGGGCGATGAGTTTCAGTTGTCACAAGCTGACTGTGTAGAGAGGCTGCGAGTTATTGCCGACAGAAGGTGGGGCACGTTTCCAACGTGCCTGAAAAGAAGCACGATGGAATCGTGCTCCACCAAAAGGTCACGGTCTCAGAGAGTGGCGAACGCGACTTCAACAGCCGACTATAGGATTCCGTTGACCGAGCACCGTCGCTTCACCGGTGGAGATGCACTTTGAACGCTCTGATGGGACTCACGGCACTGTTCGCTCGGCGGCCACTTGCAACCGCTCTGCTTGCGGTCTTCTGCCTGACAGTGACGACGTCCTCGACCGCCGAATCGGCGGAGCGAGTCGGCCAGGATTTGTTGGTGCTCTACACGTTCGAGCGGCCGGCGAACGACGTCATTCGCGATCAGTCAGGAAATGGCGAACCGTTCAATCTGCGGGTCGAAAAGTCGCCGGGGATCGCGTTTCGTGGTAATCGGCTGGTCGTGACGTCCTCTGCGAGAATCTCGTCCGCCGAACCGGCTCGTAAGATCGTGGCGGCCATCAAGAAATCGAACGCACTGTCGATCGAAGCCTGGGTCAAACCGCAGGACGCGCGACAGGCGGGGCCTGCCCGCATCCTGACCCTCTCGTCCGATCCGGGACATCGGAACTTCACTCTGGGGCAGGATGCCGGACGCTACGACGTGCGGCTGAGGGCGACGTCAAACAACGAGAACGGGATTCCTTCGACGGCCAGTTCAGAGGATGCCGTCCGGGCGGAGTTGACGCACATCGTCTTTACACGCGATCCGAACGGGACCGCGCGGATTTATCAGAATGGCAAGGAAGTCGCGAAGACGACCGTCGCGGGCGACTTCGGCAATTGGAGCGATGAATATCGTTTGTCGCTGGTCAACGAACTGACGGGCGATCGACCTTGGTTGGGAGAGCTGTCGCTCGTGGCGATCTACGGGCGCTCGCTTTCCGCCGGGGACGTGACTCGCAATTTTGAGGCGGGCGTCCCACCCGCCATGAACTATGCGGCGTTGTTGCCGTCGGCCAGTTCGCGGCAGGTGGATTTTGTCAAAGACGTGCAACCGTTGCTGCGAGAACGTTGCTTTGAATGTCATGCAGCCGGGAATGAAGAAGGAGGCCTCAATCTCGGCATTCGGCAGCGGGTGATGGAAGGTGGTGATCATGGCCCGGCGCTCATCACGGGAGACAGCGCGAACAGTCGCCTGATTCACTTGGTCGCCGGACTTGATCCGAAGGAGGCGATGCCTCCGCCTCCCGATCAGAAGCCGTTGAGCAAAGACGAAGTCGGGCTGCTGCGTGCCTGGATTGATCAGGGAGCGAAGTGGCCGGACGGTGCGGACGTGCTCGATCCGCGGGCCGAGAAGGCCAAGACTCACTGGGCGTTTCAGCCGCTGCGGTCGGTCGTCGAGCCAGCGGTGAAGGATGCGAACTGGTCTCGCACATCCATCGACCGCTTCATTCTTTCTCGATTGGAATCGGCCGAGATCAAACCGCAGCGGCCAGCGAGCGCCCGGCAACTGATTCGCCGAGTCACCTTCGATCTGATCGGTCTACCGCCAACACCTGACGAGATACGCGATTTCATCGCTGCGTCTGAGCTCGATCAGCAAGCGGCGCTCGCCTCGCTCGTGGACCGGCTGTTGAAGAGTCCGCATTACGGCGAGCGCTGGGGGCGGCACTGGCTGGACATCGCGCGCTATGCCGACAGCGACGGACAAGAGAGTGATCGCGATCGACCCACGGCCTATCACTATCGCGACTTCGTCATCCGATCCTTCAACGCAGACCGGCCGTTTGATCAGTTCGCGCGCTGGCAACTCGCGGGTGACGAGTACGAGCCGCAGAACCCCGACGCGGTCGCGGCCACTGGGTTCCTCGCGGCCGGTCCGTTTGCGGCGCTGCCAGACAAGCTGATGGAGGATGAGCGGCTACGGAATTTGTACAATGAGATGGATGACATGCTCGGCACGATCGGTACGGGATTCATGGGCCTGACGCTCGGTTGTTGCCGCTGTCACGATCACAAATACGACGCGATTCCGGCTCGCGACTACTATCGCTTGCTGGCGGCTCTGCACAGCGGCCAGCGCGACGAAGTGCCACTCGGCGCGTCGAAGGAGAAGACGCTCGGCTATCGCGACTTGGGTTCGCAACCGAAGCCGACTTGGTTGTTTCGCCGCGGCGACTGGTACGACCACAATCATCCGGTGCAGTTGGGATTCGTCGCGATCCTGACGAACGGCAAATCACCGGACGAGTATTGGCGGGCCGCGCGCGAACAGAGCTCCGCGAAGAACAGCACAAATCAACGCCGAGCACTCGCGGAATGGATCACCGACGTCGATCACGGCGCGGGAGCACTCGTCGCCCGCGTGTTCGTCAACCGGATCTGGCAGCATCATTTCGGACAGGGACTGGTCCGCACTGTCGGAGATTTCGGAGTTCGTTCTGAACCGCCGACTCATCCAGAATTGCTGGAGTGGCTAGCGCAAGACTTTGTGCAAAACGGCTGGCGGATCAAACGACTCCAGCGGCTGATCGTGCTGAGCGCGGCTTATCAACAATCGAGCATCGCCGCCGCGTCTCCAGCGGCTGATCCGGACAACCGGTTGCTGTGGAAGATGCCGTTGCAACGACTTGAGGGCGAGATTCTGCGTGACTCGATGCTGTCCGTCAGCGGAACCTTGAACGCGACCACATATGGTCCCGCCGTTCGGCCGCCCATTGCCGCAGAAGCGATCGTGGCGCGCAATCTGAAAGATGCGTACCCTGGCAAGATCGAAGATGGCCCGGCCGTGCGGCGGCGGTCAGTCTATCTGTTTCACAAGCGCGTCGTCCCGTACCCGCTGCTGCAAGCGTTCGACAAGCCGGATGCTCAGCAAAGCTGCGGTCGCCGTGACAATACAACGGTGGCTCCGCAGGCCCTCGCCTTGCTGAACGACCAGTTCGTGCGCAGCGTGTCGCTCGATTTCGCCGACAGATTGCTGAAAGAAGCTGGTAGTGAACCGGCTCAATGGATCGAACGCGGTTATCAGTTGGCACTCGCCCGCGCTCCCAGCGAGCAGGAACGAACCAGCGCGTTGGCGTTCGTGGAAGGGCAGTTACAGGAGCGAAAGAAACGCGCGGCTCAGGCACCGGTCGAAGAGATTCGACTGCAGTCCCTCGCGGACTTGTGCCAGACGATCTTCAGTTTGAATGAGTTTTTGTATGTGGATTGAGTGCGGTTCGTAGGATGGCCGCCCCCGGCCGTCCGTTGTTGCGAGAGAATCATGCAGGACAGCCGGGGGCGGCTATCCTCCGAGAACCCATTCCGAGACCGTCATGCCAACTCACAGCACACACTGCGGTCGCTTCGAGCGGATCGTTGATCGCCGCCATTTTCTGGAGCGTGCGGGAGCTGGCTTCGGCAGTGTCGCGCTGACTCATCTGCTGGCGGCACAGGGACTGCTCGCCAATGAAACATCTGCTGGCAATCCGCTAACACCACGCCAAGGGCACTTTCCCGCGAAAGCCAAGTCCGTGATTTGGCTCTTCATGGAAGGGGCTCCCAGCGCTGTGGACCTGTTCGATCCGAAGCCAGAACTCACCAAACGGGACGGGCAGAAGATTCAGATCGACGTCTTCAACGGCAATCCTGGTCCGCTGATGAAGTCTCCCTTTCAATTCAAGCAGTACGGCCAAAGTGGAGCCTGGGTCTGCGAGAAATATCCGCACGTCGCCAAGCATGTGGATGACTTCGCCTTCATCAAATCATTGCACAGCGAATCCAACGACCATGTGCCGGCCCTCTATCAGATCAATACGGGCATCGCGCGTCCCGGCTTTCCGGCGGCCGGAGCGTGGGCGACCTATGGCCTCGGCAGTGAGAATCAGAACCTTCCGGGCTACGTCGTGCTCGGCAACAACCAGGGAATCAAGGGCGGCCCTCTGAACTGGCACGCGGGCTTTCTGCCTTCGACGTACCAGGGAACGCTCTTCCGCCCCGAAGGAAATCCAATCCTCAATCTTAACCGGCCAAACGACGTGACGCGCGAGGATCAGCGCCGGCAACTCGACTTGCTCGCCCGACTCAACGCCGAGCACTTGCAGGCGCGACCTGGTGAGGCGGAACTGCTGGGCCGGATTCAGTCGTTTGAGCTGGCCTATCGAATGCAATCCGAAGCGATCAGCCTGGTTGACTTCAAACAGGAATCCCAAGCCACGCACCAGATGTATGGATTGGATCGCAGCGCCACGAAATCGTATGGCTCGAAGTGCTTGCTTGCTCGCCGGCTGATCGAACGCGGAGTGAGATTCGTGCAGGTCTATAGCGATGGCGAATGGGACGCGCACAGCAATCTCAACGCCAACCACACTGGACACTGTCTGGCGACCGATGTTCCCATTGACGGCTTGCTGACTGACTTGAAGCAACGCGGTCTGCTTGATTCGACTCTGGTCATTTGGGGCGGCGAGTTCGGTCGCATGCCGGTTTCCCAAGGTAAAGACGGTCGCGATCACAATCCGCAAGGCTTCATCGCCTGGATGGCCGGCGCTGGCATCAAAGGTGGCACCAGCCACGGCGAAACCGACGAGATCGGCTACCGCGCTGCCGTGGATCCCGTCACCGTGCATGACCTACACGCCACGATGCTGCATCTGCTCGGCCTGGACCACAAGCAGCTCACGTATCTGCATAACGGCCGCCGCTACCGCCTGACCGACGTCGCAGGCAACTTGTTGACGAAGATTCTGACGTGACGCTGGTAGGAGGCTGCGCATGCGTCTGCATCGTCAACGACCCTCTGGAGTCCGGCGGTGGCATGCTCTTGGACGACCTGCGTCGTAGCGGCAACAGTTCAGCAGGCTGCGGCGTGTGACTCCCTGACGAACTTGGGGACTTAGAGTGGATGCTGGACCGCGGCTGGATCCTGCCCTGCATTGAGCATCGTATTCGCAACAACTTCCTCGCTCCGGGCCGCCGCTGCTCGTTTCACAGATGGATAGCTCGGGCTGGTTTTGGAAGCGAGGGTCCGCGTTTCGGGTCCGAATCTTTGTCAGTGGGCTCCCTGTTGCGTCGAGCCGGATTTCGGTAACCAACAGACTCGCCCAACATCTCGTCGCTCATTGAGTGCGTGAAAAGTTTTTTGTTCGGCCCTGCTGGAAACGCAGAGTGAGTTCATGACAGACAAGAAATCGACAGTCGAGGAAATCCGTCAGCGTTTCGATCACGAAACCGATCGCTACACCAACCTGGAGACAGGGCAGGTGGCCGTGATGGATTCTCCGCTCGCCTTGAGCCTCGTGGCCGAGGCGGCAGCGGTTACGACGCCCCATGCGAAGAATGTTCTGGACGTCGGCTGCGGTGGCGGCAACTACACCTTGAAGCTGTTGCAGCGCATGCCGCATCTGAATGTGACGTTGACGGATCTGAGTCAGGTCATGCTGGATCACGCGGTTCAAAGAGTGCGGCCGCAGACGTCGGGGAGTGTCGAGGCCCTTCAGTCAGACATGCGTCACCTGGATCTTGGCAACCGCAGTTTTGACATCGTGCTGGCGTCGGCGGTCTTGCACCACCTGAGAACCGACAGCGAATGGGAGTCCGTCTTCCAGAAACTGCACGGCTTGGTGAATCCGAACGGTTCGATCTGGATCTTCGACATCGTTGAGAGCGAGCTGCCTGAACTGGAGAGCATTCACTGGCGGCGGTACGGCGAGTACTTGACATCGGTCGGCGGTGACGCCTATCGCGAAGAGCTCTATTCGCGGATCATCGAGGAAGACACACCGCGTTCTGTTCCGTATCAGTTGGACCTTTTGAAGCGGGTTGGTTTCCGCGACGTTGAGCTGTTGCACAAGCACTCGTGTTTTGCGGCTTTTGGTGCAATGAAGCGTTAGGGAGCAGGGGGTTAAGTTAATAGGGCTTTGATGGCAGAACCCGTAGCATGGACGCCCCGTCCCTGGTGCAGCAATCACGCACGGACGGGGCGTCCATGCTACAGGTTGTCGATGTCATCCTGAGGTTCATGGCATCTCAACTCAACGGCCCGACAGGCTGACGACGGATCATTGAACGCTTATACTAAGCTGGCGGAGATGTCTTCTGCGGCGTTGCTTGCTCGCGTTCTTTGTGCCCTTCTGTTCAAAGCAGTCGGACTCCTGTTTCCACTGGCTCGCGAGTGAGTCCGACCTGAGAATGCTTCCGCGTGAGTTTGCCAGAGAATGAATCACAACTCCGTTGAGGAGATTATTGCATGACACGAGCAGCTTGGATGGCATGGGGTTGGGGACTTGTCGTGAGTTCCGCGTCGGCGGTTTCTGTCGCGGCTGATGTGCCGATTGACTTCAACCGCGACATTCGGCCGATCCTGTCGAACAACTGCTTTTTCTGTCATGGACCGGATGAGAAGGAACGCAAGGGCGGTTCTGAAGGCAAGGACGGCTTGCGGCTGGATACCGAGCAAGGTCTCTCGGCGGACCTCGGCGGCCATGCGGCTGTTATCAAGGGCAACCCCGAAGGTAGTGAGCTCATCAAGCGAGTGATCTCGGGCGATCCCGATCTCGTCATGCCTCCGGCCAAGACCGGCAAGAAGCTGACGCCGCGCGAAATCGATCTGCTACGTCGTTGGGTCAAGGATGGCGCGAAGTTCTCACAGCACTGGTCCTACACGAAACCCGCGAGCCCGGCAGTTCCACAACCCAAGGATGCCGCCTGGGCAAAGAACGATATCGATCGTTTCCTGCTATCACGGTTGGACAAGGAAGGTCTAAAGCCGCAGCCCGAAGCCGACCGTCCGACGTTGATTCGTCGACTGTCGTTGGACATCACCGGCCTGCCACCGACGCTGGCGGAGGTTGAAGCCTTCGTGAAAGACAAGAGCACGAATGCCTACGAAAAGCTGGTGGACAGGTTGTTGGAGAAGCAAACCTACGGTGAGCACTGGGCTCGCATGTGGCTGGATCTGGCCCGCTATGCCGACTCGGCGGGCTACGCGGACGACCCGTCACGCATCATTTGGGCGTATCGCGACTACTTGATCCGCACGCTCAACAAGAACGTGCCGCTCGATCAAATGACGATCGATCAGATCGCGGGTGATCTCGTGGAGAATCCTACCGAGGATCAGCTCATCGCGACGGCGTTCCATCGCAACACGCAGACCAACAGCGAGGGCGGCACGAACGACGAAGAGTTCCGTAACGTCGCGGTGGTTGATCGTGTCAACACGACGATGGCCGTCTGGATGGGCACCACGATTGCGTGCGCTCAATGCCACACTCACAAGTACGACCCGCTGTCACAGAAGGAATTCTTCCAGCTCTTCGCGTTTTTCAATCAGTCGGAAGACGCCGACCGCCGCGACGAATCTCCGCTGCTGAGCCTGTTGAGTCCCGAAGACAAACAACGTCAGACCAGCCTGCAGACGGAACTGGCTCAACTCGAAAAACTGCTGACGACCACCAGCCCGGAACTGCAGGCGTCGCAGATCAAGTGGGAACAGTCACTGCCGAAAGATCTGGCCTGGCAGACTCCGCAACCGAGCGCTGCGACCTCGAAGTCCGGCACGAAGTTGAAGATCAACGACGGCGCGACCGTGCTGGCTTCAGAGGCTCAGAAGACGGACAGCTACACCATTGAACTGCCGCTGAGCAGCAAGTCGCTCGGTGCGATCCGACTGGAAGCACTGCCGCATGATTCACTGCCCGGCAAAGGCCCCGGATTGGCCGGCGGCAACTTTGTGCTGTCGAAAGTAACTGCTTCCATTACGCCGCCCGAGACTGCTCGGCAGTCAGGTCGCTTTGTCCGCGTGGAAGTGCCCGGCAAGCAGAAAATGTTGTCGCTGGCCGAAGTGCAGGTCTTCAACGGCTCAGAGAACGTGGCCCAGAAGGGCGAAGCGAAGCAAATCAGTACGGACTACGACGGTCCGGCCAAGCTGGCGATTGATGGCAACACGAACGGTCACTACTTCGAAGGCAAATCGGTCACTCACACGGCTCTCGGCGACGATCCGTGGTGGGAAGTGGACCTCAAGTCCGCTCAGCCGATTGATCGCGTTGTGCTCTGGAACCGTACGGACGGCGGTGCGGGCGCGCGACTGGTGAATTTCAAGATCATCGTGCTGGATGATGCTCGCAAAGTGGTCTGGGAACAGACCTCAGCCGCGGCACCAAACCCGAGCCAGCCTTACTCGTTGAGCGGCGTCCGGGCTGTCACGTTCGCGGCGGCGTTTGCTGACTACTCTCAGGCGCAGTTTGACGCTGCCAGCGTGATCGACAACAAGGACCCGGCGAACAAGGGCTGGGCGGTTGGTGGTGCGTTAGGAGTGCCTCACTCTCTGACACTGGTAACTGCTAAGCCTGTCGACGTTGTGCCGGGCTCGAAGCTGACGGTCACTCTGGAACAGACCTCGAAGCACGAGAATCACCTCCTCGGCCACTTCCGCCTTGGTGTGACGGATGACGCCCGCGCGGCTGAGTTCGTCAAGACTCCGGCCAACATCCTGGTTCTGTTGCGAAAGCCAGCGGCTGAGCGGTCGGATGCGGACAAGACCGCTCTGCAGGATTACTTCCTGACGACGGTTGCTTCGGAACAACAGCCCACACGCGACAAGATTGCCGCCGCCAAAAAGCAACTGGCTGACATTAAGCCGGTGACTGTGCCTGTCATGAAGGAACTGGCTGCGAATGCTCATCGCAAGACGCAGATTCAGCATCGCGGCAACTTCATGGACCTGGGCGAAGAAGTTTCCGCAGCGGTGCCGGCCGTCTGGCATCCACTACCGAAGGACGCGCCGCGAAATCGACTGACACTCGCGAAGTGGCTGGTTGATCCCGAGAACCCGCTAACCGGTCGCGTCGTCGTGAACCGCTATTTCGAGAAGATTTTCGGTAATGGCATCGTCCTTACCGCCGAAGAGTTCGGTGCGCAGGGCGACCTGCCGTTCCACCCGGAGCTGCTGGACTGGCTGGCCGTGGAGTTCACCACCAACCTCAAATGGGACACGAAGCAGCTCATTAAGCTGCTGGTCACCACGGCGGCCTATCGACAGTCTTCGAAAGTTGACGACGCGTTGTTTGATCGTGACCCCGAGAATCGATTGCTGGCACGTGGGCCGCGTTTCCGCATGACGGCCGAGACCGTGCGCGATCAGGCTCTCTTTGTGGCCGGTCTGCTCAGCCCAAAGATGTACGGCCCGCCGGTGAAGCCGCCACAACCATCGCTTGGCGTCAGCGCCGCGTTCGGCAGCGGCATCGACTGGTCCACCAGCGAAGGTGAGGACAAGTATCGTCGCGGGCTCTACACGACCTGGCGTCGCTCGAATCCGTATCCCTCAATGGCGACCTTCGACGCGCCGAACCGCGAAGTTTGTCTGCTGCGACGTCCGCGTACTAACACGCCGCTGCAGGCTCTAGTCACTCTGAATGACCCAGTGTACATTGAGGCCGCTCAGGCTCTCGCGCGACGCATCATCAAGGAAGGCGGAGCGACACCGCAGGATCAGGTTCGCTACGGCTTTCGCTTGTGCCTGGCTCGTGAACCGCGTGATGTGGAACTCGCCCGACTCGTGAAGTTGCAGGCACAGTCGCGTGAGCAGTTCGCCAAGACGCCCGCTGAAGCGATGAACTTTGCCACGAAACCGATCGGTGCCGCTCCAGCCGGAGTCGACATTGCCGACCTCGCCGCCTGGACCGTCGTCAGCAACGTGCTGCTCAACTTGGATGAGATGTTCATGTCGAGGTGATCCAATCATGACTCAATCGGCTTCAGTACATCTTTGGCGTCGAGCGAGAATCTTCCTTGTTGTGGTAACCGCTGCGGCAATCAATCTGGGAGCTGTGCCTCGATCTGAGGCACGACCGCTCTACAAGACTGTGTGGCAGGAGGTCTATTCCGATGTCGCCAAGAGCAACAAGATAGACTGTTCGGTTTGCCATGCAGGAAAGGACAAGGGAAGCGGGAGCCTCAACGCCTATGGCCGGGCGTTGGAGAAAGAACTAGGGGAAAAGAACTGCCGCGATCGCGAAAAGATTGCGGCTGCGATCAACGCGATCGCCAAGAAGAAATGCAAATGCGGGAATTGGGACGACAGAATTCAGCAAGGCAAGTTGCCCTGTGAGAACTGCAAGGAGTCGTCGGAATCGGTGATCGACCGCTTGCTGAAGCAGCCTACAGATGCGCTATCCGAGGCAAAGAAGTCTAAGACAGGAAGTTGAACCACCATGTCTCACATCGAAGAACGTATCCGCCAGATGGGTTTTGAATTGCCTCACGCTCCGGCGGCTGTGGGGGCCTATATTCCCGTGACTCGCACGGGGAATCTGGTTGTCACCAGCGGTCAACTGCCGTTCGTCGGTAAGACGCTGGCGTTCAAGGGCAAAGTCGGCGGAGCCATTTCGGTGGAAGATGGAGCCAACGCCGCTCGACTGGCAGCATTGAACTGCCTGGCTCACATCAAGAACTGCGTCGGCTCGTTGGAAGCAGTGACGCGAATCGTCCGCGTCGAGGGTTACGTGAGCTCGGCTCCGCAGTTTCACGACCAGCCACAGGTCATGAACGGTGCGTCGCAGTTGCTGGCCGATGCCTTCGGCGATATCGGGCGACATACGCGCATCGCAGTCGGCGTGAACGAACTCCCGCTGGATGCCGCTGTCGAAGTCGTCGTCTGGGCGGAAGTTTCCGCTTAGCGCGACGAATGCTTCCGTGACATGGAGTATGCCGGACCCTGTTGAAACACAGAGGCACGGAGATCACAGAGAAGATAATCAGACGGGGAGAAAGTCAGACAAGGAGAGCGTGAAGCGAAGGCGCCAACTGAACTGAAAATCTGATGGTCTCCTAGTCTGATAGTCTCACTGTCTCATCCTTCCTCTGTGTCCTCTGTGTCCTCTGTGTCCTCAGTGCCTCTGTGTTCCCGGTCCTTCCGACAATCGCCGCTTCATTCTCTGATGTGCGCTAAGCGTTTGGCTGCTCGTCCGGAAACTTCGGGACCGACCATGTCTGGCGTTCGGCGTCGCTGAGGATACCGCGGAAGATGCATTCCATGATCGTGCGGTATTGTTCGTCGAGCGATTGCGTGCGCCCAACAAAATGGTTGGTGAACATCGTGCCGTACACCAGGTTGCCCAGCGTGTCGAGAATGCGTTCGACCGGGAAGTCGTTGCGGAGTCGGCCGCTGGCGATGAGTTCCGTATACAGCTCACGCCACTGGCCACGGTTGGCGTTGCGGTGTTCGAAATAGGTGGCCAGCTTGCGGTCCTTGAAGATGGCTCGTTCCTGCACCAGCAGTTCGACGTATTGAGGATGCTCTTCGAAGAACACGAGGTACGCGCGGATCGCGCGGCTGATCTTCTCGAATGGTTCGTCAACCGGATCTGAGGCCTGCCGAATCGCCCGCTGCATGAGCGTCATGCCCCAATCGACGCACGCGAAGAACAACTCCTGTTTACCGGGGAAGTACAGGTAGAGCGTGCCCTTGGCGATGCCCAGAGCGCTGGCCAGGCAGTCCATTTCGCAGTCGTCGTAGCCGTGTTCAGCAAACAGTTTCGCTGCGGTTTCTACGATGGTTTGCGACCGCTCGGTGCGGCGCTGCGATCTTTTCGTGGTTGCCTGTGTCAGTTCCGCCATGCCAGAAATCCTGCAAGTCGCCTACCTGTGGTGGACGTCTGTGTTAATGTCGAATCGGAATTGTAGTTAGGGATTGATTCAAATGGGCCACAGTCTATTATGAAAGATGACTGACTGGTCAGTCATCTTTATTCTGGGGCAGTCGGACGCGAAATGGAAGCGCCGTTTTGGCCCATCTGAGGAAGATCGTCTGATCACGCACATGGCAGCGTTATGAAACCATATCAAACACTTCGATCGGGGTTGCTCTGGGGGCTGATGCTAGGCCTGACGCTGCTCACCGCCAGTGGATGCAAGAAGCCCGCGCCGCCTCCACCGCCCGCGAAGCCAGCGGAAGTGTTCTATGTGACGCCGGGTCAGGAAACCGTCACGCAGCACGAAGAGTTCACCGGCCGAACCTGGTCGCCAGAAACGGTTGAACTGCGAGCACGCGTCAGTGGCTACTTGAAGGCCGTGAATTTCGTGGACGGCGCCGATGTGCAGGAAGGCGACGTGCTCTTCGAGATCGAAGACGACACCTTCCGCGCGACGTTACGGCAAGCGCAGACGCAAGTGGCTCAGATGCAGGCTCAACTGGATCGGCTCCAGAGCCAGCTGGACCGCGGTAAGAAGCTGAAGACAACGGGAGCCATCACTCCGCAAGACTACGACAACATCGTGTTCCAGACGGCGGAAGCCGAAGCCACGAAAGCCGCGGCGGAGGCTGCTGCGAAGCTGGCGGAATTGAATTTGGGTTTCACCAAAGTCGTGGCACCGATCTCCGGCCGTATCAGTCGACGACTGGTCGATCCCGGCAACATCGTGAAAGCGGATGACAGTGCTTTGGCGACGATCGTGTCGCTGAATCCGATCTATGCGTACTTCGATTTCGACGAACGCACCATCCTGAAGATGCGCCGCATGGTGGAGCAGGGTGTGCTGAAGTCTGCTCCCGATACGAATCGCTCGATCTCCATCGCGTTGGCCGGCGAAGACGATTTTTCGCTGAGTGGCCGTATTAACTGGGTCGACAACCAGATTGATCCGGGCACGGGCACGTTGCGGGCGCGAGTGAAGATTAACAACGAGAACCTGCTGCTCTCCCCGGGCATGTTTGTGCGTTTGAAAGTTCCGGTCGGGCCCGAACAGCGTTCGTTGCTGATCCCTGAAGAAGCGTTGAGTTCCGATCAGGGACAGCGGTACGTGTATGTGGTGAACACCGACAGTGAGATCGAATATCGCCGCGTCGATGTCGGCTGGCTGACGAACGGACGACGCGTGATTCATTCCGGCTTGGAACTGGCCGACAAAGTGGTTGTGACCGGCCTGCAGCGCGTGCGGCCGAAGAGCAAGGTGGAAGCGAAACCGCAGGCTCCGGCCGACAGTGGTACTCAGACCGCCGGTACTGATTCAAAGAAGCCAGACGCACCCGTGCGGTAGAGCTTATGAGATGGGCCGAGCGTAGATGCATTCGTCTGCGATACCCGCCCGATTTTCCGTGATAGGAATTGTGTACTGTGATTTCCCGGTTCTTTATCGATCGACCGATCTTCGCATCGGTCATCTCGATTCTGATTACGCTGGCCGGCGGAATTGCAGTCTTCACGTTGCCGATCGCTCAATATCCGCCGGTGGCTCCGCCGACGGTGCAGGTGGACTGCAACTATCCCGGCGCGAGTGCCCAGGTGGTTGCTCAGACCGTGGCCGCGCCCATTGAGCAGCAGGTCAACGGCGTGGAAGACATGCTCTACATGTCTTCGCAGAGCACGAACGATGGCTCATACACTCTGACCGTGACGTTCAAGCCGGGCGTGGATCTGAACCTCGCGCAGGTGCTGGTGCAGAACCGAGTGAGCTTGGCGATCTCGCAACTGCCGGACGTGGTGCGGCAGACGGGCGTGACTACGAAGAAGCGATCACCGGACATTCTCCTGACGGTGAGCTTGAACTCGCCGGACGGTCGTTACGACCAGTTGTATCTCAGCAATTACGCCGTGCTGCGGATTAAGGATGAATTGGCTCGCTTGCCCGGTATCAGTGAAGTGCTGGTGTTTGGACAGCGTGACTACAGCCTGCGCATCTGGGTGGATCCTCAGCGATTGGCGGCGCGAGATCTCGCGGTCAGTGACGTCATCGCGGCGATTCGCGAGCAGAACATGCAACCGGCGATTGGTCAGGTAGGCCAGCCTCCGGCGAGTGACGGCCAACTGCTGCAGATCCCGCTGACGATTCGTGGGCGCCTCGTCGAGCCGGAAGAGTTCGACAACATCATGATTCGCACGACGGCAGATGGGCGGGCGATTCGGATCAAGGACATCGGCCATGCCGAGATGAACGCTCGCAGCCAGGACATCGCCAATCGCTTCGACCAGAAGCCGACGGTGGGCCTCGCGATCTTTCAATTGCCGGACGCGAACGCGCTCGAGACCGCTGACATGGTCAAGGCCATGATGCAGGAGCTGTCGAAAGACTTCCCGCAGGGCGTCGAACATGAGATCGGTTACGACACTACGCCGTTCATTCGCGAATCCATTCAAGAAGTCTTCAAGGCGCTACGGGACGCGATCATCCTCGTGGCGCTGGTGGTGCTGTTGTTCCTGCAGGGCTGGCGCGCGGCGATTATTCCGCTGGTGGCCGTGCCTGTGGCTATCGTTGGTACGTTCGCCGCGATGTCTGTGGTGGGCTTCAGTCTCAACAACCTGACGTTGTTCGGATTGGTGTTGGCAATCGGAATTGTCGTCGACGATGCCATCGTCGTGGTTGAGGCCGTCGAGCACTACATCGAAAAAGGTCTATCGCCGCGCGAGGCTGCCTTGCGCGCGATGGAAGACGTCTCGGGACCGGTCATCGCGGTGGGACTGGTGCTCACGGCTGTGTTCGTGCCGTGTGCGTTTATCTCTGGTATTGTCGGGCAGTTCTTCCGGCAGTTTGCACTGACGATCGCAGTGTCGACAGTGCTCTCGACAATCAACTCGTTGACGCTCAGTCCGGCGTTGGCGGCTCTGCTGCTGAGACCTCGCAACGCAAAACGCGATCCACTGACGTGGCTGATCGATACATTTCTCGGCTGGTTGTTTCGGCTGTTCAACTTCGGCTTTCGCATTTCGACAACAGTCTACACGCGGATCGTCGGTGGGTTCTTGCGAGTGCCCTTGCTGGTGCTGGCCGTGTATGGCGGCCTGCTGGTGCTGACCGGCTGGAGCTACAACCAACTGCCGACGGGCTTCATTCCCAGTCAAGACAAAGGCTATCTGATTGCCAGTGTGCAGTTGCCGGACTCGGCGTCAGCGGCTCGGACACGAGCCACGATTTCCAAACTGGAGAAGATCGCGCTCGAAACGCCGGGCGTGAAGAATGTGAACTCGGTCGCGGGTAACTCGTTCGTGCTGAGTGCCTACGGTTCCAACTTCGGGTCGATGTTCATCATTCTCAAGAACTTTGATCAGCGCGCGACGCCCGACTTGCATAGCGACAAGATCGTCGCGACGTTGCGCAAGCGATACTCGGCGGAAGTTCCGGAAGCGCAGATCTTCGTCTTTCCACCGCCGGCCGTGTCCGGCTTGGGACGCGCGGGCGGCTTCAAGTTCATGGTCGAGAACCGCGGCGAAATGGAGTTGAAGCTGTTGCAGCAGCAGACCGATACCGTTGTCGAAGCGGGTAACAAGCAGACGGGGCTGGTTGGTCTGTCGACCGTCTACAAAGCGAACTCTCCGCAACTGTTCGTGGACATCGACCGCGATCAGTGCATGAAGATGGGGATCAACCTGGGAGATGTGTTCGGCACTCTGCAGGCTTATCTGGGATCGCGGTATGTCAACGACTTCAATCGTTTCGGCCGGACCTGGCAGGTGATTGTGCAGGCCGATGCCAAGTTCCGTAACGACGTGGATGATGTCGATAACCTGAAGGTTCGCAACGCCAAGGGCCAGATGGTTCCGATCGGGACAATCGCTACCGTGAAGAACATCAGTGGCCCACTGGTGCTGACGCGCTACAACATGTATCCGGCCGCCGCGATTACCGGAAATACGACGGCTGGCTTCAGCACCGGGCAGATGATTGCCGCGATGGAAGAAGTCGCGCAGCGCGAACTGTCATCGTCGATGTCCTACGAATGGACCGAGATCACATATCTCGAACGCACGGCAACCAGCACTGGCAACATCGTGTTTGGCTTGTCGGTGGCGTTTGTGTTTCTGGTGCTGGCGGCTCTGTATGAAAGCTGGTCTTTGCCGCTGGCCGTCATCCTGGTGGTGCCGATGTGCGTGCTGTGTTCGCTGGCCGGAGTCTGGCAAGCGGACATGGACATCAACGTGTTTACGCAGATCGGCATGGTGGTGTTGATCGGTCTGGCCTGTAAGAACGCCATTCTGATTGTCGAGTTCGCGAAGCTGCAGCGCGATGAAGGAGTCGATCGCCGCACTGCCACTTTGCATGCCTGCGAGCTGCGGCTGCGACCGATTCTGATGACGTCGTTCGCGTTCATTCTGGGCGTGGTGCCGCTGGTGATTGCTCACGGCGCCGGCGCTGAGATGCGTCGTGCACTGGGCACGACGGTGTTCAGCGGCATGTTGGGTGTGACTTTATTCGGCGTGTTGCTGACGCCGGTGTTTTTCTATCTGGTGGACTGGGCGAAAGACTTGCGGATCATTTCGCATCCAGCGGTCCAGTGGGTTGGCCATTTCACGATGGATCTGGTCCGGTTCCGTCACGTGCGCGCAGCAGGTGGCTGGGCGTTTCGAACTTTGGCCGAACTGACGAAGCGCCGTTCGCGGCCGTCAAAGCCGGTGCCTGAACCACCGAAGCTTGTGGAAACTCCTACGGGCACGCTCACGGCCAAGTCGCCTGACGCGAAGCCTGATTTGAAAGGTCCGTCGGAAGATCAACTGGTCGGGAGCAGCTCTTCTCGACCCTGACGAATGACTCACGATTACTGAATTCATTGAGCTGCTTGCACGCAGTCGATCACTGGAAGTTTTGAGATGTTTTCCCGGTTCTTTATCGACCGACCGATCTTTGCCTCGGTGTTATCCATCGTGATCACACTGGCGGGGGCGATCGCGCTGTTTACGTTGCCTGTCACACAGTATCCCGAAATCACGCCGCCAACCGTGGAAGTGTCAGCGGTCTATGCGGGTGCGAATTCGCAGGTTGTCGCGGACACGGTTGCGGCTCCGATCGAGCAGCAGGTCAATGGCGTGGAAGGGATGATGTATATGTCATCCCAATGCACGAACGACGGTGCTTACACGCTGAATGTCACGTTCCGCTCAGGGACGGATCTCAACCTGGCTCAGGTGTTGGTGCAGAACCGAGTCGCGCTGGCGCAGCCTGTCCTGCCTGAGTTGGTACGGCGGCGCGGCGTTACGGTGAAGAAGAAGTCACCGACGGTGTTGATGATCGTGAATCTCTTTTCGCCCGATCAGAGCCGCTCGAACCTGTACCTCAGCAACTACGCGACGATTCAATTGCGCGACGAACTCTCGCGACTGCAGGGCGTGGGGGATATTTCGTTCCTCGGCCAACGCGACTACAGCATGCGCGTCTGGCTGGACCCAGAACGAGCCGCCGCGCGCAACGTGACGTCCGACGATATCGTGCACGCAATCGAGCAGCAGAATGCTCAGGTGGCAGCCGGTCAGATCGGTCAGCCGCCGGTGCCGACGGGGCAAGTCTTTCAGTACACGATGACGACGCTGGGGCGTCTGGTCGACGAAGAGCAGTTCAACGACATCATCGTGAAGACTGATGCTTCCGGCCGTGCGGTGCGACTTGGTGATGTGGCTCGATCGGAGCTTGGTGCGCTCGGTTACGATCAGGCGTGCTCGCTGGATGGCAGTCCGTCAGTCGCGCTGTCGGTGTATCAATTGCCGGGATCGAACGCGCTCGAAACCGCGCGGATGGTGCGGCAGAAGATGGACGAACTGCGCGGTCGCTTTCCGACTGGCGTGGACTATTCGATCGTCTATGACACGACGCCGTTCATTCAGGAGTCGGTCAACGAAGTGTTTCATTCGCTGCGCGATGCGGTGATTCTAGTCGCCGTCGTGGTGCTGGTGTTCTTGCAGGGCTGGCGCGCGGCCATCATTCCTCTGCTGGCCGTGCCGGTGGCAGTTGTGGGTACGTTCGGCGCGATGGCAGCTTTCGGCTTCAGCCTCAACACGCTGACGCTGTTCGGCCTGGTACTCGCGATTGGTATCGTCGTGGACGACGCGATCGTCGTGGTTGAAGCCATTGAGCATCACATCGAGCATGGTCTCGAACCGCGCGAAGCGGCGATGCAGGCGATGGATGAAGTGTCCGGCCCTGTTGTGGCGGTGGGACTGGTGTTGGCGGCTGTGTTCGTGCCGTGTGCGTTTATCTCGGGCATCATCGGCGAGTTCTTCCGGCAGTTCGCCGTGACGATTTCAGTGTCGACGGTGATCTCGGCGTTCAATTCATTGACGCTCAGCCCCGCGCTGGCCGTGATCCTGTTGCAGTCGAAGTCCGAACGAAAGTCGGAAGCATTGCCTCGTCCCGGCATTATTTTGGTCGCGACATGGGCGGCTTGGCAGTTTGGTTCCGCCTGGCTGGGGAAGTGGTTGCTTGCTCGTCCTGAGCCGCAACTCGTCGAACTGGCACCTTATGCGGCGTGGATTGCTCCCGCTGCGGCCTTCATTGTGGCGCTGTTGCTCAGTGGCTTGTTGAACAAGCTGCTCAGCGGATTCTTCCGCGCCTTCAATCGAGTGTTTGGCTGGATCACCGAAGGCTATGTGCGGATCGTGGGCATCTCCCTGCGACTCGCGCTGCTGGTCTTGATCGGCTACGGCGGCCTGTTGCATCTGACTCAGACGTACTTTGAAGAGACTCCCAGCGGCTTCATTCCCGCTCAGGACAAGGGGTATCTGCTGGTCAATGTCCGGTTGCCCGACGCGTCTTCGCTGGAACGCACGACGCGCGTGATGCAGCAGATCGAGAAACTCGTCGGCAAAGCAGACGGAGTCAATCACACCGTCGCGATTGCCGGCCAGTCGATCTTGATGGGCGCGAACGCGCCGAACTTCGGATCGATGTACGTGATGTTGAAAGAGTTTGGTGAGCGCTCACCGCAAGGGCTGTCGAGTAGTGTGATTGCGGCGAACCTGCGAACGATTCTCGATAAGGAAGTTCGCGACGGTCTGGTTGACGTTGTGGGCGCGCCGCCGATTGATGGTCTCGGTACCGCGGGCGGCTTCCGCATCATGATTGAGGACCGGGGCGATAATGGCTTGCGAGCCATCCAGTCTGTCGCCGATCAGGTGATTGATGAAGGCTCTAAGACTTCGGAACTGCAAGGTCTGTTCTCCAGCTTCCGCGCGGATGCGTCGTGGTTGGCTGTGGAACTAGATCGCGAGGCTGCACGCAAGATGGGCGTTCCGCTGTCCGAGATCTTCGATACGTTGCAGGTCAACTTTGGCTCGTTGTATGTGAACGACTTCAATCGGTTTGGACGCACATGGCAGGTCAACATTCAGGCCGATACGAACTTCCGCATGCGCGTGGAAGACCTGAAGCGGCTGAAGGTGAAGAACTCGTCCGGTGAGATGGTGCCGCTGGCAGCCGTTTCCAAAGTGAAGGAGGTCAGCGGGCCGGTGCTCATCACACGCTACAACCTGTATCCGTCGGCGGCCATCAATGCGGACGTGACGCATGGTACCAGTTCAGGGCAGGGCATTGCGAAGCTGGCCGAGGTGTCGAAAGAGAAGCTGCTGCCATCGATGCGCGCGGAATGGACAGAGCTCGCGCTGCTGCAAGAGATGGCCGGTAACACTGCTCTGATTGCGTTCTTCCTGGCGGTGGTGCTGGTGTTTCTGGTGTTGGCCGCTCAGTACGAAAGCTGGTCGCTGCCGCTGGCGGTGATTCTCGTGGTGCCCATGTGTTTGCTGTGTTCGATCGTCGGCGTCTCGCTGGCGGGGATGGACGTCAACATCTTCACTCAGATTGGATTCGTAGTGCTCGTTGGCCTAGCGTGTAAGAACGCCATTCTGATTGTCGAGTTTGCTCGCGCTCGTAGCGACGCGGGAGCCGACGTTCGCACTGCGACGTTGGAAGCCTGCCGCCTGCGTTTGCGACCGATCGTGATGACGTCGCTGGCGTTCATCTTCGGCGTGATTCCGCTCGTCATCGGCGAAGGCGCCGGCGCCGAAATGCGGCAGACGCTGGGTACCGCTGTGTTCGCTGGCATGCTGGGCGTCACGCTGTTCGGCATCTTCCTGACGCCGGTGTTCTTCTTCGTGATCCAGTGGATGAGCGAGCGTCTGCGCAGAAAAACACCGGCCACGACTGCGTAGAGCCGGACCGGTGTAGGAAGCCTCGTTGAGCGGACTGGAATCCAATCACTTAGCTTGAGCGACCGGAGTCGCAGCAGTGTTCTCCAGCGGCAGACGCAGCAGTTCGGTCAGGCGATCGAACGAGTTTGCGTCGCAGGTGAGGAAAATGATCTCGGCGACTTCGTGGTCCGAGTACAGCTTCCGCAATCCGGCGACATCGGCATCGACGATCGTGTGCGGAGCTGATGTCAGCTTGCGGACGAAGGCGAAGGTGGTTTGTTCCGCAGGGGTGAAGCCTTTCTCGTCCTTGCCGATGGAGAACAGCACGTCGTCGTTGACACCCAGCGCGTTGAGTCGCGTGCGGGCATGAGCCGCTGCATACCAGGCTCGATTCTCGCGAGCGCTGATCCAGGCGATTTCAGCTTTCAGATTCGCGTTCAGCTTGCCGTCCCGTGCGATGGCCTGACGGTGCTTCCACATCCGCAGAGCGGACTGCGGATTGTAAGCAAGCACCTGCACCCATGCCGGCGGAGTCACGCCGGGAGTGTCAGCAGCCAACGCTCGTTGGGCAGCTTCAACCGTGGGGAGTTTGACCAGAGCGGCTCGCGTGCGGCAGGCAGCGATGGCCGCCTCGAATTCCGTCTGAGATTCCCAAGCCGGACGCGGCTTGTAATCCAGCGGTGCGACCTTGGTTTCGACTTTGGCAAATTCGGGCGACGTGGGGGTGTCGAGTTCGCTAGGCTCATCCCCAAACGACTGATCCTGTGGGATGCCGGTTGATGCAGTCCAGCGGTTCGTCGAATTGTATCCGGCAACCGTCTGCAGAACGTCGACGAGTACGTCGTCTTTGAAGTGCTTCTTCAGTTCCAATACGTCATCGGCGGTGACCAGATGCGGCGTCAGCGTTGCCTTGCGAGTGAGACGCATGGCGGCCTGTTCGCTTTCCGGGAATGCGGTCCATTTGGAATCCAGTGATGCGATGAGGTCGTCGGTCATGCCGACGCGGCGCAGCTTCAGTTCCTGATGGCCGAGGCAGTACTGACAGTCGTTCGTTCGCGACACGATCCAGAATAGTCTCGTCTTGAAGGGATAGTCCGGCTGTGACTGCATTGAACTGAGTGTCTGGTTCAGCCGTTGAGCGTCCGTGAGCGGAGGCGCTCCCGCCGGACGATTGGGCAGGCGGTTGTTGGCCGACAGCCAGGACTCGGGCAGATAGAGCGACCGCAATCGCCCGTTGTTCACGGTGCGCTTGCCAGCCGCAATCTCAGCTTCCGTCAATGCCGGCAGCGGAATTCGTGACTCACGCTGTTTGAGGGCTTCGATCTTCTTCTTCATCTCGGGCCGGGTCTTGGTCAGCCCGTCGCCTGGTTCGGCACCAAAACTTGTTGCGCTCATTGCCACGGCGCACAGCGCCACGTTCCACCAGCGTAGAATTCGCATCGAATGATCTCCAACTACCCGTACAGACTTGGAAGAAAGGAACCACAAGCAAGCAGAAATGAGCATGTGGCTTATCTGTCGAAGTTGGCGTTTGTCAATCAACGACTGCAGGTGTGATTCTGCGCTGGAGGCGGCTATCAGGAGAACAATGAATCTTGTTGTCTCACCTTGACCGCGCAGCTCGTTCAATACCCTGCGGCACCAACCATGCACTTTAGGGTCAGGACGAATCCAAAGCTTCCGAAGATGGCGAATGGTAAGCCTTGTGGAGTTGTGAGCAATGCCCACATCGCATCTAGCAATCCAAAGCCTCCGGGGCCACATCCGACGATGAATGACGACATACGATTCTCCGTTCGAAGGGATCAACCAACACCGAACGGACAGGCGGTATTCACTCGCCGATATCACGGACCAATTTTCCATTGTTCAAGAAATGGAGTTCTTCGCCGCAAACGTCACGTACCGCCGATGTTGTCCGGCAGTCGGTCAGAGCCATGAACAACCGATTTGAGTTTGGAACAGAAGCTCGCGAAGGACGCAAAGAAGAAGATCAGCAAGTTGAATGAGCCTTCTTCGCGTCCTTTGCGAGCTTCTGTGCAAGAATGTCTGGTGCTTAGCCAGCTCACTCTCTTGTTGTGACTACGTCCTACACCTGATCAATCCAGTTCGGCAGCAGGGTGAAGATGTTGTCGACCACTGTCTTGCTGCCGCTGTTGATCAGAGTGTCCTGAGCATCCCGCTGATAGGTATCGCTGCCGGCGCCGCCGTCGAGTGAATCGGTTCCGTCTGCGAGGCTGCCTCGTCGGCCGCCGATCAGTGTGTCTGCCTGCGAACCGCCAATCAAAGTGTCGTTACCCGCTCCTCCGATGAGCGTCACGGGCACGCTGGACTGGCTGGCGTTGAGTGTGTTGTTGCCGATTCCACCGACCAGCACGATGCCTTCGATGCTGGTATGCGTTTCAGTTCCGGTTGCGGCGGACGCCACTTGCAGGCCGACCACCGTGAAGTTCGAGTTGGCGACTTCATACGCGATGTCCGTGCCTGCGCCACCGTTGAGCACATCGGCCTGACCACCACCCGACAGCACGTCGCTGCCGTTGCCGCCGTTAATCAGATCGCGACCTGATCCGCCCAGCAGGGTGTCATTGCCGCCTTCACCTTGCAGTTGCGCGGCGATCGTTGTCTGGCGGAGATCGAACAGGTTATTGCCGGCGCCACCCATCAGAATGATGCGGCTGATATTGGTGAATGATTCGTTGCCCAGTTGCTGCGATGTGATCTGCGAACCCACGATGGTGACGTTGCCGTCAACGAGTTCGCTGATGCGGTTGATTCCAGATCCACCATCCAGAGTGTCGACGCCAGCACCGCCGCCGAGCTGATCGTCACCCGCCTCACCGCTGACGGTGTCAGCGCCGTCAGCACCTTGCAGCGAGTCATTACCGTCTCCACCGAGCAACGAATCGTCGCCGCCTTCTCCGAAGAGGCGATCGTTCCCGCCATCGCCTTGCAACGTGTTGGCGGCTGAACTGCCGATGAGCTGGTCATCCCCAGCACCACCGTAGATGACGTCTGCCCCAGTGGTCGCTGCCAGGAAATCGTTGCCATCACCACCAGTTAGCGTGTCGTCGCCATCGCCACCTACAACGTAATCAGCTCCAGCCTCGCCATGGACGGTGTCGTTGCCTCCCTGGCCTTCCAGCAGGTCGTTGCCGCCACCACCCAGAATCGAGTCTTCACCGTCGCCGCTACGAATGGTGTCTCCGCCGTCACGGCCATTGATGACATCCGCGCCGCCGGTGGTGGTGATGAAGTCGAGCCCATCAGTAGCCAGGATGGTGTCATCGCCACCGTTACCTTGCAGGGTTGTGATGCCCGTATTGATGAACGCGGTCAGATCGAAACTGTTCGCTGAGGGGCCTCCAGCCAGTGCGACGGTCTCGAGGGTCGTCATCGAGTCCACAGAGATCACAACACCGCTCACCAATTCCTGCAGAGTCGTGTTGGTTACTACGAAGTCGACATCGTTCTTACGTCGCCCGGCATCCAGACCGTCGCCACCGACCAGGTTGTCATCGCTGCCGCCGCCGTCCAGAAAATCGTTACCCGCTCCACCGCTGAGGAAGTCTCGACCACCCAGTCCGAACATGACGTCGTTGCCGGTGCCTGCGTTGAGCGTGTCACCCATGCTGCCCCCGGTGAGAGTGTCCGCTCCGGGGCCGCCGTTGATGCCCACTGGGTACGTAACCGCCGAGGCATCAATCGAGTTCGCACTGTTGCCTCCCGTGAGGACCGCACCTTCGAAGCCAATAAGTTTGTCGGTACCCAGTCCCGTCAACGAGCTATTCGTCAGCACGAAGTTCACGTCGCCGACTTCCATCAGCGTGTCTGCGGACGCGCCACCGTCCAGCGTGTCATCGCCATCACCGCCCGTGAGCGTGTCCTTGTTGCCGCCACCACTCAGCGAATCGTTGCCTGCTCCACCGATCAGAGAATCCGTGAAAGCGGTGCCAATGATTGTGTCGTTGCCATCACCACCGTTGATGGTTACCGGCAGATTGAGTCCCAACGCATCGAAGCGATCGCTTTGCCCGCCCAGTGACACATCAAGTCCCATCAGCCCGGTGCCTGAGAATCGTTGCTCTGTCGCCGTGACGCCGCCGGTGCGTGAGATCACCACGATCTCGTTGGTGCCGGAATCGCGGCTCACGATCACGTCCGTAGCAATGCCTTGAGTGTCCGTGATGACCAGCTTGTTGCCGGAGATCTTGGAAGACACCGGAGCTGGATCATCGTCGGGAATGGTGATCGTCAGCTTCTGAGTTCCGCTCTCCAAGCCGCCCGTCACGGTTGTCAGGTCGGCGGTGATAGTCTCTGTGGGTTCATCAATGGTGTCGGGAACGAGTGTCAGCACCAGTTTGCCGGTTGTGTTTCCCGCTGGAATGACGATCTGCGTTCCCGGGCGAGTGTAGTCTTCTGTTGGGGTGGCCGTGCCGCCGAATGATAAGTCGACGCTCACATCTCCGACGGCGCGGGCGTTGGACAGGGTGGCGGTGATGGTCACGGTTCCGCCGGGAAGATCAGTCACCTCCGAGAGCGTGACGCTGGGCTGAGCTGGTTCATTGTCTGTCGTTGAAACAGTGATCGTCTTGTCGGCGAGCGGGTCGAAAAAGTCGTTGCTGGATGCATCCACCACCGAGATCGTCAGCGTGCTGGTTTGCGTCCCATCAATGATCGAGTCGTCAGGACCTGTGATCGTGACGGCCTGAGGTGTGTTCCAGTTGGATGAGGTGAAGGTCAGGGTGGTCGGACTGGCTTTGGCTTCCGTGGTGTCATTGCTGGAGACAGAGATGACTACGTCGGTGGCTGGGGCGCTATCGAGTACCACTGTGAAGGAGTCCGTCGTGCCTGCTTCGCTGACGGATGCCGTTTGCTTACTGACAGTGAAACCCGCGTTGTTGACCTCATAAGTTTGATCGGTGCTGGGTTCTGTTGTGGGCAAGGCGAAGCCGGCAGCGTCAGTGATGCTGATCGACGCCGCGAAGTTCAGACCCGCGATCGCATTCAGCGTCGCGAGATTTCCGCCTGTTAACGTAAGGTCGTAAACGCTGCCGCTTACCGGGGTGACCGAAGGTGTGGCTGTCGTGCCGGTGACCGCAAAGTCTTCGCTGCCGACACCGGTGACGGCTTCGCTGAAAGTGACTCGAAACGTGAGCGAGTCCGCATTGGTGATCAACGTGCTGGGTGTTTGGCGTGTGAAGGACGTCGTGGTTGGCGCGATGTTGTCGACGATGAAAGTCTCGTCGATAGCGGGCTCGGTGGTTGGTAGTGCATTGCCCGCTGCGTCTTGAATGGTGGGCGTGAGTGCCAGATCCAGACCCACGGGGCCGTTCAGGCTGGCGAGGTTACCGCCGGTCAACTTCGCGTCGTAGACGCTGCCGCTCACGGGCGTGATGCTGATAGAAGCTGTTGTGCCGATGGCTCGAAAGTCTCCCGCGCCGACGCCCAACACCGTTTCGTTGAAGGTCACTCGAAACGTCAGCGTGTCGGCATTGGTTGCTGCTGATGTGGGTGTCTGACGCACGATCGAGGTGAGCACCGGGGCTGTCGTATCGCTGGTGACGGTGGCGTTGGCGGCCTTGTTTCCGTTCAAGGCGGCGTCGAACGCGGCATCAGCAGCAATGCTGATCTGCACGTCGCCATCAGTGCTGGGGACGACGACCAGGGTGTAGGTGTCGCCGTCGACGGCTTCAAACTTGCCCTTGGTTCCGTTGGTGACACTGATGTCCGAGAGATCAAATCCGGTAACGGTTTCGCTGAACTGGAACGTGAACGGGATTGAGATGGCGCTCGTCGTAGTGCCGTTCGGAGTGATGCTGATGGTCGGCGGAGTGTCATCGACGTTCGTGATCTGCACCGTCAGCGATTTCGAAATGGTGTGGTTGAACGAGTCCGTGGCCTTAATCGTGACCTGGTGAGACGTGCCGGTTTCGAAGTCGATGAGTGAACTGTCCGCGACGACCAGATCAGAGCCGCTGATGGCAAAGCGACCGCCTGCATCGTTGGTGAGCTCCAGCGTAAACGTGTCGTCAACATTGCCGTCTACCACCTGGATCGCTCCGACGACGGTGCCGTTGGCCTTGTTCTCTTCCAGGTTGCTGTTCGAGAGGCCGATGTTGGTCGGAGCAGGATCGGTGATCGTGATAACGATCGAATCAGTGGCATCGCTGAAGCCATCGCTGAACTTAACGGGGATGGTTTCGGTACCCACCTTGCCACTGCTGTGGTAGACGAAGCTGTTGCCGCTGAAGACTCGATTCTCGGTGTGGGCGGCACTGGGCGGAGCGAAGGTCGTTCCACCGATTGTGCCCCAAGGGACTTCCGTGAGATTGGTGATGAGGGCCATCGTGCCCAAGGTGGTTCCCGGCACGGAATTCACTTCAATATTCATGCGCGTGTACTTGGCGTCGGGGAAGATGCTGCTGACCGGTTCGATCTTCAGCGTGGCACCGGCTTCAATGGAACGGCTGATGGTCAACAGCAAGCGGTCTTCGAGTTGTTCCAGACTTTGACGCTGTGAGTTGCTACTTCTGTTGGGCCTGCGGCCTTGTCGCCTGAGTCCGTTGTGAAGTTCCGCTCGTAAGTTTGATAGCCAATGGAAACCGCGCATGGTCTGTATCCCCAATGAGTAAGTGAGCAAACAACGGAGCCAGGTGCTGCGCGCAACGGGAGCGCAGTCGGCTTAGGGCGAGCAAAAAAGCAGAACGTGTGATGGGTACACACGCGGCGTCGGCATCAGCGATGCAACGCTGACCGGCTACTTCAAGACGTCGGCCGCCGGTTGGCCGTTGATCTCTTTCAAGGTCGGAATCGCCAGCAGGAGATCGCGATGACGTTGCTTGTGGTAAGTGAGCTGGATGGACTCGAGTGGCATGCTTTGCAACACAGACCAGTCTGCGACCGGGATCTCCTCGCAACGCAGTTTCTTCAGAGGCAGCGTGGCTAGCGGTTCCAGATTGCTGATCGCGTTGATCTGCAGATTCAACTCGGTCAGGCTACGCATGTCGCTGAGTGGCGAGAGATCGACGACTCCAGTCGCCCAGATTTGCAACTGCTGCAACGGGCAAGACCGCAGCGGTTCCAGGTTTTCGATGCGTGTGCCTCCGCAGCCCAGGATCGTCAGAGGCATGTCGGCCAGTGGTGTGAGGTCGCGAATGCGCGTCCAACCGCAGTCCAGCCGTACCAGCTTCAACCCCTTCAGAGGCGACAGATCTTCCAGGACGCCGCTGCCGGGCATGCTGCCGTGACAGTGGAACCGTTCGAGGCCGGGGAAGGCGCGAACCGGTGAGATGTCACGGACGGAGTCGGTATAAACACCGAAGTCACGTACGACTCCGTTCTCGATGGAGACTCGATACTTGCCGTCGTAACGCGGATTGCGACGCTGCAACTCGGCGACCACGGACTCCACTTGAACTTCCGGCGGTACGCGTTCAATCAGTTTCAGCCAGGCGTCGCTGAGTGGTTCACGCGCGGCTGGAACTGGTTTCGCTGTTGTGGCTTCAACTACCGCCGCAGGCTTTGGGGGCTCGGCAGTCTGAGTCGCCGGTGCTGGCACGATGGGAGTGTTCGTCGTGGAACTGTTTTCGAGCGGACGGCTGGTATTCCACTGAGTGGCGACAACGATACTTAGTGCGGTGGCGACGATGGTCGCTGCGATTGCGATGATGCGTTCAGTCGACGTTCCGGTCTGGGCTGTTCGCTCCAGCTTGTCGAGCTGCTGAATGATGCTCGTCAACGAGATGGACTGCGACGTTGGTTCCAGCAACTGTTCGACGAAACGGGCAACGCGGGACGGCACGTGTGGGTTCAGCGTCCGCACCGCGACTCGATTTCCCAAAGCTGCAACGCGATCTGAGACGGCCAGCCAGCGACCGGTCAGCAACGAGTACAGCACAACTCCGAGCTGTTGTTGCACCGTTCCGTGGCTACGTACTGTTGGTGTCGAGCGCGGCGCCCGTTCGAAGTCTCGCAGCTTCACGCAACTTTGGACCGAGAGAGATAGCTCACCATGCTGGGCTCGCTGCAGCCAGATCTGGTCGGGCGCCAGTTCCGCTGGTTGCAATCCATGAGCTTCCGTGGCCAGCAAGGCTTCTGCGACCTCACGAGTGATGCGGAGCGTTTCGGGAACGGCGGGCACGAAGCCCTTCAGCCAGTCCGCCAGAGAGCCGTCAGACACAACTTCCATCACTACGTAGGGCAGGGGCTGGACGTCTGCGACTTCATAGACCGTCACCACGTGACGGTGTTTGACGGCGGCCAGAGCGCGGGCTGTTTCCAGAAACAGCTGACGTTGATCGACGCTCTCTGCCAAGTCGGGACGCAACACTTTCAGCCAGACGTTGCGGCGCAGTTGTGGGTCCTCCGCCTCATAAACCAACGCCGAACCCGTCGGTGGCAGCTCTCGCAGCAACCGATACGGGCCCAGGCGACCGCGCCCATTTGGATCATGGCTCGGCGTTGGGAATGAGGGCGTTGAGTCGGTCATCGAATCGGCTCCAGAGCCAAACCAGCGCAGGCGGTCCATCAAATTGGCCAGCTCGCGCGGAAACGGCTGATGCAGCTCATGATGAGAACTCACCAACAAGTCTTCCATGTCAGGCACGACGGAGAGCTGTTCGAGTTTTCGAGCACACTCGCTGCACGTTTCCAGATGCTGAGCCAGACGATCGGAATGATCGACCGGTAGCTCGCCGCAGAGCGACTGAGCGAGTTCTTCATCAGAAGGGCAGGTGCAGAGCAGGAGTGTGGCCATTCGCCGTACCTTGGTTGCGAGGCGGCGGCCGTTGCCGAACGAACCACAGTACCGCCTCGTCACTAAGGAGTACACGCGGGCGAAGCCGATCTATACGCGAAACCGAACAGATTCTGGGAGATCGCGCGAAGTGCCGAAAAACCAAGGGAAAACGGCGTTGAATTGCCGTCCGGGAACGAGAAGTAGGCCGGACAATCTTGTCCGGCAGTGGGACAGGATGTCCGACCTACGGAACCGTCATCGGCGTGATCAATCACTAACCGCCGGGCTTCTTGTTCGGGTTCTCCAGGAACCTTGGGGCTGAGCGGTAGTTGATCGACTGCAGTGTCGGGATCTTGCTCAACAGCTCTTTGTGCAGTTCGGGCACGTAGTGCAGCCGCACGGTTTCCAAGGGCAATTCGCCCAGGACCGACCAGTCCTTGACGTTCTTCAGTTCGCACGTGAGGTGCTTGATGGGGCAGCCGCGCAATGGCGACAGATCCGTGACCTGGCTGTCACTCAGTTCCAAGTCCGTCAGAGTGGGGCAGCCGCTAATCGGGCTCAAGTCACTGACTGGCGTGCCCCAACAACTCAATAACCTGAGTGACATGGGTTTCAGAACAGACAAGTTCGAAACCTGAGTGCCGCCAATCTGCAGTACCTTCAGAGGCATGCCCTCGAGAGGGCTCAATTCCGAGACTTGAGTCAAGCTGGCCTGCAACCCGGTCAGGCGCATGCCGCGCAGTGGTTCGAGGTCGCGGATTTGCGTCCAACCGCAGTCGATGTGGGTTAACGACATCCCCCTCAAGGGTGACAGGTCGTCGAGAGCGCCTTTACCTTCTGAACTTCCCGCGCAGAACAATGTATGCAGTTCGGGGAACGCTCGGACGGGCGAGATGTCCGTCACATGGTCGGAAACGAAGTGGAGGCGTTTGACGAATTCCGCGGTGTGATTTTCCTGATGCTTGCCGTCGAATTCTGGGTTGCGGCGCTGCAACTCGGCGATGACTTCCGTGATTTGAGCGGCTGGCTCCATCTGGCGGACTCGCTCCACCCACGCGGGATCAAGCTCTGGTCTCTGTGGCTTAGCTTGTTGTGATTTGGATTCTGTCTCGGCTGACGTTGAGTCGTTCGCTGCTGCGGAACTGTCGGCGCCCTCGCCTGGCAAAGATGCGACTCCGTTGTCCTTTGGCTTGGAATTGATGGTGCCCAAGATCAGCACCGCGATGATGGCGGTGATGGCAACTGCTGCTCCTGTTAGCTTCTGACCCGACGTCAGCAAAGCCGGTTTCGGCAGGTGCTTGGCGAGTTGGTCCGCCACAGCTTGAGCCGACGCGGGCCGACGTTTGGGGTTCGCGGCCAGTAGCTCGTCGATGAGTTGAGCAAGAGGCAATGGTACGCCGGGGGCTTGCAAGTGCACCGACATTGCGGATTGCTTCACGCGCGCTTGCAGGACCTCGACGGGCGTTGAACCCTCGAATGGCAACTTGCCGGTCATCATGCGGTAGAGCACGCAGCCGAGGCTAAACAGGTCAGACCGTTCGTCGACGGTTTTGCCGAGTGCTTGTTCCGGCGACATGAAGGCTGGAGTGCCCAACACGATGCCTCGTTCATCGGCCACACCCTGGCCAGCAACGGAAAACGCGAGTCCGAAATCCAGCAACTTCACTCGCAACTCAGTGCGTCCCGGTTCGCGAGCCGGAGTCTGATCGCCGCGCTGTTCGACCGTTTCCAAGAACACGTTATCGGGCTTGATATCGCGATGGATGAGATCTTGCTGATGCGCAGCAGCCAGTCCGACGGCGATCTCGTAACCGATGCGAATGACATCGGCCAACGGGATTGCCGGACCATGACGCAGGCGACGCGCGAGGGACTCACCGGTGAGGAACTCCATCGCCAGATAGGGGACGTCGCCAGCCTGACCGATCTGGTAGATCTTCACCACGTTCTCGTGAGCGACGGCTGCCATCGCGCGGGCTTCGGCCAGAAACCGGGCTCGCACGTTGGCATCTTCGGCGAGCTCCGGGCGCATGACTTTCAACGCGACATGGCGGTTAAGTTGTTGGTCCTCGGCTTCAAACACGATGCCCATGCCGCCCTGACCGAGCAATCTCAGCACTCGATAGGAACCCAACCAGCCGATCTCCCCACCACCGCGAGCAGGTTCCAGGAATGAGTAGTCCGTCGTCGATTCAGTGATCGAGCCGCGGCCCGACATCGTGGCGAAGCTGTTGTCCGTGGATGGCTCAATCGGTGCCTGCCTCATCTGATGCAAGCGGCCCATGAGCAGAGACAGCTCCATTGGTTGAGTATCGCTTGCCGCATCGTGCAGGCGCGGTGCGATGCCATTGGGAGTCGCCGTTCCCGCCAGTTTGCGTGCGCAGGACTCGCAGGTTTCCAGATGGTGCGCCAACACCTCGGCGCGATCAGCGGGCAAGTCGCCGGTTATCGATCGCTCCAGTTCTTCTGCGGACGGGCAAGCAGGGTTCGACATCAATCCAGCATTCCCTGAAGTTCTTCTTTGAGCCGACTGAGCACTCGAATCTTCGAGGCGTACACCGCTCCGACTGTCATGCCAAGCTCATCGGCCACCTGCGGAGCAGTTTTACCTTCCGCGACCATTGCCCAACATGCTCGCCACGTCTGCGGCGCGAAGTCGACTTCCATCACTCGCATGGCCTGTCGCACGATGTGCTGTTGATATTCGTGCTCCCAGAACGCCTCGTCGGCCGCGATTGCGTCGCCGCTGAGTTCATCCAACTCAACTTCACCTTCGCCGGATTCGGTCACTCGTTTGCGTCTCGCCTGAGTTCGCCAGAGGTTCATGGCGACGGTTCGCAGCCAGGCCCGAAAGCTCTGATCGCGGTCATACTGAAACTCAGGCAGCCGAGCTAACAGAACGGTGAAGACTTCCTGCACCAGATCCGCGGCGTCCTGATCCTGCATGCCGATGCGTCGAGCCCAGTAGAACAGCAACGGCGAATAGAGTTCGACAAAGCGTCCCCACGCCGAATTCGCGTCGCGTTCGCGCAGTTGATGCAGCAGGCTGATCGACGTCGTGTACATCGAGTTCGGGATTCTGTTCTGTTGCACGAACGACTTGATGTCGCGTGCTTTCCGGCGGAATGACGAACCGTGGCTCAGGTCCAAACCGTCGAACAGCGGCAGCGATGCCCCACTTTCACTGTCGACCAACCGTGAAATAACTCGCCGCAAATTTCGCGCGGCACGTGAATGCTGTCAACCGACGTTGGCAAAGGTTCAACTCCGCCGCCAGCAGCACCTGATTGTTGGATTGGCCTTGCCGGAGCCGTCAGTGAGGCTCAGCATCTTGACTGGTTGCTGCTACAGTGTTGCGGTCGGAGAGATGGTTGCCTCCCATGTCTTATCACCGGATGACGAGCGCCTAGCGAATGGATGAGCCAGTAACTCTCTGGATCAATCAGCTTCGGGACGGCCATTCCGATGCGGCGCAGGCATTGTGGAATCACTTCTGTGAACGGCTGCTCGACGTAGCACGTCAGAAGCTGCCACCGAGTGTGGCTCGGGTGTACGACGAAGAAGACGTTGCGGTTAGCGCCTTTAACAGCCTGTGCCGTGGCATCTCGGCCCGCCGATTTCCGGATTTGCACGATCGCGACAACTTGTGGCGTCTATTGGTGACGATCAGTGCCCGCAAGGTAGCTCGACGCAAGCGATACGATTTTCGGGAGAAGCGATACAACCCAACGCCGTCGACGGCTGCAGCCGTTGAGGCCGCCGAGGCGGCTCTGAACGACGCGGAGTGCCTGGAACCCTCACCCGACCTGGCTGCTGAGTTCGCTGAGACTTGCGAAGTGCTATTCAGCCGCCTGCCTGACGACACGTTGAAGCAAGTGGCTCACCTGAAGTTGGAGAGCTACCAGAACTCCGAAATCGCCGCACGCTTGGGCTGCACGCGTCGCACGATTGAAAGAAAACTGGAACGTATCCGTCGCTACTGGAGTTCTGCGGATTTGGGTATGGAAATACCCAAAGATGCGCAATTGAACGAACTTGGTGGTGAGATTGATCGTCCAACGCCCGAACTCTGACGTTCGATGCGAGAGTTCAGGTGGGTGGCGATAGACAGTTCACGACAATCGGGGCGACGGTCATCGGACGGCGTTCGCAATGTCCTGAAATTTCTGTCGGAGGCGGCGGGTTACCGGGCATTTGGTTGGTAAAGATCTACTCTCAGGAGCAGAGTGACTGAACGCGCAGTCGATGAACTTCGTCGAGTGCTGCCGAGCTGATCCGAGACGGTGGCGATCGCAACGCTTTTCTGCAGGGCCATGGATTCATGTCTTTGTTTTCTGACGACTTGAAGGCGCTTTCCGACTCAGATCTCGACTGGCTCGACGACATCAGCGACCGCTTTGAACGCGACTGGCGGAGTGGTGGGCAGCCTCAGATTGAGCGACTGCTGGATGCCGCAGACGAATCGCAGCGGACGTTGCTGTTGCACGAGCTGATTCGTCAGGAGTTCGAACTGCGGTCGGCGGGAGGCGAACGCCCCACGCTGTCCGAATACCGCCGGCGCTTTCCGGCGATCTCCGCTGACACCACCGCCTGGCTGGAAGAGCAGTTCCTCACGACGGCGCTGAGTGTTTTGCCATCGTCGATCGATACGTCTCAAGTTCACGCGGGAGCGGATGCTGAGACTACTCTTCCCAGCGCGCCCTCGGCAACGGCCAGAAATACGTCTTCAGACGTGATGACGATTTCCAAAGTCTTTGGACGCTACACGATTGAGCGTGAAGTGGGACGCGGCGGAATGGGCGCCGTGTTTCTCGCCCAGGATCGCCAGCTTGGTCGGCGAGTCGCGCTCAAGATTCCGTACTTCAAGCCCGAGGAGGGGCTCGTCGCGATCGAGCGGTTCTTCCGAGAAGCCCGTGCGATGGCGGTCCTTGAGCATCCGAATCTTTGTCCGATCTATGATGTTGGCGAGATTGATGGTCGCCACTTCATTTCGATGGCCTTTATCGAAGGCTGCCCGCTGTCGGAACTGGTCAGTGCGTCGGCCCTGCGAGTGCTGTCCATCCGGGACGGAGTGAAACTGCTCCACAAGGTGGCTCTAGCCCTCCACAAGGCACATCAGGCGGGCGTGGTGCATCGCGACCTGAAGCCTTCCAACATCATGATTCGTCTGGACGGTGATCCCGTCGTGATGGACTTCGGCCTGGCGAAGATGAACCAGTTGCAGGAGATCGACCTGACGCAGTCTGGTTCGCTGGTTGGCAGTCCGGCGTACATGTCGCCTGAGCAAGTGGAAGCACGAAACGACGAGATCGGTCCGCCAACCGACGTGTATTCCCTGGGCGTTATTTTATACCAGATGCTGTGTGGTCGACGTCCGTACGAAGGTTCGATTGCCTCTGTGCTGGGCCAGATTATTGAAAAGACTCCGGCGCTTCCGTCGTCTTTCACGCAGAACGTGGATTCAGAACTGGAAGCGATCTGCATGAAGGCGATCGCGAAGGCTCCAAAGGATCGGTATTCCTCGGCTTTGGAAATGGCCGAATTATTGGAAGAGTTTCTCAGAAGGGCGGACAGCGCGATTCTCAGCGGATCCATCAACACCACGCGGCCTTATACTCACTCGGCGAGTGTCGCCCGTGAAGCAGCATTGGCCGCAGCTCCGACGGCGACCTCGACTCTGCCGCGCCGCACCGGACCGCTGGAGATCCTAATCGCTTCCGTGGTGGCCATAGCGTTGCTAGTTGGCATGCTCGTTCTGCGAGGACGCGATGGCGAATATATTATCACCGCCAATGATCCGTTGATTGCTCAGCAATTAGCGTCGGACGGCGTGATCTCCGTGCGTGATCGCAAGACTCAGAAACCGTATCAGTTGAAGGTTGGTGCTAATCGTTTGCCAATCGACAACTACGATTTCGCGGTGACGGCACCGGACGGTCTTGAACTCGATCTCTCGCAGTTTCAGATCAAACGCAACGACAAAGTCACGGCAACTCTACGTGCCATTGCAAAGGCCGAAGTCGTTCAGTCGGTGCCTGCAGTGACGGTTAAGCCTGCCGTTGTGGCCGCCGAGCCTGCGACTGCTCGAGTGGCTGAGGATGATTATGCGCTCGAGTTTGACGGCGCTTGGAGCCACGTCTCCATACCCTCGCTGAATCGAGATGATTCTACACCGGGAACGATTGAGGCTTGGGTTTCTGCGGAAAATCAGCCGCATGCCAGGGCGATACTCAGTTGGGGCGGCAAGGCTCGTATGCAGTTGACCTGCAGGTCGTACTTCTTTGTCCACGACGCGACGACCGGATGCGGAGAGATTGGTTCTGTCGCGGAGTCGACTATCCCGGGTCTGCGCTGGACCCACCTGGCTTATTCCGCTGATAGTCACGAAGGCCGTATGTATTTGAACGGTCAGCTTGTCAGTCGATGTCCGCGTCAGAATTCACCATCCACGGCCGCGGTGACTGGAACGTGGATCGGCGGGCATCCAAGTGCAGCGAATCCGAACGAGATCGCCTACTTCTTTAAAGGTGTTATAGACGAAGCGCGAATTTCGCAGGTGAGTCGTTATTCGGAAGACTTTACACCACCCAAACGCTTCGAAGCTGACGCTGATACGTTGGCTTTGTATCACTTTGATGAGGGGAAGAGCGATGTGCTGCGGGATGCCTCTGGTCACGGTAACGACGGCAAAATCATTGCGGCCAAATGGGTGCCTTCAAAGTTGAAGTTGGAAGCTGTGCTGCGGCCCTCGCTCCTTTTACCCGAAGACCAAGCTGCACTAGCGAGGTTGAAGTCTCACCCATTGCTGTCGCCCGAGTGGGAATGGTCAACGCCGGAGAATCTCGGTCGCCAGATCTATCCGCAGGCCTCGATTCATGAGCCGTTCGTCACCCATGACGAACTTACTTTACTGTTCCGAGATCAGGGCAATGTCATGCACGCCACCCGGTCCAGCTTGCAAGAGCCGTTTGGCGTTCCGAAGCCATTGATCCAAGGACTGTCGATATTCCCAAGCTTGTCCGAGGATCGATTGACATTGTGGGCCTGTTCGAGCATTGGGGGTTCCAAATTCGACATCTGGCAGAAAACGCGGCAATCGACGGCGGAGTCGTTTGGGGCGCGGGTTGTGCCGGGACCTGAATTCAATTCAGTCGCGAGTGACGGTCAGGCGACGTTGTCCCGCGATGGTCTAACGGTCGTGTTTTGCTCGGACAGAGCGGGCGGACTTGGCAATGACGATTTCTGGATGAGTACTCGCAAATCGATCGACGACCCGTTTCCTGCTGCGGTGCATCTGGGTCCGAAGATCAACAGCCCTGAGCCGGACTTCACCCCCATGTTGTGCCTGGATGATTGTGGTCTGCTGTTTGCGTCTCGGCGACAAGGGGGAAGCGGGAGTTTTGATCTTTGGATCGCTCTGCGGCCCGACAAGGCGGCGCCTTTTCAATCGCCGATGCCGCTGGCTCATATCAACTCGCAATTTCATGAGAACCGCCCGTGCCTCTCCGCAGATGGGCGGACGCTGTACTTTGAATCCGGTCGGCCGGGTGGGGACAAGAATGCAGACCTCTGGCAAGCTCGTCGAGTTCCGAAGGCGACGAAGGCCCCGTTCGATGCTCAAACCGCGCAGCGGCAGCAGGCGAACTGGGCGACGCATCTGGGCACGCCGGCTGAGATTCAAAACTCAATCGGCATGAAGCTGCGACTGGTGCCGCCCGGCGAGTTTGAAATGGGTTTCCAACCGGGGGCGATGGCTCAACCCGAAGACAAACCGCGCCACGCGGTGAAACTGACGAAGCCGTTTTACATTGGTTCGACCGAGGTCACAGTGCGGCACTTCAGGCAGTTCGTCGAAGCGACAAACTACAAGACCGTAGTGGAAGCGACCGGCGAGGGAGCAAAGGGAGTCGATGGTCAGGCGCGGCCAACCTGGAACTGGCGTCTTACGGACTGGCATGGCCCGGCTATGGATGACCACCCCGTGAATTGCATCGCGTGGCCGGATGCTCGCAACTTCTGCGACTGGTTGACGAAGCAGGAGCCGGGGCGCACCTATCGGTTGCCGACTGACGCCGAATGGGAGATGGCGGCTCGAGCCGGTTCGAACGCGGACTACTGGTGGGGCAACGAAGCCGACCCCGCTCGTGCCAACGCGGTGGGGAAGAATGTGATGACGCCGCTGAGCAACGCCGAGTCCGGCCCGACCAATCCGTATGGGCTGCATCATGTGCTCGGCAACATATGGGAGTGGTGTCTGGACGGCCGTCGGACTTATTCGGAAGACTCAGTCACAGATCCGCTGGGCCCGCTGGGTGCCGAAGTTCCGCGCGTAGGACGGGGCGGGGCGATCTCGTCGCAATGGTTGCGACTTCGCTGCAGCACGCGAGTGGCGGATGATATGACCCATGCCACACCGGTGACCGGATTCCGTGTATTGCTGGAAGTGAAGTAGCGGTTTACTGATCTTCACGATGGTATTTGCGCCGGGAGGGCGAGGCTCCTGCCGAGCCGCATGCGCGAATCAACCTCGCCACATGCTCCCGGCTCGGCAGGAGCCTCGCCCTCCCAATCATGCTTCCGCGCAATTACGAATGTGCGGCTCAGTGACGCGTGCTGGTGCCGTGAATGTGAAATGCGACGCTGCCCGTTACTCCGAGATCTTGGCGTGCTGGATGACATACTCCAGCACGGCTTGAGTATCCGCGAGGTTCGTCGAATGTCCGCCATCTTCACGGTGGATGATGAGGACTTCGCGGTTCAGCTTTTTCAGCACGTCAGCCAGTCGCTGACAGCTTTGCGGCGGTACCAGCGTATCGCGGCCGCCGGTGGTCATACCGACCGGGAAAGTAAACTTCTCGGGCCAGTACTCAGCGCTGCGTTTCTTGTATTCAGCGGGGATCGCGGTTTTCGCGCCGCCGAATGACGCGCTGATGGCATCTTGAAATTGCGAATACTCCAGATGGTTGGCGGTTCCATTGAGCGATGCGACTCCTTGGACCAACTCAGGATGCAGCGCGGCGAACGTCAACGCGGATGATCCGCCCATGGAGCCGCCGCTGATGATGACTCTGCGAACGCGATACTTCTCCTTCAACTCCCCGATGATCTGCACCATGTCGGCTTCGGCTTGAGGCCCCATCCAGGACGTTCTCGCCCGGTAGTCCGGCGAGACAAAGATCATGTGGTGTTTGGCCGCGACTTCGCGACTGCCTCGGCACTCATCGCGTCCATCCTTCACGAATTGCCAGCGGTCGGAACCATGACCGTGCAGAGCGATCAGAACATCATGCTTCTCGTTCGCTTTGAATTCTTTGGGTAACAGCAGGACGTAGCGCTGCTCGCTGTCGTCGACCTTGGCCTTGAAGGCGACGTCGATCAGGTTGTCTTCGGCCAGAGCGATTGCGGGTTGCAGGCCGGTGCCGCTGAGTGTGATGGCCAGCAGATAAGCTACTCGGCGGAGCAAACGAGACGTTGGCTGCATGACAGCACCTGCAGGTGAGATGAGTTCAGGCGGGGCGATAGCGGCGCACAATTTCGCGAGCGGCTCGTAGTCCGTCCACCGCGGCACTGATAATGCCACCGGCGTAGCCGGCACCTTCGCCGACGGGATAAAGGCCCGCGAAGTTAGGTGTTTCGTAGGTGTCTCGCTCGCGGAGAATTCGCACCGGAGCGCTGCCTCGCATTTCTGGACCGACGAGCGTCGCGTTGCGCAGAAAGTCACCGTGCCAGCGACGATCCATGATCGGCAGACCCTTGCGGATCGCGTTGGCGATTTGCTGCGGCAGCACCTGATCCAGATTTCCCGGCACGGTGCCGCGTTCATACGACGATGGCAGTCGCTCGGTTGCCAGCGGGGCCCGATGTGCCGCGAAGTCGGCGGCGCGTTGAATGGGTGAAAGATACTCACCGCGCCCGATCCGATAGCCGACGGCTTCGAACTGTCGCTGAATCTCGATACCGGCCAACGGGTGCGAACTGCCGAACTCGGCGGGTTCGAGCGTCACCATCACACCGCTGTTGGCGAATGGCGTGTCGTGTCGCGAATTACTCATGCCATTCGAGCAGAAGTAACCGGCCTCGGAGATACTCGGAATCACAATCCCGCCCGCGCACATGCAGAAAGTGAAGACGTCGCGCTGCGACTTGGCTTGCAGCGTGTAGTCTGCCGCACCGAGGATCTGTGCATACTCGGGCTTGCCGTACTTGTGCTGATTGACCTGCTCCTGAGGCTGCTCGATGCGCAAGCCGAGTTGAAACGCCTTCTGGACGAACGGAATTCCCTGTTCGAACAGTGTCTGATAGGTGTCTCGGGCACTGTGGCCGATGCCAAGTATGACTCGCGAGGCGGCGATATAGCCGGTCGAAGTATGCAGCCCGCGAATTCGACCATCAGCGATGTCGAGTTTTTCAAACTGGCAACCGAAGAGGTACTCACCGCCCAGAGCTTCGATCTTGCGACGAAAGTTTCTCACCACTCGGGGCAATTTGTTACTGCCGAGATGCGGGCGATTGTCGTACGCGACCGACGGCTGACCTCCGAGTTCGGCGAAGCTCTGCAGCACCCAGTCGACGTCCGAGCCGCTCATGCGACAGGTCAGCTTGCCGTCGCTGAAAGTTCCCGCTCCGCCCTCGCCGAAGAGGTAGTTGTTATTGGGTTCGAACGCAGCACCCGAATCGAACGCTCGAATAGCCGGCACGCGTTCTTTGACGGGATAACCGCGCTCCAGAATGAGTGGGCGATAACCCTTTAGGGCCAGGTAATACCCCGCCAGAATTCCGGCCGGACCAGACCCGACGATCACCGGGCGTTCGCTGAGCGGTTCCGCACCCGGGACCGGATCGTCGAAGAAATCGGGCACATAGCGGTCGACGCCAGACAGCTTCTTTGACGTCGCGAACTGCTCAGCCTCGGAAGTCAGGTCCACGACGACCGAGTAGACGAATTCCAGATCGTAGCGCGAGCGGGCATCCAGGCTTTTCTTGAGGATGCGCCATTTGACGATCGCCGTTTCGTCGACACCGAGCTTCTGCCGGATGACGAGCGTCAAGTCCGCTTCCGGTCGCTCGACGGCGAAGCGGATGTTCGAGATGCGTATCGGCATTGTTGCGAGACTTCGTTGCGCCCGAGTTATGGGCGAAAGGATGACGTTTGACGGAGAGCCATCTGCCAAACGTCGCAGGCACAGTCGGCTAGCTGACAGGTTTCTTCACAAGAAAAGCTTTAGAAACACATCTTCGGGACTGTGCACGCAGAATCAAGTCCCGACCCGCGCGTTCCAGAATCATTCACCGCTGTAGCGAACTGGCCCCACCCGTTTGAGGTCGCGGACGGGCATGATTCCGCGACAGCGCGTCTCCCCGGCAGCGCCAGCCCACGCGATTCAGTGCCTCTTTGTTAAACTTCACGGTTTCAAAAAAACGCCTTCCCGGAACGGTTTTTGTAGGAGTATCGCACGGTGGTGTATTCTTGATCTTCTCAAATTGACGCCGTTTGAATGGAATGGAGTCGGAATTCGCTGGGTTGATCGCTTGTGGTGGACCCTTTGATCAGCCAATGAGTTCTTCAGCGTGTCAGAGCCGCGCGCGGAGTTGATCGCTTGACCTGTTCTATAGTCGCCCACTGCCAGGCTGAGTCGCGGGTGGAGCGGAGGCATGCATGTCGTCGCACGACGAAGATTTATTGATCGTCTGGTTGCTGAGCGAGGGCAGTTCGAAGCCCGTGCAGCGCTGGATGTTTCCGGCCAGCCAGACCGTGCAGATCGGTCGGCAGCCTGAAAATGACATCGTGCTCAAGCATCCCAAGGTGTCGCGGTTTCACAGTTCTCTGTTCCACGATGGTCATCGCTGGCACTGCGCCTGTTTTGGATCAAATGGTGTGTTTGTCGGCGGCAGGCCATTTTCTCAGGTGGACCTGCAGAGCGGCATGGTGCTGGAGTTTACTCGCTTGGGGCCGAAGCTGTTGTTTGAGATGCCCCCCGCGAATGACGACGGTTCAACAGGCTCGATGACTTTCCTGATCGACGAACTGAAGCTGGGCGATAAGCAGTCTGCGAAGAATCTGTGGGCGCGCTGCATGGCGACCGCGGTGCGGCTGGCCCGTCAGCGTTTAGGGACTGCGGCCAAAGTGGAACGGCTGGAAGAGGACATCGCCGAGAGCGCGTTTGCGTCTCTGCTCAACCGTGGTGGCCGGCATCGCATTCCCAAGCTGGACGACCGAGAGAGTTTGTGGCGGCTGGTCGTCAAAATGATTGACCGCGAGGCTGATGACTACGAAACGCGCGCCAAGCGGCAGGCTGATGCTGGCGGCACGGAACACGAAGTCGCCCGCTTCGAGAAATTTGTGGCTCAGGATCCGACTCCCGAAGCCGTGCAGCAACTGGAACATCACACCAATCGCTGGCTGAGAATACTGCCGAACGACCTTCATCGGGACATTGCCACTCTGCGACTGGAAGGTTTTTCTGTGAAGGACGTCGCCACGCGATTGGGACTGACGGTAGATGTAGTGCGCGAGTATGAGGCTCGCATTCGCAACTTCTGGACGAAGCAGGTTGATGGTGAATAGTGGGCATGACGCAAACCACAATTGAAATTCAAGACCTTGTTGTTCGCTTTGGCCGCTTCACCGCCGTGGACGGCCTCAATCTGACGGTTCGTGAAGGGGAACTCTTCGGGTTCCTCGGCCCGAATGGCGCGGGTAAGACAACGACCATCAAAGTTCTGATCGGCTGCCAGCGACCAACTTCAGGGCGGGTCCGAGTGGCGGGCTATGAGATTCCCGCCGAGTTCGAGCGCGTGAAGTCGGTCTTCGGCTATGTGCCCGATACCGAGAATCACATTGAGGAGTTCACCGGCCGCGAGAACCTGGAACTCTACGCGCGGCTGTATGAGATACCGTTGGCCGCTGTGACGGATGTGTTACGGAAGCTCGAGCTGCTGGACGCGGCAGATGTGCTGGTGCGTGCTTATTCCAAAGGGATGCGTCGCAAGCTGCTCATCGCGCGCGAGATCATGCACACGCCCCGTATTCTGTATCTCGACGAACCGACCGCGAATCTGGATGTGCACTCGACGGCGCTGGTGAGGCAACTGTTGCGCGAACTGGGCGAGCAGGGCGTGACGGTGTTCCTGACGACTCACGACATGGAAGAGGTCGAGCAGATTTGCGACCGCGTGGCGATCCTGAGTCGCGGAAAGCTCGTCGATTGCGACACGCCGACGAACTTCGTCACGCGGCACGTGCAGCGCGTTGTCGATGCCCAGTTCGAACGCGACGGTGAAGTCGTTCGCGAGTCACTGCAGCTCGACACGGACGAGCAGCGCGAGCGGCTGGCGCACATCATTCGTCATGAACGGTGTGTCACGGTCCACTCGCAAGAGTTCAACTTTCATGATGTTTTCCTGAAGCTCACCGGTCAGGCCTACACCTGACGTTTTTTTCTACATGCGGCGTGCATGGATCCGCCGATCCAACTTGTTCTCACTGCTCCCAACGAAGCGATCAGTCCCATGATGGTAAGATTGCCCATGCTGCAAGTATTGATCGGCCGGGAACTCAAACGGTTGCAGAAGAACCCGTCGGCGCTGCTGATGCTGGGGTTGTTGTCGGCGATTGCGTTGCTCATGGCGACCAGCAAACCCGTGCAGGAAGCCGGGCCGCCGAAGGCGAAAGGCTTCTGGATCTACTACGACAAAGAGACGCCCTGGCTGGCACATCTCAAGGAGCACCCGCTGAACGATCCGCCGGTGCATGTTCTCTCGCAGGATCAGATTCAGAATGTGGATGCTCGAGGCCGGCCGGTGTTTGCACCCGGTCATTGCGGCATTGCGGTCAAGCATCAGGTGAAAGATGGGCAGGAAACGGCGGTGATTGTGGCTCAGTTCTTCGGGAAGAGTCCCGACATTCTTTATCCGTTCTGGAACTGGTTTTGGCCTGAGGTTGCGAAGTTTCAAACTCCGGAATTGAACATCCTGCCGTTCAACGTGCCGATGGCGGGGCGTGCACTGTCGCTGGAGGAAACGCCGCTGTCCGAACTGGTGAAGACGGAACTGGTCGGCACGCTGCTGCTGTTGATTGTGATGTTCTTCACGTGCTGCCACCTGCAGGTGTCCTTCACATCGCAGGATCGCGAACGAGGTACGCTGACGGCGCTGGTGCTCAGTCCTGCGCGGCTGTCGGAAATCATGCTGTCGAAGTACATCTTTCATCTGACGTTGTCACTGTTGGGTTGCGTGGCGGTCATCGCGATCATGCAGCCAGCGTCGCTGCTGTCGCCGGTACTGTGGATCGTGGTGGTGCTGACAAGCATCGGCCTGATGTCTGTGGGGACGTGCATCGCGACGCTGACTAAAACCCAAGCCGCTGCGGCGCTGCTGGCTCTGTGTTATATGCTGGCCGGATCGCTGCTGTTCTATCTCTCGACGAAGTTCAGCGGGTTCATGCTGATTCGCAGGGCTGCTTTTGAAAACTACAGCTTTCTGCTGCTGTATCATGCACTGAAAGGACCGCTCAGTTTGGGGCAGGCGTCAGGTTTGGTGACAATGTCAGGGCTAGTTGCGGTCTGGATCGGTCTCGCCCGCACGACGTTCTATCGTTACGGCTGGCGGTAAACCGAAGATCAACTGGCCGCGTTTCCGCTGGCGTCTTCATTCAGGCTTGAAGCAAACTTTGATAAGCGTGTTGCTTAATCCGGCGGCTGAAATCCCGTAAACTTCCCGCTGCCGGAACCTTCCCGCCTCGCGAAGCAGCCTGCCTGGATGTCGCTCATGAAGTTTTCCCCGCCGAGCTTTCTCGTTTTGCTGTGCTGTCTGACATCGGTCAGTTTTGCAGCTGATCAGACGGAACCGTCGAAGAAGGATGCTAAGGCGGATGCGAAAGCAAAAGCTGCGGCTCGCGCTGCCAAGCTGCCTCCGGCGCCGACACCGACTCAGGCCGATGTTGCCTATGGCAAGCATCCCAAGCAGGTGCTCCATTTCTGGAAGGCTGAATCGGACAAGCCAACGCCTTTGGTTTTCTTTATTCACGGCGGTGGCTGGCGCGGTGGTGATCGCCTGGCAGGATTGCAGGCGACGTTGCCGATGTACCTGAAGGCCGGGATCTCGGTGGTCTCCGTTGAGTACCGGTTCATTCAGGAAGCTCAAGAGGACAAGGTCGTGCCGCCGGTGAAGGCTCCGCTGCACGACGCGGCTCGTGCACTCCAGTTCGTGCGCAGCAAGGCTGCCGAATGGAACATTGACAAGACGCGCGTCGGCGCATCAGGTGGCAGCGCGGGGGCGTGCACGAGCTTGTGGCTCGCCTTCCATGATGATCTCGCCGATCCGAAGAGCGAAGATCCGGTGGCTCGCGAATCAACTCGGTTGTTCTGCGCCGGAGTGATGGGGGCGCAGACGACGCTTGATCCGCAGCAGATGAAGGACTGGACGCCGAATAGTGTCTACGGTGGTCATGCCTTCGGGGTCGTGCGACCGAAAGGCAAAGGAACGACTGAGTTCGAACTCTTCCTGGCGGAGCGTGAGAAGCTGCTGCCGTGGATCAATGAATATTCACCCTTCGCACTGGTGACCAAAGACGATCCGCCGGTGTACCTGTTCTACAACTCAGCTCCGGAACTGGGTAAGGAACAGAAGGACCCGACTCACACGGCCAACTTTGGAGTGAAGCTGCAGGAACGCTTGAAAGCGGCCGGAGTGGCCTGCGAACTCGCGTATCCCGGTGCTCCCAATGTGAAGCACCGCCTGACGCAAGACTATTTGATCGAGACGCTCAAGGCTCCTGCCTCCAAGTAGGACCTCAATCAGAATCTCATACTGTTTTCAATTGTTGCCGCTGGAACTTGCGGGCCTCGCCCGCAGAAGGAGTCACGTTCGATGCTTACGAAGCTCACCATTCAAGGCTTGGCCTTGTGTCTGCTGGCTGGATCGTCGCTGTTCGCGGCGAAGCCTGACGAATGGCCAACGTTCCGCGGCACGGATCGCATGGCGGTCTCGAAGGAAACCGGCCTGCTGCAATCCTGGCCGGAAGGCGGACCGAAACTGTTGTGGAAGGCGGAGGGGGCAGGACGAGGTTACGCCAGCCTCGCGATTGCCAACGGCCGCATGTACACGCTGGGAGATGCTCCATCGACGGCCGAAGACAAGGATGAATATCTAGTGTGCTTCGACCTGAATGAAGGCAAGCAACTCTGGAAAACCAAGACCGGTTCGGCGTGGAATCAAGGTGCTCCGGATTGGCAGGGTTCACGTAGCACACCAAGTGTGGATGGCGATCTCGTTTACGTAGTTACGCCTCATGGCGAACTTGTCTGCTGCGAGTCTGGTACTGGTTACGAGAAGTGGCGTAAGGACTTGAAGAAGGAGTTTGGTGGCCGGAAGGGCGACAACTGGGGTTACAGCGAGTCAGTCCTGATCGACGGTGATAAAGTTGTCTGCACGCCCGGTGGCGACAAGACGACCATGGCCGCGCTGAACAAGACGACCGGCGAATTGATCTGGAAGACGGTTCGTGAAGGCGACCGTGGGGCAGGGCATGCCTCGATCGCCATCTCCGAGATCGGTGGCACTCGGGTCTATGTGCAGACTACGGCTAGCGGGGCCTTGGGAGTGCGAGCCAGTGACGGCAAGTTGATGTGGTCCTATCCCATCGATCAGACGACTGCGGTCATCCCGACGCCAATCGTGCGCGGCGATCTCGTCTTCTTTGCAGCCGGATATAAACGTGGCGGAGCCTTGCTGAAGCAGGTCCCCGCTTCTGAGGGCGATGTCAATGTGGAAGCCGTCTACGGCATCAATCGAGAACTTGCCAACAAGCATGGCGGCATTGTTCTGGTCGGTGACTATCTGTTTGGCGATTCGGACGATCAGGGCATTCCGTTCTGTGCGGAATTGATGACCGGCACTGTGAAGTGGAAGAAACGTGGTTCCGGCAAGCGATCGGCTAATTTCATTGCCGCTGATGGTTGCCTGTATGTGCGATTCGCGGACGGCGTAATCGTTTTGGCGAAGGCGACTCCCGAAGACTATCAGGAAGTCGGCTCGTTCAAGGTTCCGGGAAGCGGCGAGCGACCCAGTTGGTCTCATCCTGTGATTGTTGATGGCAAACTGTTCCTGCGCGAGCAGGACGCAATCCTCTGCTATGACATCAAGGCGAAATAGACCCGCCTTTGCGGTTTGATCTGGTGATGAAAACGAAACAGGACGAGCCATGTTGCTCGTCCTGTTCGCTTTGATGCCCGCTGTTCTTGATTACTGCTGTTGAACGGCCGGGCGGTGGAGCACATACACCTCTGGATCGTCCACAACCCACGGAGTGGACCACGTACGTCCGTCGTCCATGGTGACGACGTTGAAGAAGAACGTCGTCATGTGCTGGGTGCGAGCTCCGTAAGGAGACTGCGAGGTGATGTAGTCCTGCTGAGTCAGACGATCGACTCCGGGGCTCGCGTAGTAGTGCACGCGTCCGTCCGGCGAGAAGGTCATGCCGAGAGTCCACCAGCCCGGCTCTGTGATGGTGGGGCCAAACAGGTCGCGGCCCATTTCATCAGAGCGGATCAGGATGATCGCCGAGTCGCGGTCGTACTGACCAGTGGCTTTGCAATTGTACTGGATGAAGAAGCCCGGCCAGTACGCATCCTGAACAGTGCGCGAGAACATCTTCTTACCGAAGAGTCCGTCCTTGCTGCCCGACTTTGTCATCGTGCCTTCGCAGTCAGCTCGGAAGCCGAAGCTCGAACCGGTGCGTTGTTCGAATTCCTTCCACTCCGGGATCTTGACTCGCGCCACGACGCTGGGAGTCAGCGAGACCGGCAACGCGCCGACGATTCCATTGACGTTGCAGAGGAAGTCGTCCTGCTGTTGCTGACGCGTGATCATGTTCGGAATGCCGGGGAACTTCGTCTGCAGCAGCAGCGAACCTTTGCTCCCCGGAATGCCTCCCGCCGGCGTCGGAACGCGACGAACGATGTCCGGCGCGCCGCGATAAGCGGATTCGTACCAGCGACCGTTGTTCACTTCGCCCAACGGATGCTGAGTGTCCCCGTTGAGGTTCTGGCTCGCTTTGGGCCAGTTCGGGACGAACTCCCAATCTTCCTTCTCGAAGTCGTCGCCTGTCTCGCTGAGCTTATAGCCCGTACCCGGCACCACTTGTGCCACGGCCATCGTTGGGCCGTAGAACCAGACGGCGGACATCACCACCATCCAGGCCGCGAGGACCTTCCGCTTCCATTTCATTGATCGCATGCTTGTCTCCGGTTCACATGCCGCTCCTTGTTATCGCTCTTTCGAGCGCAGTCCGTTTGTCCCCGTGATATCGGAAGAGCGGTGCGTGTGGCGTCACCCGGAAATGCGGCACCTTCGGACCTTGCGGGTCGCGGGGCTGCGCGGACTGAAGCGGTTCTCTAGCGGGCACGACCGGCCTGATCGGACTGATTGGTCCAACCGGCGGCGCACAAAACTCCGTCACGGTTTGCGCGGTCGATTCGATCCGCACGATCGTTACAGCTTGCCACTCGTGACGACGTGAGGAGCCTCCAATTTCGTGACCGGGAGACTGCGGGTTCAGGGGCTGGCCGCCGCTTGCTCATCGAAAACGCGGCCTAATGTTATCTCGCGGGCAGACGCGCGGATCGAGCGCGGCAAAAACTCCTTTGGGACAAGAACGACTTCATGAAGATCACCCGTTGGCTGCTTTTAGCTTTAGGAGCTGTTTCTCTCACACCAGCTGATTCACAGGCGGGTAAACCCGCGAGCGTTCCGGCCATCGAATTGCGCATGGCGGACGACGAAGTGGAAGGGCGTTTGCTTCAGAAGAACTCACAAAATGTCTGGCTGTACGACAAGGCGGGACGCATTCGCGAGATCGAACTCAAGTCCGTGAAGTCTTTCCGGCAGACGTCGCCGAAGTTTTCACCTGTGACCCCGATGCGGCTCAGCAACGAACTGCTGCACGAGTTCGGTCGAGATTTTGAAGCTGCGACCTCACGGCACTACGTCGTGCTGGCCCCGAAGGGCAAGGCTAAGGGGTACGTGGAAGTCTTTGAAGAGGTGTACCGCAGCTTTCACATGCACTTCTCGGTGCGCGGTTTCGACATCGATGAGCCCGAGTTTCCGCTGGTGGCGATCGTCTTTCCCAACCCGGAGCAGTTCATGGGTTACGCCCAGCATGAAGGCGTGAAGGTCACGAAGGGCTTGGCCGGCTACTACATGCCGACGTCCAATCGAGTCGCCCTGTTTGAACCCGGCGAGCACAAGCAGGCGGCTGGCGAAGACTCGACGCCCGTTCGCAAGCTGTTCGGCAATCGAGACTTGCCGATGCGGGACATCATCGCGCCGCAAGGTCCGTTTGAGACCGTACAGGGCGACATCAAGGGGACGATGATTCACGAGGCGACTCATCAAGTGGCGTTCAACGTTGGTTTGCACGCCCGCCTGGGTGACAACTCCAAGTGGGTTGTCGAGGGACTGGCGACTGTGTTTGAGGCTCCGGGAATTCGTGAAAATTCGAAGAGCAATCAGATTGCGAATCGAGTGAATCCGGAACGCCTGGCGTGGTTCAAGAAATACGCTAAAGAGCGTCGGCGCAAGGATTCTTTGGAGGACTTCCTCTCCAACGACGACCTGTTCCAGCTCTCGCCGCTCGACGCTTATGCCGAAGCCTGGGCATTCTCCTTCTTCCTGATCGAAACGCGACCGCGTCAGTACTCGGATTACCTGCACCGGATGGCGAGTCGTGAGACCGTCAAGAAGCTGAGTGCGGATGAACGCCTGGAGATCTTCCAGAAAGTGTTTGGCGACAACATGCGCATGTTGGAAGTGGACTTCCTCAGGTTTTATGAGAAGCTGAAGTAGTTCGCCGGTTCGGGCGTCGCGCGGAGTGTGAAGGAACCACGTTTCTGGCGGCGGTCTCTCGTTTCCCCGCGCGGAAGCGCGTAGGATCTTGCTTCGGGCGGCGACTTGTCTGGCTCACGACGCCCGTTGAACGACGAAGCCTCTCAGTGTCTGGAACCTTCATGCCCGAGCGAACTCAACTCGACAAGACCATCCTGCTGATCGAGGACGACCGCGAGATCTCCACGACCCTGCAGAAGGTGCTGGAATCCACCGGCTATCGAGTCATCGCGGCCAACAACGGCCTGGATGGCCGCCGTCTGGCGGACCACAACAAGCCCGATCTGGTCATTACCGACATGATGATGCCACGAATGGGCGGATTCCCAGTGCTGGAGTACCTGAAGTCGCAGCCCAATCCGCCGCGAGTCATCATGATCACCGCCAACGAAGGCGGTCGTCATCGAGCCTATGCGGAAATGCTGGGCGCCGATGACTACCTGCGGAAACCATTTCCAATGGACGTTCTGATCGACACCGTGCAGAGGGTTCTGGCCAAACCCGTTGGCAGTCGCAGCGCCGCGTCGGACGCTGCACCATCGACCAAACGCGACTCTCAATAGGTCTCAGGCCAGCGGTCCCGTAGGTCCCATCCGTCTCATTTCGTGCGATCATTCAGCTAAACAACGCCCTCACCGGCTGCCCGTCCGCAATGCGCCACGGTCGTCCTGTGATGTCATGAATCTCCGCTGAGGGATCAAAACCGAACCGCCAGTAGATGGTTGCCGCAAGATCCGCCGGTGTGACCGGATCGGTCGCCGGATAGGCGCCCAGTCGGTCGCTGGAACCGTACACCGACCCACCACGAATGCCGCCACCCGCCAGCAGAATGGTGTAGCAGTCCGGCCAGTGGTCTCGACCGCCATCGCCGTTGATCTTGGGAGTTCTGCCGAACTCGCCCATCGCTACAACCAGCGTCGATTCCAACAGTCCGCGATCGTCGAGGTCATCAATCAGTGCGCTCAGACTCTGATCCGCCAGTGGGAGCAAATGAGTCTTGTGCTGATTGAAGTTCTTGAAGTGCGCGTCCCAGTTCTGGCCCTGTTGACGGAAGTCAAACACGTTGACAAAGGGAACGCCCACTTCAACTAGCCGCCGTGCCAGCAACAGGTTCTGCCCGCGCATCTGCCGGGCGAAACCCATCTCGGCGCCGTTACCACCACCGCCACCTTCACCAACGGGAACGGGCCCGGGACCGTAGCCATACCGTTCACGAGTTTCCGGTGCTTCCTTCGACAGATCGAGAGCGCGACGCAGTGCTTCAGATCCGAGCAGTTGAAAGGCCTTGTCGCTGAAGAGTTGCCAACGCTTGAGTTCTGAACTGAACGCCGTCGTTGCGACGGTCGTTCGCAGGGATTCCAGTAGCCTGCGACGGTCATTGAGTTGATTTGCTGTCTGCCCGGCCGGCAGGTCCAAGGCGCCCGCGCGATAGGTGCGCGACTCAATATCAACACCGATTTGCAACGGGTCGTAGGTTGCTCCCAGAAACCCGCCGCCCTGACAGGGAACATCAACCACGTTGTGAAAGACGAAGGGCAGGGCGGCGTGCGGAACTTCCAGCTGCAGCTCACGCCGCAAGTAGCTCAGTGTTGAACCGTGACACGGGAAGAATTGGCTGATCGGAGCGAACTCTTCGCGATCACCCACCGGCGATTGCCGCCCCGTCAGCGCTTCGGTTGATGCCGAGTCATGCAGCCGATTGGTGTGATGCATGCTGCGGATCAGGGCGACCTTGTGCATGCAACGCGACATCCTCGGCAGATGCTCGGAGACAAAGATTCCGGGAGCGGAAGAGGGGATCGGATTGAACTCACCGCGAATGTCGGCAGGAGCATCGGGCTTCATATCGTAGGAGTCGATATGGCTCGGGCCGCCATAATAAAACACGACTATGCAGGAGCGAATGGGCTTCAAACCCGAAGGTGCTGCCGGCTTCGCGAGAGCTTGTGCTTGCATGAGCCCTGAGAGGCTTAGGCCCAGACCACCAGCACCAGTAGCCAGAACCGTGCGTCGCGAAACTTGATTTGTCATGGGCGAGGCTCCCACTTACCGCCGACGGTTCACAATGCCCTGTTTTCTGGGCCTGAACTACGGCACTGACTCCAGGCCGACCAAGGTGTCATGTGAAGCGAACAACAGACAATTACCGAGACTTTTCAATGGCTGCGGTCGTTGTGTCGCGGGCAACTCCAGCGTTTGAATTAATTCTCCTGTGGCTTCTTCGCACACGGTAACACGCGTCGAGTTCTTTCCGCATTGCAAAGCGACGGCCGTCGTCAAATCTCCTGAGCTGGTTTCCAGACACCAGTCACCCGCTCCCAGATAGTGCCGCCAACTGATAGCGCCGTCGGCCAGGCGAATACGTTGCAGCACACCCGCGCCCAGACTGACGAGTCCTTCATTGGTAACCTTCAACGACTCGTCCAGTTTGGTCAGAGGCCGCTTGCCGAGTGGTCGCGACCAGAGACGTTCTCCTGACCGAGGATCGATGCGCCGTGCGAAAAGACCATCTTCGATGAGCAAAGCGATGTCTCCCGCCCTACGCAGTTCTGGGAGGTGGAAAGCTACGGAAATTCGGTCCGAACAGGTCCACCCCAGCGTGCCATCTCCAGACCAACCGGTGAGCTTGTGGTCATCCGAGAGGACTAACAGCCGCTCTGTCGCGTCATCCAACACGACCGTTAACAACTTCCGGCAGTGAGGCGGGATGTGGCTTGCATGTGATGAACTGCCTCGCAGCAGATCCAGTCGGCCGGCGCCCGCCGCGTGCGCTGGTCGAAAAAAGAGGCTGCGCTCTGAGAGTTCAACCAGTGGCGGAATGTGGGCATGTCTCGTCGCATTGGAGCTCAGGGCGATTTGCCACAGTACTCGACCAGTCGCCGCGTCGATGGCCTGCAACTGCTCATTGTTGTGCGACAGGATGATGGCTTCGAGTGGCGTTCTGCCTGTGGCTTCGGCGACCAGCAAACGATGCTCGAACTGGCTCGCGCTGGTGTTGCTCGGTAGAGCCGTCTTCCAGATCTGGCGACCGGATTTCAGTTCTCGCGCGGATGTAAAGAACGCATCAGCGACAAGCAGAGACCCTCCAAACGTGGCGGTCCAGCGGATCTGCTCGGGCGTGTTGCCGGTCCAGACGACATCGTGAGACATGACCTCGATCGCACGCACCGAGTCCGCGTCCTGAATCAGTCCGATCAACGGCTGAGCAGGTTCGACTGAGACCGGAGCGAGCACTCGTTCTGTGGACTTCAATGGCAGTGACCACGTTCGTCGAACGGGCCACGGACTTTGAGTGGCTTGCGCGGAAACGATTCTATGAGCGGCCTGCTTTCTTGGTACTGGGGCGACAGCAAACAGGTTATTGGTATCGTGCGCCGAAGCCTTTGATCCAACATGTGGAGATGCCGCAGGTGGCACGACGATTGGTTCGCCCAGTGCGACCAGTCGCTGACCTTGAGCGATTAACAGGATGCCGTTCGCGATGACTAGATTTCCGCCGGTCTCACCGAGTGCCTGTTGAATGGCATGTCGCGCCTGCAGAGCCCCGGTGCGGACATCGACGCGCCAGATTTCCTCGCGCAACGGCCAGTAGATCGACCCTCCGGCAATCACGCCGCGACCATAGCCGTGCCCGCGCGGGTCATCGGAGCCCACGCGTTGCTCCGGCCAGACAGGGCGTCCATTCTGCACGCTCAGAGCCCACAACTGACGCCCGGAAGCAATCAGGCGACCATCGACCACTCCCAGCAGATGTTGAATGCGGTCACCAATTTTGTACTGCCAGATGATCCGCCCGGTGGCTGCATCCAGGCAGAAGACCATGTTGGAGTCGGTCGGCGCGGCGAAGACCAAACCCTCGGCGGCCACGCACGGAACCAATCCGTGGCGCCGTGGATCGTTCAAATCAATCGGCAGGTCTTCGCGCGGAATGACCTCATAAGCGACCAGCCAGAGGACTCGTCCGGTCTCGGCATCCAGCGCGGCAATAGCCCCAGCGCTGGTTTCGACGATCAGGCGGCCGTCGCTCAGCGTCAGCAGACGGTGCCCCATGACGTTGTAATGCTCTGGGTTATTACGCAGCACTGCGCACAGCCGACGGCGCCACAACAACTGCCGCGATTCAACGTCGAAGCAGGCGAGTTCAATTTCTTCTTCAGGAAAGCCGCGACGGGCGGACACCCAGAGCCGGTTGCCATCAACCACGGGCGTTCCCTCAAACGACCAGCCGGTGGCTTCGGGAGAGACATCTGGACCGTCTAGCGCGCTGGCCGCCTGCTGGAAGATGAGCTGACCTTCAGTTCGCAGATCGAAGCCGAATATCTCGGAAACCGTATGGGTTTCGTTGCGTGATCTTCGAACGATCGGTGGACCGAGTCGCGTGAAGAGCCGTCCGTTATCGACCGTCAACGAATAGTAGGGTACCCCCACCGTTTCGAGCGTCGGACGCAAGGCAGTCTCGCCGACACTCGTGAAGATGCGACTGGGATCCTTGTCGTTCGTTGGCCAGTGCGGCTTGCCAGTGAGCAGATCAAAGGCATGCACCGAATCCGGACCACTGACGAAGACGGCACCGTCGGCAACTACGGGTAGGAAACTCAGCGGGGGACGTTCATGCAGCGCGATGCGCGGCGAGCGCCCCACGAATGGATTGTTCGGCAGCACCGCGCTCCAGCGCAAGCCGAGCGACTCGGACGGTGCTGAGGATTCGCGGTTGCGCGTGTTATCTCCGCCCACTGTTGGCCAATCACTGGCCGTTGCCTGCTGAGACTTCCATTTGGTGGCCTTGCTGCGCCAGCGGGCGAGGATCTCGGCGAAGTCACCGTCTTCGCCCGCCAGATGACCTTTGGCCTGAGGATACATCTTCTGAAAAGCTGGCAACTCGCGATCGGCGAGTTCGAACTGGCCCGCGAAGATGCTGCACAAGACCAACCGCGCTGCCACCTCTGCTGCCGGGTAGTCAGGGTCGAGATAGGTCAATTCGCCCGTGGCCGTCGCCAGTTTCGTAGCAGCTTGATCCGCGCGTGGTTGCTCGGGAATGAGTAACTCCCATGTCGTGCGCGCCAACGCAAAATCGCCACGTTCAAAGGCGAGTTCTCCCAGTATCCACAGCGCATCATCGCCATAGGAACTGTTGAAGCCCGTCTGCACGACACGTCGCAGTTGCTGCTCGTCCAGCTCTCGCTTGCCCGCCTCGAAGACATTCTTCAGCAACGGATCGACTCGGTCCCGGTAGAGCTTCAGAGCGTCGCTCGGGAAGCGCGCGATGATCGCCTGCGAGAGGTCGGCGGCGTTCCAATAACGCCCCAACTCCAGCGGCACGAGTTCGTCGCCCTGCGACTCGATCAACTGCTGCAGCAATGGAATTGCTTGAGCCCAGTTCTGCTCAGCGACGTGGTCCTGAGCTGTCGCCAGCGCCTTGATGACCTGCGAATCCAGGTCGAGCGTAATTGCTTCACGAAACTTGGCTCGACCTTCGGACGGCAAACTGATCTGCGCGGCGGCAAGAGACGGTGTAAGCAGCAGAACGATCGACCACAGCACCCGATCGAAGACAATCGAAAAAATCTTGTCGAGGGGTTGTTTCATCGAATGCGTCCCAGCTTCGTGTCGAAGCAAAATCACTCGACTTGATCTTCGTAGGGTGGTCGTATCATCCAGATTCGCTCTCAGGCCCGGCTGGCGACAGGCAGCACGGGTTCGCCGATCTTCCAGTCTCGACCTTCGCGAATGACGCGTCGGTACAGGGTGTCTCGTTCGATCGGTTCTCGCCCGGCTTCGCGAATCATGCGATGCAGTTGTTCGACGGTCAGGCCCTCGGGAGTTTTTGCTCCGGCATCGTGATAGATGAGTTCGTGGACGACGGTGCCGTCGAGATCGTCCGCGCCGAAGCTGAGCGCCACCTGAGCGATCTTTTCGCTCAGCATGATCCAGTAGGCTTTGATGTGATCAAAGTTGTCGAGCATCAACCGCGACAGCGCGATCATTCTCAAATCCATCAAACCGGTTGGCTTCGGGATATGAGCCATGCCGGTGTTTTCGGGATGAAACGCCAGCGGAATGAAGGTTTGAAAACCGCCGGTGTCATCCTGCAATGCGCGGAGCTTGCAGAGGTGATCAATGCGGTGCTTGGCGGCTTCGACATGGCCATACAGCATGGTCGCGTTTGTTCGCAGGCCCATTTCATGCGCCGTGCGATGGATGTCGAGCCACGACTGTGAGTCGGCCTTGTGTTCACAGATTTGGGCGCGGACTCCTTCGTCGAAGATCTCCGCGCCACCGCCCGGCATGCTACCCAATCCGGCTTGACGCAGTTGCTCCAGAATCCATCTGTAGGGCTGCTTGGTGAGGTGAGCGAACCAGTTGATTTCGACACCGGTCCAAGCCTTGATATGCAGGTCCGGCCACGTTTCATGAATGACGCGGACGACGTTTACGTACCAGTCGAACGGCTTCTGATGATGCAAACCGCCGACGACATGAATCTCGGTCGCGCCTTGTTCTTTGGCTTCGAGGACTCGTTCGCGAATCATGTCATCCGTGAAGGTGTAGCCGCGCGGGCTCTTCAGGTCCGATCGGAACGCACAGAACGTGCAGCGATAGACGCAGACGTTCGTCGGATTGAGGTGCACGTTGGTGTTGTAGAACGCGTAGTTGCCGTTCTTGCGTTCACGCACCACGTTGGCCAGCCGCCCCAGCGTGAGGATGTCCGCCTGCTCATCCAGAAACAGGCCGTCTTCCGGTGTCAGCCGCTCAGCCGCCATCACCTTCTGCTCGATGTCCGCCAACCGGGCCGAATACTCCAAACGCGACATAACTCGTGATCTCCTCAAACCAAACTTCAGATTCAGCTCCTGCGGAACCTGTGCTCTCTAAACCGTTGCGGTAGCCGCGTGATTAACGCCTCTGCCCGGGACTTTCTGCGATCAGATAACAACGGCGTCGCCATTGTTCGACACAGCATAGCATGGGGGCGCAACAGTCCAATTGCACGCGACCGTGTGGAGTTGGTCGTGGGAAATCAGCCGGCTCTCGTAAGCGAGCGTTGATCCGAGAGCTTAGGCACGGGAAGGGAAAGTAGGCCGGACAATCTTGTTCGGCTGTCGGAACAGGATTGTCCGACCTACAAGGTTTGCAGCCTCACTCCTGATGGACCACTAATTCACCGGCTGCGAAGCTCGCAGGTAGGCAAACAAGTCACGCACCTGCTGGTCGCTGAGTTTCGACAGCGTGCCCTCTGGCATCACTGATTTGGGGATGGCCTGCATGTCCTCAATTTCATCACGGCGGAAGATCAGGTTCTGGCCGTCAACTCCGCGCAGGATGACGACCTGGCTGTCCTTGTCGGCCAGGAAGCCGTTCACCACTCGACCGTCGGTCGTGATGATGACGTAGTTCTCAAACCCTTCGCGGATTTCGAGACTCGGGTTGATGACGTTCGTCAGCAGTCGCTCGACATTATCCCGCTTGAAGGGTGTCAGATCCGGCCCGATTTGCCCGCCGTCATCGAACAGCTTGTGGCATTTTCCGCAAAGCTCCTTATAGAGCTGCTTGCCTTTGTAGGGATTGCCGGTGCCTTGGCTCAGCATATCGGTGACGCGAGCCAGTTCCTTCTTCATCTCTTCCGTCGATGCGCCGGCAACTTCGCCCCAGTGCTTGTTGACCAGTTCCTGAATCCGGGCGTCGTTGTGCAGCAGCATCTTTCGTAAGGCCGCTTCAGAGACGTCGGTCTTGGCGACCTGTCCTGCGTCAACGGCACCTAGCAGATCCTTTGCCCACACGCGGCGGCTGGCGAGCAAGGTCTCAGCGACCAGTTTGGCGTCTGGCGGCAACTGCTTGAGTCGCGGGACGACCTGCTGGCCGACGCGTGCGTCGTCAAAGGCTTGTAGTGAAGTAAGCGCGGCTGCAAGGACCTCAGCGTCGCTGTCCTTCTGAACGATTTCCAGCAGGACGGGAATAAACTCTGAGCGGCGGATCTCGCCGAACACGCGCAGGAACTCCAAGCGTTCCGCTTTGGCATGCTTGGCGTCACCGACGGCCTTCAGGGCGACGTTCATCGCTTCGGCGTTGCCCTGCCGCAGCTTCAATGCAGTTGAGCCGCCACCAGTTGCGGCGATGGCATCGACCAGTTGAGTGGGAATGCCCGACAGTGACCGGCCTTTGTAAGCCTCTTCAAATCCCTTCAACAACTTGTCGGCCGCCGCGCGATCGGGAGCGGTTTGCAGCACTTTGGCCGCCGCGAGCAGTTCTTCACGAGTGCCGGACAACGCATAGCGTTTCATGATGCGCTCGGTCAGATGGTCCTTCATCAGAGGACGCTGCCAGATCTCTTTGTCGGACAGGATCGTCGACAGAATCAGATCGCGACCTTCGGCGTTAGAATGCGCTTCAATTGCCCACCAGAGCATCAGCGGCACGAAGATATCCGCTGAGTCCTCGTCATACTTGATGAGGTTCTTGATGATGGGCATCGCGTCCTTGGCAGGCAGGCGGCGAGCAGACGCGGCGAGCTGCACACGCACATCAAGGTATTTCTCGTTGCCCGCGAGTTCAGACAACGCCCGTGAGATCTGCGGGGCAACTTGATAGGCGTCACACAGTAGTCGCACGGTCCAGGCCCGGACGTATTGATCCTGGTGCTTCAGCATCTTGGCGGCGACTTCGTCGCTGAGACCGCCGCAGAGGTTGAGGGCCCACAACAACTCCAGCGCGGGTTGCTGTGATTGCATCAAGGTCTGTTCCGCAAGCTTCTCAATCAGAGCTTTCGGTTTGCGATCGCCGATGAGTCGCAGCGCTTCCTGACGATCCCACTTGTTCGACGAGAGCAAGACCTTGAGCAATTCATCATCGGTTTTCTTGCCGAGATCGCTTGCAACTGCCTTCGGCATATCTTTCGGCTTCAGTCGATAGACGCGACCGTTGGTGCGATCAATGCGGCCGGCGTAGTGGCTGCTGTGATCGATGCGTTGCTCGTACATGTCGGCGACGTAGATGCAGCCATCCGGGCCAGCCTTGATGTCGACCGGGCGGAACCATTGATCGTCAATCTTCACCACTCGGCTGAGATCGCGAGTCTGGAACGAGGCGAGGTACGGCACGACTTCGCTCATCACGACTTGCCCCTGTAGGGGTTCTACGCCGAACAGCCGATACTGGTAGGCGGCCGGCAGGACATCACTTTCATAAATGATGAAGTTGTGAGTGAACCGCGGCACGCTGTGGTGTTTTATGTTGCCGTAGTAACCGAAGGCATATGGGTTCGACAGCGGACCATGCTTGCCGAATCCTTTCTGGTAGTAGCCGCCTTGCACGTAGTGGAAGCCGCGTGTATCGCCGCCGTTATGGCCGGAAAAAACGCGGCCCTTTTGATCGATCTCCACACCGAACGTATTGCCGCCGCCCTCGGCGAAGATCTCATAGCGGCGAGTTTCCGGGTGATAACGCCAGATGAGCTGACCCATCGAACTGATGGGCTTGTCTTTCGTGCCGGGACGCTTCACGTTGGCCGAGACCGTGCTGCCTTGTCCGCCATACAGCCAGCCATCGGGACCGAATCGCAGGCTGTTGATGACTGAGTGGGAGTCCTCGAGGCCGAAGCCTTCGAGCAGAACTTCGGGATCACCGTCCGGAACGTCGTCACCGTTCTTGTCGGGATAGAACAGCAGGTAAGGCGGGTTGGTGACGAAGGCACCGCCGCGTCCGATGGCAACCGACGTCGCGAGGTTCAAACCATCCACAAACACAGAGTGCTTGTCGTAGACGCCGTCGCCGTCGGTGTCCTCGTGAACGGAGATACGGTCGCGGCCTTTCTCGCCTTGAGGCGGGGGTAGCGGGATCTTGTCATAGACTCGGCGCAGGAACTTGTCCTGGCTCAACATCTTTACGCCTGCGATGTCGGGATACTGACGATATTCCACCAGCCACATGCGGCCTTTGGCATCAAAGGTCATGAACAGTGGCTGACTGACTTCGGGCTCGCTGAGCACCAGTTGGAACTGCAGGTCTTCCGGAATGGTAAAACGCTGCTCGGCGACTTTGGGAGGCAGCGGGTCGTTGTCGCCCTTGCGCCGGGCAACGTAACGCTCAACGTCTTCGACCTTATCGACCTTCTGAAACACGCCGAGCTTGCTGACGCTGTCATCCAGCTTGGCCGCGTCCACTCCGAAATCGTCGGCACCGGCTTTGGCGAAGGCCGCCTCGTCACCAGGGCGGTACTGCCAGATGCCTTCCATGCGAATGGCTTCTTTCACGTCCTCGTTAAGCAGCACAGGCGCCGCCACATTGAAGTTCGGACGCGGATCGTTCTGGTGAACTCGGATGGCAATGATGTTCAACTCGCCGGGCTTGATGAGTCCTTCGGGCACCGCGTATCGCCCCGGTTCACCGAGCCCACTGCGAAACTGCGGCGGAAACGTGCCGGTCGCTCCGACGTTCTGACCGTTGACGGAAGTCGCTCGGGCGTCGTCGAGGGCTTCCACGAACAGTCTCAGCTGGGCTCCGCGCCAACTGGCCGGAACCTGCACCGCGCAACGAAACCACGAATTGCCATCGATCGGCTTGTTGTCGCCACTTGGGACATCGCGCCAGGTTTCGGGCACCGGCAACAGCTTCCATCCAGCCGCTGGCTTACCAGGTTCGAACGCCCAACTCGCACTGCAGAAGCTCAGGCACAGCATCACACACAAGCAGATTCGACTCATCGTTGCATGCTCCCAAGCGGCATCCGCCGCCAAGTCAGTCATCCATTCGTTCGCCGGCGCAGGCATTTCTGACCGAAACGAGTCCGATCACGAAACACTGATGCGAACTGTAAGGTGCGGAGAGCGTTGAGGCACACCAACGTGAGGCCAAAACTTGGGAGCGCGACACCCGCTTGAGGCCAATCGTCCGCTGATCATTCAATGATCAGGTCGCACTCTGGCAAACTCTCCAGGAAGAGGCTGCCATAACGCTTGGTGCGTACGCGCGGATCCAGAATTACAACTTGCCCCGTATCGCGCTTCGAGCGGATCAGCCGACCGAAACCCTGCTTCAATTTGATGACCGCTTCGGGAACCTGGTACTCCATGAACGGGTTGCCGCCGCGAGCCTTGATGGCTTCGACGCGCGCCTCCAGCAAAGGGTGATCGGGCACGCTGAAGGGCAGCTTTGTGATGATGACGTTTCGCAGAGCGTCACCGGGCACATCAATGCCCTGCCAGAAGCTGTCGGCGCCAAAAAGCACGGCTGCGGGATCGTTCTTGAATTCTTCGAGCAGCACATTGCGCGGCAGACCTTCGCCCTGCGCATACAGCGAAATGCCTTGCTGGCTGAACCAGCCGGAAAGTCGCGCCACGCAGGTCTTCAGCATGCGATAGCTCGTGAAGAGTACGAAAGCGCCGCCGTGCGTTTGAGCCACGTACTTCTTGATGCGCTCCATGCACGCGGCTTCGTACTCGTTGACGTTGGTCGTCGGGTCAGGCATGTCCCGCTGCAGAATCAGTTTCGCCTGACGCTTGTAATCAAAGGGGCTGCCGAGCTTCACCTGCAATGCGCGATCAAGCCCCAGCCTCGCGCGAAAGAAGTCAAAGCTTTGACGTCCGACGGCCAGAGTTGCGCTCGTCAGGATTACCGTGTTCGTTTTATTAAAAAGTTCAGACCGCAGGACTGGCGCGACGTCAATCGGCGAAGATGTCAGGTGGACGTTGCGATGCCGGCCTTGAGTGCTCTCGATCCAATAAACGGCATCCTCTTCGGATTGCTTCATCCATGCGTCTAACTCGTCGGCCATCACGATGCAGCGATCGGCAGCGGCATTGAGTTCCACCTTGTCCTCTTCCGCAGTCTTGTCCTCGGCGGCTTCACTGATCTTGAAAGCCAAACTGCGCAGATAAGGACTCAGCAGGTTCTCGATCGGGATCTTGCCTTTTACGCGACCATTCTGGGGTGCGTACTGCACACGCCAATTCTCGATGGCATCGAAGAACAGGTCGCTCTGATGCAAGATCGCCATCACCTCGCGCTGGCAATCCACGAGCTGATGCGACACCAGTAGGCCCTTCTGCTGCCGCGAGTTGTAGAGCCGGTTCAGGATGTACTCGATTTGCCCATTGGTCACCGACAAGCCGAGGTGGTCGCTCGCGACCGCTTCGATCGTGTGCGCTTCGTCCAGCACGACGACGTCGTAGTCGGGCAGGATCTGTGCGTGATTGCGTCGCAGTGCCAAGTCCGAAAAGAACAGGGCATGGTTCACGACGAGAATGTCGGCGTTCCACACTCGTCGTCGGGCTTTGAAGTAGAAGCATTGCTCGTAGGTCGGACAGGTTTTGCCGAGGCAGTTGCCGTGTTCGCTTTGAACTTCGTCCCAGATGGCCCCGTTCGGCCGAAAGTCGAGATCGGACAAGCTGCCGTCTGCGGTATGACCCGCCCAAGTATGGATGGTGTTGAGTTGCTCCTGATCCCGAGGATCAGCAATCAACGTGTTGGCTCGTTCCATTGCGCCGCCTAGTCGCCGCAAGCTCATGTAGTTCGAGCGACCTTTGACGAGCACTGTCGAGAACTCGGTTGGCAGTACGGATCTTAAGAATGGCAGGTCGCGGGCATAGAGCTGTTCCTGCAGGCTGATGGTGTGTGTCGACACCACAATCCGCATGCGTTTTTTGTTGCCTGCTCGCTCTTCGACTTCGTCTGCGTCGCCCTTGACGTCCGCGTTCTGCTCCATCGCGGCAAGGATTGCCGGCACCAGATACGCGAAGCTCTTGCCGACTCCAGTGCCGGCCTCGGCGATCAAGTGACGCTTCTCGGCAATCGCCCGCGCGACGGCCTCGGCCATCTCAATTTGCTCAGTGCGCGCTTCGTAGTTGGTGAGGCGCGCGGCGATGCGCCCAGACTGTCCCAGTATCGACTCAACATCCAATGTCATGCAGAAAAGCTCCAACGGTTGGCCGATACCGCGACTTTACTTCCAGGCCAAACTACGGATTTCGTTGGAAGCCCACGATACACAGGTCGTCGCTTTGCGCACGCCCGGTGACGAACTTGCTGACGTCATCCACGATGCCCTTGATTAACTCATCAACTTCCAGCGGACCGGATTTGACGAAGTCCTTGAAACGCGCAGTTCCGTAGATCTGCTTCGCGGGATTCATCGCTTCGGTGAATCCGTCGGTGTATAGCAACCAGGTGTCGCCGGCCTGCATTGGCAAGACGACCTGCTGAAACTCCTGGTCATGGATAATACCGAGTGGCAGGCCGGCCTCTTCGATGTCGATGTATTCGGCCTTGCCATCCAGGTCTCGGCGCAGCGGAGGCAAGTGGCCCGCGTTGACGTAGGTGACTTCGTGTTTCTGGGGGTCCAGAATCAGCATGGCGCACGTGATGAAACGATGCCCCAACCCGCTGGTGGTGATCTCGGCATTCAAGCCGGTCATGGCTTGCGCCAGTGTCGGCTTCGTCAACAGATGATATCGCGCCGCGGAATAGAGCCGTGCCATCAACAATGCTGCTGGCACCCCTTTTCCCGCGACATCGGCCACCGTAATCGCGATCGAACCGTTCGGCATCCCGACGTAGTCATAGTAGTCGCCGCCCACGTGCTGAGCCGCCTCGTAGTAGTTGGCAAACTCATAGTCCTGCTGCTGCGGTTTCTTGTTCGGCAGAAAACCCAATTGAACCTGCATCGCGAATTCCAGCTCGCGCTGCAGGTCGCGCTGCTTCATCGTCTCGGCGTGCAGATGAGCGTTCTCAATGACGATCGTGCATTGCGACGCGATACTGACCAGCAGGTCGAGATCATCCTCGTTGAACTTGGATCGCAGGTCGTAAGTTGTGATCTGAATCACGCCCAGGCGATCGCCGTTCTGCGCGACCAGCGGCACGCACATCATCGAACGAATGCGCAATCCCGCGAGACTCTTGCTACCCATGAAGCGGCTGTCTTCACTGGCATCCGCACTGAGAATGGCTTCGCCCGTCTTCATCGCGCGGTTGATGATCGTCTGACTGATCGACAGCGAGTCATCTTCCTGATGACGATTCTTCATCGCCCGCAGACGCGGTTTCGGGTCGTCATCGACGGTCAGCAAGACGAAGCCTTGATCGGCCTGTGGGAAGATCTGGAACAGCGAATCCAGAATCTTCGGCAGCAGGTCATCAATTTTCAGGGCATGGCGCAGGTTCTTGCCGATTTCCAGCAACGCCCTCAGCTTGACTTCGGGCTTCACGTTGAGCCGACGGTGGTGCGACGCGGAAGACGCATCCAGCTTCGAAATGATCGACGAGCGTTCGTCGAGATCATCATCCATCACGCCCGAGTTCGGCAGCGTTTCACGCGCCGCCGATTCGTCACCGCTGTTCTCGAACTTCATTTCGTTCTGCAGATCGGACGAACTGCCGATCTCATAGAACGCATACAAGAATTCGCAGATGCGAATGATATCGCCATCGGCCAATTGTGTGGGCTTCGCGACAGGCTTGTCGTTGACGAAAGTGCCGTTACGACTGCGCAGGTCTTCGACGTAGTACTGGCCGTGCGATTCGGTGATTTGGGCGTGCTGACGACTGACCGAGCCGTCATCCAGAATGACCTGGCAGGTGGGTTGTCGCCCAAAGAGCGTGCGGTCGCCTTTAAGCGAGACATGTCGCCCGGCGTCCGCTCCACGAAGTACTTTAAGATATGCCACGTTAGCCCAGTCTCCAGATCATCGCTTGTCCGGTTTGCCGTGACCAATTACCCAGATTCTAGGGCTGTTCCGCGATGACTTCCAATGCGGATGAGCGGCTTCCACGCACTGACGTGATCAATTCGCAGGTTTGCCAAGTTGATGTTTGTTCCCTGAACTGGCGAGTATTCGGGCGCTGCGCTCTGATTCAGACCTGGTTTCATGGGCACCGATGCAGCTTAGTAACGCCACTCGAATTGCAGGCCGACGGCTCGATTGAGCGGTTCGGTCCACGGCAGAATCGTGACGCGCGAGTCGCCGGTCAGATGATGCCGAGCGACCGAGGTGCCGATCACATAGCCCATCGCAGCTCCGAACATGACGTCTGACAGGTCGTGATGGCGAGCATCAATGCGCGTCCAGCCAATCAGCCCAGCCATGACGTAGGCTGGTACGCCAACTTGCCATCCGTAGTACTCATTCAGCACGCTGGCCATAGCGAAGGAGCTGGCAGCATGGAATGAAGGGAATCCGTAACGACCGTCCTCGACTTCGTTGGATGGGCGGTCGGTGTTCACGATCACTTTCAGCAAAACCGCTGAGACTCCGTTGATCGCGTAGGCACTCATCAGCGTGGTCGTTACGTCGTGCAGCTCATCGTCCTGAGCTTTGATGCTCCAAAAATAGAGCCCAATCAACACCGGGCCTTGCACGAAGACATCGCCCATGACGCCCAATACTTCGTCGCCTTCTCTCCATTGCCGCGGATGTCGCGCGGTATGATCGCGCACTTGGCCGTCGAGGTCTTGATGAATCGCGATCGCTCCGGCGGCAGACATGCCCAGCACGGCCAGATTGCGAGGCTGCATGATTCCGACGATGTCATCTTTCAGACGATACCAGGCATGACCAATGTCCTCGCGAAACGACAGCGTGCGGGTCAGATCGTCGGGTTCAGCCTCAATGTGCTCCAGGATCTCGTTGGCATTACGGCGATCAGGGGGTGCTAGCAACGGGTCTGGCTGTGGTACGACGGGCCATTGCAGAGACTGGTTGGTGGACGCCGGGTTGTCTTGTGATCGCAGCAACTCGCGGTAGCAGTCAGGACAAAGCGGCGGCACAACCTCTTGCCAGTTCGCAGGTTGCTCTCGATTGGCTGCGACCAGCCGCAATGGAAGGCGAGATTCGGGTTCGCTAAAGATCGACGGCAGCGACCATTTGGAAAGCGGGCCAACGGCAAAGGATTTCCACCAGCCGGATTCTTGCTGGCTCAGATCGTCCAACCTGACGGGTTTTAGATTTTCGTTCGGACTCGCGAACTGAAAACGAGGTGCCGCAATTGGTTGCGTTCGGTACCCCGTTTCGTGAGTTGCGGGTTGCTTTGGATTTGGTGCCCGATATTGCGTTGATCGAGGAGCTTTGGGCGCTCCGGCAAAGAGCGGCGATTCGGCTAGGCTGGCGAGCAAGGTGCAGCAAACTGCCAGCCACAGCCCGAGCACACGCTCAGTCCATGGTTGCCTGTTTTGATGCGGCGATTCTGCCAACCCGAACATACCGACTCTCCCGTCACAGAGAGTCGTCTGGCTGACGACTGCTCCGCGAGAGGGATCTGTAACGGTCAGGCAAAAGTTAGGGCTAGGGGAAATTGAATCGCCCAGATTACCACGTCAGATGAGCTTCCACGGTGACCGATAGGGACGCGAAACACGCTTGTTGGCTTCATCGTCGTCCTTGAATTTTTCTGCCACGGGATCCCAATTCAGCTTCCGGCCCAACTCGGCGGCGATGTTGCTCAAGTGGCAGATGGTCGCGCTGCGATGTCCGATCTCGACGTCGCAAATCGGAAGTTCTCGCGACTTGATGCATTCAATGAAGTTCTTGTGATGCCCGCTGCTGGCATATAGGCGCGTGTCTGTGTCCTTGAACTTGGTTTCGACGAGTTCCGCAGGCGTCGTGGTGATCTTCCCGCGAGTCACAAACACGGTGCCCGATGACCCAATGAAAGTCGTTCCGCCCGGGATATCCTTCTGCCCCTGGCCGACGGTCATCACGACACCATTCGCGTAGGTGTGCGTGAGGCGGCACTTCTCAGTGACTTCGTGCCAGCCTTTGGGATGGAACTCGGCGGTACCTTCGACAGAAACAGGACCGCTGTTGTCCATTCCCATGCCCCATTGAGCGATGTCGATATGGTGGGCTCCCCAGTTGGTCATCTGGCCGCCCGAGTAATCCTTGAAGAAGCGGAAGTTGTAGTGCACTCGCTTCTTGTTGTAGGGCCGGTATGGCGCTGGGCCGAGCCACATCTCATAGTCCAGTTCTGGTGGTGGATCGCTGTCTGCCACCGGCTCGCCGGGATGATTCGGCCCCGGCAGGCCGACGAGCACCTTTTCGAGCTTGCCGATGTAGCCGTTCCGCACCAGTTCGCAGGCCTGCCGAAATTCTTTACTTGATCGTTGCTGCGATCCGGTCTGGACGATCCGCTTATTCTTGCGGGCTGCCTCGACCATCTTGCGGCCTTCGAAAATGGTCAACGACAGCGGCTTCTCGACATACACATCCTTGCCAGCGTTGCAGGCGTCGATGGTGCCCAAGGCGTGCCAGTGGTCGGGCGTCGAAATCACAACGGCGTCGATGTCTTTGCGTTCCAGCAGCTTGCGATAATCGCTGTAGCCTTCGCACTTGTTGCCTTTAGCGGCAACTGTCCCCACGGCCTTCGCCAGGCGAGCGGTATCTACTTCGCAGATGGCAGCAACGGTGGCCAGATTCAGGAACTGGCTCAGGTTTCCGCCGCCTTGACCGCCGACTCCGATGTGGCCGGTGACGACTCGTTCATTCGCACCGAAACAGGTGGAGGGGACAAAGTACGGAACGGCGAACGCTCCGGCGGCGGTCGCTGACGCCTTCACAAACTGGCGACGATTCATTTGATTGCTGAGAGTCATGAGCGCTTCCTTTTCAACGCGAGTTCAACGGCAGTTACAGCAGTGTATAGCCGCCGTCGATGACGAACGATGCACCGGTGACGTAGCGGGCGGCATCGCTGGCAAGATACACCGCCAGCGGCCCGAGGTCTTCAGGCTGGCCGAAATCACCCATCGGGATTTGCGATTTGAATGAATCGATGATGTCCGGATTCTGCTGCGACCAGCGCACATTGGGTTCTGTCATGAATCCGCCGGGGCAGATCGCATTCACTGTGATGCGATGCGGAGCCCAGTCGACCGCTACGGCGCGGGTGAACTGAATCACTGCCGCTTTGGACGTTTCGTAGCTGCGACCCGCAATGCCTCGATTCGCGACCAGGCCGGAAATCGAGGCAATGTTGATGACTCGCCCGCCGGTCCCGCGTTTGACCATCGCTCCGCCGATCAGCTTCGTGCAGAGAAACGTGCTGGTCAGGTTCAAATCCAGAATTTGCTGCCAGGTTTCAAGCGGCATGTCTTCGGTGGGGATGTTGACCCGCCGCCCACCGACGTTGTTGATCAGAATGTCAATCGGGCCGAACTTTTCGAGGGCTTCTGAGCAGGCCTGTTCACACTCGGCTGGCTGCCCGACGTCGGCTTGAATGATGTTGGCCGAGCGTCCCAGAGCACGAATGTCGGCGGCGGTTTGTTCGAGGCTCGGCACATCCCGGCCGACGAGGACAACATTTGCTCCCGCACTGGCAACGGCGAGCGCCATTTCGCGGCCGAGACCTCGGCTGCCACCGGTAATAAACAACTGCTTGCCATCCAGCTTGAAACGATCAAATACCGACATCGTTGGGAATCCTCGTCGAAAGCGGCATAGCGGCAGGCCGAGAGGCAGCCCGCGGCGGCAGATGAATCAACGCGGCGACATTGGAGCATTCCGTTCGTCGAAATGAGAGCAACCGCCGTCGGATTCGCTTCACCAGTTGTCTGAAATCCAAGTTGGCAGACCTCGTATTGCCGGGTTTGGAGGCTTCTGGGACCATCCCGGTCTTATGTCGAGTCAGCTTCCCCATTCTTCCGCTCCCCGCCTCACGCGACGCCAGTTCGGCCTCGCCGCAGGTTGCTTCGCGCTCACTGGTTGCCAGTTGTCGCAGAAGAATGTGGATATTGCTCGGCCCGCCCGGCATTCGATTCAGGCGGATCAATTGGTGGTGCTCAGCGACTTCCAGTTGCACTACGACAACCCACTGATCATCGATCTGAAACAACTGCGGGCGGATGTCGCTGATACGCTGGAACTAAAACTCGTCGGCCAGCCGGTGGTGGTCTACCTGTTTTCTAACGAGCAGTCCTATGCGTCCTACCTGCATCGGACTTATCCCAGTCTGCCAGCTCGTCGCGCCTATTTCATCGGCACTCCTTACGAACTGGCGGTCTACACCTACTGGGGCGAGCGCATTCAGGAAGACCTGCGGCACGAGTTCACACACGGCTTATTGCATTCGTCGTTGAAGGGCGTGCCGCTGTGGCTGGATGAGGGCCTCGCCGAATACTTCGAGGTCGTTTCTTCCGCCAAGCCGCCGATCAACGAGGCTTCGGCGAAGCATCTGGCTCAAGCCAAACGGCGTGGCTGGAAGCCGGGCATCGAACGTCTGGAGACGTTGAAAGACGTCGGCCAGATGAATCAGTCGGACTATCAGGAATCCTGGGCCTGGGTGCATTTCATGCTGCACAGTTCGCCGGAAACGCGGCAGGTGCTGCTGAGTTATATCGATGAACTCAAGGCGACGGCTGAACCCGGCTCGCTCTGCAAGCGTCTGAAAAGGACAACGCTCGCGCTGGATGAGCACTTTCTGTCTTACGTCGAAGACTTGGCTCCGCTGCCCATCGTGGCCGCGACCGGATGAGAGACATGGCTGACTCTGACATTCAGTACGCGCGGGAACCGCAACTGTCCGCGACCGAATTCATCGACGTGCTGGTGCGATCAACCTTGGCTGAACGCAGGCCGGTTTCGGATCAAGCCCGCATCGAACAGATGCTGCGTCATGCCGATGTGGTGGCAACCGCGCGAGCGAATGGCCTGCTCGTCGGAGTGTCCCGCGCGATTACGGATTTCAGCTACTGCACTTACTTGTCGGACCTCGCGGTTGACGTTGCGTTTCAAGGACGTGGCATCGGTCAGGAACTGATTCGGCAAACTCACAGCGCCTGCGGTCTGCGGACGCGACTGATCCTGCTGGCGGCCCCGAAGGCTCAGACCTACTACCCGCACATCGGCATGGAACGTCACGAGTCCTGCTGGATGATCGCTCCTCAAAGCTGAAGCTCCGAGATCTCGGCAGCGCCGTGCGAATTGCAATTTCCGCCAGTCACAAGATAGTGCCTGACACGCGAATGGTTCGGTTATTGAGAGCGAGCCTGTTCGCTTCCTGGTTCTATGTGGCAGGCTTCTTGATGACTTGGCGAGTTGTTCTTCTTCCGATTGCTGCGGTCCTGATCTTTGGGTTGTGCGAATACAAGCTTTCTCAGAAGCCTGAGAAGGTGATTGCCCCCGTACGTTCATCCGACCCGCCGCAACGCGCTCCATCAATCGAAGCCCTCGACGAGGCCAACAAGTTCTTTCGAGTTGATCGCTACCTCGGCCGGCAGGAGTTTTTCGTCGTGTTCTTCGATGGCAAGAAGGGGGCGGCGGACGATCCGAACCTGCAGCATCTGGTGCGACACCTCAAGGAGATGAAGTGGCGCGATACTCGCGTGATCGCCGTGAGTTCCGCGTTGCCTCAGGAAAATCGGAAAGCGAACCTTCCGGACTCGTTCGTGTTTGTGACGGACGTAGAACCCATCTGGGCGGCTCATCAGCGTTGGGGCTGCTTTGACGAAGACACGGAGAAGCCCCGGCAGGCGATCTTCTTTGTCGACCGAGCCGGCAGCGTGTCGTCCCGAAATGGTTTGCCCAGCCCGTTGGCGAATCCTGTGCAAGACATACATCGCGTTCTGCGTGTTGATCCTCAGCAATGTGAGCTCTCAGCCAGTCCCGCATCGACAGCCTCTGAAGGAACCGTCCCATGAAGTTGATCTGCTTGCTCGGTCTCTGCGTGTTCGCGTGTGGTGTCCAATCGGCGCTGAGTGCGGAACTGGATGCGGCTCAGAAGACGGCGGTGGCGGATGTCGAGTCACGCGTGGAAGAACTCAAGGCGATCAACAAGGCGATCTGGGAGTATGCGGAAGTCGGTTTGGAAGAACATAAGTCGTCGGCGCTGCTCGTCTCGAAGCTGAAAGCGAATGGCTTTGAGGTTCGTACTGGCGTTTCCAACATGCCAACGGCCTTTGTCGCGACGTTCGGATCGGGCCAGCCGGTGATCGGCATTCTGGCTGAATACGACGCATTGCCCGGCTTGTCGCAGAAGGTGGATGGTGATCGAGTTCCCGTTGCTGAAGGCGCGCCCGGTCATGGCTGTGGGCATAGCGGCTTGGGAACGGCTGCTGTCGGCGCTGCGATTGCAGCCAAAGCGGCCATGCAGAAGCACGGCTTGAAGGGGACCATCAAGCTTTTTGGTACACCCGCCGAAGAGACACTGATTGGCAAAGTCTACATGTTGCTCGACGGCCAGTTTGATGGTCTGGACGTGTGCCTGCATTGGCATCCAGCGTCGAAGACGGGCGTCTGGGCTGGCAGTTCCAAAGCTGCGGTGTCAGCGAAGTTCACTTTCAATGGCGTCGCGGCACATGCGGCTGGCAGTCCTGAAAAAGGTCGGTCGGCTTTGGATGCTGTGGAACTGATGAACGTCGGCGCGAACTTCATGCGTGAGCACATTAAGGAAGATGCCCGCATTCACTACGTCGTCACCAATGGCGGCGGTGCTCCGAACGTGGTGCCCGCTGAGGCGACCGTCTGGTATTACGTTCGCGCCGACCAGCACAAGGATGTGGAGTCTTACTTTGAGTGGGTCAACGACATTGCCAAAGGCGCGGCGTTGATGACTCGCACCAAAGTCTCCGTTCAGGTTGACACTGACTGCCATGAAATCATCCGCAACCAGCCGCTGGCCGAGATGCTGCATCGCAACCTGGAACTCATCGGCGCGCCGCGGTTCAACGAAACAGAACGAGCCTTCGCGCGACGCTTGCAGCAACCACTGCTCGAACAGTTCGGCGGTCAGATCAAGCTGGCTCTGGAAGAGGCGGTTGAACCGCTCGCCGAAGCTGCCGAAATCAGCAAGGGCTCAACCGACGTGGGCGACGTGAGCTGGTACATCCCCACCAGCGGGATCCGCGCCGCCTGCTTCGCCGCCGAGAGCCCCGGCCACAGTTGGCAAAACGTCTCCGCCATGGGCTCCACCATTGGCGAAAAGGGCACCATCGTGGCGACCAAAGCCCTCGCGATCTCAGCGATTGACCTCCTGCAAAAACCTGACCTGATCATCGCTGCCAAGGCCGACTGGAAAACCAAACTCGACAACCGCAAATACACGTCGCTGATCCCCAAAGGCCAGAAAGCTCCCGCGAAAATCCGTTAGTGGAGCGTGCGACTCAGGAAGACGTTGCGATCGTCTGCCGACGAGGTCACGAATCTGCCCGCCCTGCTACGTCTGGACTGCTGTTCCAGCGTGGCATGATACAGCCGCGCGCTCAGCCATCGCGGCGAGAGGGCGGCGCTACCATCGCTACCATCGATCTTTTCCGCTGCCCCGCCGAGCGTGTTCACCGCCATCCGGAATTGGCTGTTCGTGCCGCCAAGTGATATCGAATTGGCGCGTCCTACAGTTGCCTGTCGGACACCTTTTCAATCGCACTTTGGGAGCAATGTTATGCAACTGTCGATTCGCGCCCGACTGCTTGGGGGCAGCGGAGTTCTCGTGTTGATCGCAACGATCGCCTGCGTCATCGGTTACGTGCAGTCGCAACATGTACGGCATTCTGTCGATACGTTGCGTTCGCTCACTGAGAAGGGCTCGCACAGCCTGATGCAGGCGAAAGAATGTAAAGCGGCGCTCTTCTCGGCGCGAACGCTTGAGAAGTCGTTCGTGCTGCGTCCTGACGAAGAACTCGTCGTGCAGCATTCCGAATGCGTGCAGTCACTGATCGGCGATTTGACGTCTCTTACCGAAGCGGCTGATGCCGGCCTCCAGGCGAAGGGCCAGGAATGCCTCGTGTGCGTCAAGAACTATCGGGATCAGTATGCCACGCTGGTCAGCTCGACACGACAAAGGGGCTTCACGCACGAACTGGGCTTGCAGGGGATCTTTCGCAAGGCCGCACAGGCGGTGGAATCCAAGATCAACGAACTCAAACTTGACCAGTTGCAGGTCGTGTCCTTGATGGTCCGTCGCGCCGAGAAGGACTACATGCTGCGCGGAGACGCCAAGTACGTCAAAGCGACGCATGACCAGGTCAACCGGTTTTGCAGTCTGTTGAGCGAATCTTCGGTGGATGCGGCCACGCAGCGCGAGATTGCCGAATTGTGGGATGCTTACGAGAAGTCATTCGATGCCCTGGTCGCATGTGACGCCATCATCAAGGAAACGTCGGCGCAACTCGCCGAATCGTCGCAGTGCGTGGCGCAAGGCGTGGACACGTTCACAACGGAAACTGAGCAGCGCGTCGATGCGGAGCAGCAGGCTTTCAACAGCGAACTCCAGCGGACCTTGAGTACCTCGGATCTCGTGCTGATGTCGGTGTTGGCGGTCAGCGTTGTGTTGGGAACGACGATCGCGTTGCTCACCGCCTACAGCATTCTCCGCCCGATTGGTCAGGTCGTGAAACTGCTCGAGCGGATGGCGACGGGCGACCTCACCGGACGTCTTGAGGTCCGCAGCAACGACGAGATTGGCGTGATGGCGCGTTCGTTCAACCAGACTGCGGAAAGCCTGCAGGACCTCGTTCGTCAGATTCACACCAACGCTCAGCAACTGACCGAGAATTCCACCGAGCTCAACGGCACAGCAGATGAACTGACCGCTTCGGCCGGTGATGCTCTCCAGCAGGCCGCAACCGTGGCGCAATCCATGGAAGCGGTGGCCTCTGACATGCAGCACGTTTCTTCGTCGGGTGAAGAGATGCGCAACAACGTGAAGTCTGTGGCTGCCGCAGCCGAAGAGATGTCGATCACGATTCGGGAAGTCGCCAAGAGCGCCGAACGTGCTGCGACCGTCGTCGAAGAAGCCAATCGGTTGACGCTGGCTGGTCGCGAGAAGATTGATGCCCTGGGCGTGTCGGCGGCGGAGATTGGCCGCGTGATTGAAGTGATTCAAGATATCGCCGATCAAACCAACCTGCTGGCACTCAATGCCACGATCGAGGCCGCTCGCGCCGGTGAAGATGGGCGCGGCTTCGCCGTGGTGGCCACCGAAGTGAAGGAGTTGGCTCAGCAAACCTGCAAAGCGACAGAAGACATCCGCCGGCGGATTGAGGCCATGCAGTTCTCTACCCGCGAGGTCACGGAAGCCATTCAGGGCATCAGTGAATCGGTTGCCAGCGTACGCCAGGTATCGCAGACAATCGCTTCTTCGGTCGAAGAACAAAGCATCGCAACTGGCGAAATCGCTCGTAACGTCAACCAGTCGGCCGTGTCCTGCGAGACGGTTTCCAGCCGCGTGACAGACACGGCGGCTAAGTGCCGCGAAGTTGACGCTTGCGTGCAAATGGTCGATCGCCGAGCCCGCCAAACCGCCGAAGGTGCGTCACGCACTCGTGTGACGGGCCGCCAACTGCAGACCGTTGCTCAGCAACTCCAACTGTTGGTCAAGCGGTTTCAAGCTTAACCACGAACACGCGGGATGACCCCGGTTGCCCGTACTCGGGCGACCGGGGCAACGAGATGCCGCAAGAAGCTTCAGGCAGTGCGGATTCGATGCCCGCACTGCCTGAAGCTTCCTGTCGCTGAGCGACCCCGACAGACCGCAGGGTGTCAATCGAGCCACTCGCGACATGGCTTCACATCCTCGAAATTAAGTGAGCTCCAGCACTTTCTTCATGCGTGCCGTAATGTCGGCCAGTTCTTTCTCTCCGCCGCCGCCAACTTCGCTGGTGGCCCAGCCGTCGTAGCCGATTTCACCGAGGGCTTTCAGAACTTCCGGCCAGTTTTCATCACCTTCGCCGATTTTGCACCAACTGTTTTTGTGGCTGTAGCCCTTGAAGTCGAACTTCACCAGCCGCTTGCCGAGCTTCCGAATCCACTCGGCGGACGACACTCCATACTTGAGCATGTTGCTGCAATCGAAGTACGCGCCGACCCACGGGCTTTTCAAATCGTCCACGAACGAGATCAGGTGCTCCGGCTTCGTGATGAAATTGTTCCATACTGTCTCGATGCAGATTTTGACTTTGTGCTTCTCGGCCAGCGGCAGCGCCTTTTTGATTTCGGCTTGCGAGCGTTCGTAACATTGCTCGAAGGTCACGTCGTCCTTCACGACGCCGGGGACGAGTAGCACGGTGTCGCAGCCGAAGAACGCGGCGTCCTCGATGGCTCCGTTCAGAGCGGACAACCCCTTGGCTCGCACTGTGGCGTCGGAACTCGATAGCGTGTCGCGCCAGTGGACGCTGTCGATGACGCCGTGAATCACGATCCCAGTTTTCTCGGCAGCCGCCTTAGCCTCGGCCTTGTTCAACCCGCTGGGGCTATCCACTTCGACCCCTTGCAGGCCGAGCTTCTTGATGAGGTTGAACTGCTCCTCAATTGACCCCTTGTGCTTGATCATCCCGTACTTGACCGCGATCCGCAGCTTCGGCTTCTTCGCCTCATCGGCGAGTGCGAGTTCCATTGGCAGCACTGCCGCAGTCGACGCGACCAGGGTGGATTTGAGGAAGTCTCGACGGTCGAGAGAGGTAGTCATTGAAGAACTCCTTTGTGATGGGCGGTTCAGCCTTAACGATGAGCTCATCACGCAACTGGCTCAACCATTCAGGACGGTCAGTTGAGTACGCCGGCAAACCGAATCTGGCCGTGATGCCTTATCGTCGTCAGGTTGAAGCTGCTCGTGAACGCTCAATGCAACGCAACCGAGTGGTAATGACAACCGTGCGAACCAGCAAATCGCCCTTCACTGCACGTTCAAACGGAAGTCCGTGGAGACCGCGTTCCAATACGGTGGATTAGCGTTGTCGTTCAATCACCGGGTGGCATTGATGCGATGCAAACACCGGTTACTTTGGGGCTATTGAAATCAGCACAATTGCCACCCGATGACACAGGCTCCGACAATCAGGCAGTAGTAGGCGAACCAGTGCAGTTTTCGTTGCGTAACGATACGAATCAGGAATCGGAGCGCGGTCAGACCCACCACAAAAGAAATGATTGCGCCTAAAAGCAATTGGCCGATGGCCAGCCCGCCCGACTTTCCTCTCACCATGTCGATCGTTTCCAGCAGCACTGCTCCCCCAACGGCGGGGACGGCCAGAAGAAACGAGAAGGTGGTCGCGGTTTGTCGCGTCAATCCGAACATCAGGCCACCGGCAATGGTGCTCCCGGACCGCGAGACGCCCGGCAAGATGGCCACGGCTTGAAAGCAACCAATGGCGAACGCATGCGGCAAGCGGATCGCTTCGAGTTCTACGAGATTCAGTTCCATTCGCTGGCCAGCCAGCAGAAGCACTGCCGTCACGCACAAACCGACACCGGCGAACAGCGGGGAAGACATGGTCTGTTCGAACCAATCCTTAAACACCAGGCCAATCACGCCTGCTGGAATCGTCCCCAGGATGACAGCCACCAGGAGCCGGCGGCGATAGAGTAAGGACCACAATTCCTTCCAGTAAACGACGGCGGTCGCGAGCAGCGTTCCAAGATGAAGACCAATGATGAGCTGCATCGTTTCAGCTCCGGTGGAAATCGTGCCGAAGGCTTGCTCCAGCAGTTTTCCGGCGATCACCAGATGGCCATCCGAACTGATTGGCAGAAACTCGGTGATGCCTTGTACCACCGCTTGAATCAGCGTTTGCCAAAAACGTGCGCCATCCATGAAACGTCTTCCCTGACCAAGCAGCTTGTGATCTCGGCTAACTCATGAGCCTCGTGCTCGAAGCGAAAAAGGTAGCTCGGAGTTCCCAAACGGTCGAGTGGAACTGATCGTGCCGCTCTGCCCAACAATTCGACTCGCGCGAATCGGCGTCGATCCGGATAAACGAGTTGTCATGCTCCGCAGCGAACTGTGGTGCAGACTTATTAAGGCGAACCCAAGCCAGAAAACCTGGAATCCACACAGGTCACATCGCAAGAACTCGACGAGGATGCCCTGAAGGAAGCCTCGAAGTTCCTGCTTGATCGCGAACGGCACGATACGGCCAGCCCCAATCGCGGACTCTTCTTTGTTCCGAGATGACCGGGGCTTCGGCAAGGTTCAACTGCGAACTCGCAGGGTGACCCCGGTAGCCCGTACTCGGGCTACCGGGGCGGCGAGAGCCGCCAGAAGTCGTGCGAATCGACGGTCATGCAATCTCAAACAAGCGTGTGGCGCTCTCTACCCTCAATACGCCAACTCTGGCGGAGGTAGGTCTGCTACCTGCGTCCAGTAGACTGTGAACTGGTGCGCGATCTGGCGCATCTTTTCGAAGTTCACGGGCTTGGCGATGAAGGAGCAGGCGCCGATGGCGTAGGCTCGCAGGATGTCGGATTCCTGCTTGCTGGTCGTCAGCATGATGACGGGAATGTTCTTCAGCCGTTGGTCGGCTCGGATTTCCGTCAGCACTTCAAAGCCGTTCTTCCTCGGCATGTTGATGTCGAGCATGATAAGGCTGGGGCGGCGGGCTTCGGAGTAGCAGCCTTCGCGGCGCAGATATCTCAGTGCTTCCTCACCGTCTTCGGCGGTCTGGACGAAGTTCACCAGCGGGCATTCGCCGAAGGCTTCGCGGAGCAGGATGACATCGTCCTCACTGTCATCGACGACCAGCACTTCCACGCTGCGCGAATCGGCTGAGTCGCCTTCGATTGCGTGGCAAGTGGTGACTGAAGACTCATCCCAAGGCTCGTCCGAAGTGCGATCCACCATGCGTGGCAACTGCGCGACCTGAGCCCAGTAGCGCGCAAAGCAGCCGATCAGACGACGGCGTTCTTCCCGGCAGTCTGGCTTACGCACGAACGAGCAAGCACCATTGCTGTAGGCATTCAAAATGTCCGCTTCTTCGGCGTTCTCTGTCAGGACCACAACGGGAATCATGCGCAGATGAACGTCACCCTTTAGTTCCGCAAGCAACTCCAGATCGGGAGCGATATCTGGCGCGCCATCTTCGGAGACGAGGTCAATCAGGATTAGCGCGGGTTCCAGGGCGTGGTCGAAGGGCGAATGACCACGCAAACACGCGAGGGCTGCTTCAATTCCGGCGACAGTCTCAGCGATGGCGAGCAACCCCGTGGCCTCGAAATCATTCACGAGGTCCGGCGGTTGCCCGTTACTTTGAACGAGCAAGATTTCCACTCGCTGTTGCGCCAGCACGATCAGTTCCTCGGATTTTCTGCGGTTGCGCGAGAGAACTCAGCCCCATGTCGATGTTGTCCCTGATTGTCCGCAGGATAACACTCCTACCTGAAGGTTCTTTAAGTAATCGACCGGTATTCGAAACAGTTCGACCTCAATGCGCAAAAACGAGAAAGAACTGTGAACCTCCCCCTTCGCGCGGTCGATGCCATGCGTTACCGCCGTACCGATTGGCGACCTGCCGGACGATGGCCAGCCCCGCGCCTGTGCCTTCCACCTTGCGACTGACGGCTCGCTGAAACAACTGGAAGATGCGTTCCGAGTGTTCGGGATCCACGCCCGGCCCACGATCCTGCACCACGAAGCCCACGCCCGGTGAATCGCCCGGTTGAGGTTCATAACGAACCACATCGATCTCGGGATGTTCGCCCTCGCGCGTGAACTTCAGAGCGTTGACCAGCAAATTGTAGAACGTCTGCCGCAACCAGCGCGGATCAACATGCACATTGGGGAGATCGTCAGCCGCGCGAATGACGCCGTTCGTTTCGGCCAGCCGAACGTCCAGTTCGCGTATGACGTCGTCCAGAATGATACGCGAGTTCGTTTCACCCACGTCTTCGGTCGCTCGTTGAGCGCGTGATAACATCAGCACATCGTTCAGTAAGCGATCAAGCCGTTTCGCACCTTCCTGAACACGATCAAGGTACCCTCGTTCGCTGTCGCTAATCTTGTTGCCCACTTTGGACGCGAACAGTTCCGTAAAACTCTGGATGGCTCGCAGCGGTTCCCGCAGGTCGTGCGACGTCACGTAGAGCAGCGTCTCCAGATCCTTGTTCTTGACCGCGATTTCCCGTTCGGCCTGTTTACGAGCTGTGATGTCGTGCAGAAACATCGCAAATACCGATCGCCCTTCGTAGGGGATGGGTTGCATGGCCATCTCGACGTCGAAGACTCGGCCGTCCGCGTGCATAGCCGGAACTTCCAGGCGTTTGCCGACCATCGAACCTTCTTCGCGTTCGCTGTCATAGCGATCGCGATTCGCCTGTTGTCGTTCCTTCAGAGCGGGCGGAAACAGCGTGTCATCAATCGTGAGGCCGATGAGTTGCTCACGGCGGTAACCGAAAGTGCGTTCGGTGGCGCGATTGAAATCCACAATCTTGCCGGACTGGTCAATGATGACGATGCAGTCCAGTGAGCAATCAAAGATTGCTCGCTTCAGCGCTGCACTCTCTTTGACTGCTGCCTCGGCCAGGTACTTTTCTGTGATGTCCCAGAAAATGACCTGACTGCCAATAACGTTCTGGATCGCGTCATAGACCGGTGTTTTCAGGATCTCGACGTAGTGAGCGGCGCCGCCAGGTCCAACTTGATTGCGCTCCACCTTCTGGATGACCGTGCGCGTCTGCATCACCTGCAGGTCGTCGTCGCGGTACTTGCGAGCCAGTTCCGCGGGAAACAAATCGAAGTCCGTCTTGCCGATGACTTCCTCAGGCTTCAGGTTTGCGAACTCGAAGAAGGTTGAGTTCCCGAAGTTGATGCGACCGTCGGCATCCTTCCGCAGAATGCACATCGGCAGGTGTTCGACGAGGCTGTGATAGAGGGCCTCAGAATCATTCAACGCCTGCTTCGACTGATGCAGCTTCGAAATGTCCGTCATCAGCGCATAGAAGCCCTGCGTGAGGCCTTGTGGGCCGATTGTTGGCACAAGGATCACATGCGCAAAGACGGTGGCGTCGTTGGGCAGATCAAATTGGACTTCGCATGCTACCTGACGTCCGGCCAGGCACGCCTCGACGTACTCACCCAGGCGGTCGTAGGTCGAGGATCCCAGTACATCCGGCAGGGGCTTGTTCAAAATGGAACTGGGGGCTGCGTGATACCAGCGATCGTAAGCCGAATTGCAGTATCGAAACCGCTGCTCATGATCGAGGTAAGCGATCAGGACGGGCAACGAGTCTGCCATCAGGCTGGGTGGGGCAACCGGCGGCATCTGCTGAGGCATCGCAAGACTCCGACCTGAGAACTCGTGCGGGAAGCTGTTGAAGTCGCAACTCACGCTAGGTTTCAGCCTACGAAATCTCTGCTGCTGATGACCAGAGCGTGCCCGTCAGATTCAATTTCGGCAACAAGAAGTTTTGCGGATTTTCCGGCGGACGTCGGACATGGATCAGGCGTGCGCGAGCTTCCGCCGTTTGCGGCTGATACGCCCGATGTCGTCCAGCAGAACTTCGATGGCGCGGGCCGTTCCGACATTGCTAGCGAGATGAACTTCGGCTTCAACGGCGCGGTCGAACAGTTCCATGATCAGTTCTGTTCCGGCCACTCCCTGCTTGCGCTGACGTTCGGCGAAGCTGCGCACATCGAGTGTCAGACTCGGACCGCCAGCACCGGGGTTAGCGACTTCCAGCAGCGCCTGCCGGTAGAACTCCTGAGCGAACCGCACCAGCCACGAAAAGTTGCGGCGCTGCACGGGCGATTCGCTGCCTAGCCCTTCAACTCCTTCGATGATGGCTTTGGCGGAGCCCACCGAATTCATGTCCGCTGAGCTGAGACACTGATAGAGCTGCTCACGCAGCGTTCGCAGGCCGGGGTTCAACAACTGGGTCGCCAGTTGCAAGCTGCCATCACTCATCGCTGCTGCCGCCTGAGCTTCTTCGGGCGTCGATGCGATTTCCTGTTCGAGGAGCAGTTCCGCGACGTCCGAGGTCGGCAGCGCAGCAAATCGGATGAGCTGGCAGCGCGAACGGATCGTCGGCAGCATGGCGTCGAGGTTCTGGGGCACCAGGATCATTACGGAGTGTGGCGGCGGCTCTTCGAGTGTTTTGAGCATCGAATTCGCAGCTTCAACTTTCATCATGTCCGCGTCATCGATCACCGCGACACGGCGACGGCTGACCATGGGCCGCATGGAGAGGTCGTAGATCAACCCGTCACGCGGTCGCTTTTCTGGATCCCCAAGAAATGCGTCGATCGAAATCTCGTTCTTCCCCTCAGGACAGCCGATCCAGAAGAAGTCGGGATGCGAACCGGCCTCCATCTGTCTGCAAGCCGAACACTCGCCGCAGGCATGGACGTCGGTGTCCTGGTAGTGCTGGCAGAGTAAGCACTGGGCGAAGATGCGGGCGAAGCGCGATCTGCCAATGCCCGGCGGACCGGCGAATAGATAGGCGTGCGCCAGGCGACCGCGTGACAGCGATCGACGCAGCATTTCAACTTGTGTGCTATGTCCGCGTAGCTGCGACCAGTTCATGAGGCTGAAAATCAATGATGAAAGTTAGAGCGGCGAGAGGAAACTCGGTCGTCAGGTTAGCGAGTTCAGCTCCTCAAGGCAGCGAACTACCGCATGCCGATGGGTTGCAGCGGGCAGTGGGCGACCGAGAACGACTCGGTGCGTTCATCGGCGAACTGCACGGTGACTGTCCGCCGCTTGGCGAAGCCGTTCACATCAACGACCGTGCCGACTCCGTAACGCGGGTGCCGCACCTGCATGCCGACCGCGAAGCATTGCGGGAGTTCCGCGGCCTCTTGCGAGCCATTCAGCAGCGCCGCGCCAGTCGTCAGCATAGGCCGATTGGGAGCCTGAGCCAGCCGCTTCTTGAGTTCCGCCAATCGATCGGTGGCCTCATGTGGTTCATCGACGCGAGAGACGAGGCCGGTTGCCGTCAGTTCGAGCGATTCGAAATCGCATTCACGCAGGAACGAACTGGAGATCGTACTGCGCGGCGTGCCGCGTTCATCACGCACTTGAGCTGTCGTGAGGTAGAGCACCTTCATGGCACGCGTCATGCCCACAAACAGCAGGCGGCGTTCTTCTTCGAGCTGCTTCGGATCATCCGACTTAATCGCGCGTTCGTGCGGGATCAGACCATGCTCCAGGCCGACGATGAAGACGGTGGGAAACTCGAGACCTTTCGCGGCGTGCAATGTCATCAGTGTGACTTTCCCCGCCTGCGGGTCCACGGTGTCCGTGTCTGAGACGAGACTTGTTGTTTCGAGAAAGCCGGACAAAGTGCGTTCGTCGCCTGCGACCTCATCGTATTGAGCCGCGGCGCTAATGAGTTCCGCGACGTTGGCGCGACGTTCAAAGTCCTGCTCGGTTTGGCCGCTCAAGTAGTGTTTTGAATAGAACGTCTTGTCGACAATCGTCTTCAACAATCCACTGACACTACCTGCTGACGCCAGTGAAAAGCCTTCGATGAGGTTTACGAAAATCTTGAGCTTGAACTTGGCTGCGGCGCTGATCTTCTGCGCGATTTCGTCCGCTGTCGGTTCCGCTGCGAATTCGCTCGGATCGAAGCTGAGGTCAGCGTCGAGGTTTTCATCCTCAGCAAGTTCATCTTCATCGTCGACTGGTTTGCTTCGCGAAGCTTTGGACTTCTTGATCTTCGTTTTGCGGACATTCTTCGTGTTGACGATTTGGCGCGCGGCTTCGAACAACGAAAGTCCCTGAAGGGCGGCCCACTTCTGCAGTCGGTTAATCGTCGCGGCGCCGAGTCCTCGCGCGGGCTTGTTGACGATCCGGGCAAACGCGAGTGCGTCGGACGGGTTTTCAATCAGTCGTAGATAGGCGAGCAAGTCCTTGATTTCCGAGCGATCGTAGAACGCCGCTCCGGCAGCGACTTGAAAGGCCACTCGATGTCGCGTCAGCGCGAGTTCCAACTCGCGCGACATCGAGTTTACACGATAGAAGATCGCGAAGTCGGATGGCCGGCCATCACCTTGCTCGCACGTACGTTGAATGATGCGTGCAATGCCCTCAGCTTCCTGATGGCTGGTCGGGGCACGTAGCAAACGGACGGGACAACCTTCTTCGTTGTCCGTGATGAGCGACTTGGCTTTGCGTAATCGATTGTGTCCGATGAGTCGATCCGCAGAGGCCAGAATCTGTTTCGTGCTGCGAAAATTGTGTTCCAGCCGGATCAACTTGGCGGCGGGGAAGTCGCGTTCGAAGTTCAGGATGTTGTCAATGTGCGCGCCGCGCCAGCCGTAGATCGACTGATCGGGATCACCAGTCACGCACAGATTCGGCTGGTTGACGGCCAGCATTCGCACGATGGCATACTGGGCGGCGTTGGTGTCCTGATACTCGTCCACCAGCACGAACTTGAAACGCTGATCGAACTCTTCCCGCAGGTCAGGATTGTCGCCGAGCAGTCGCACCATGTGGAGCAGCAGGTCGTCAAAGTCGACCGCATTCGACTGCAGCAAGGCTTCCTGATAGCGCGGATAGACCTGGCTGACGACCATATCGAAGGGTTCGCCGACGTGCTCGTCCATCGAGCGTTTGAATGACTCGGGATCGACGAGGTCATTCTTGATGCGGCTCATTCGCGCGGCGATCTTCGCTGGTGAGATCCGAACTTCGTCGAGACTCAGGTCACCCAATACCTGCTTCACGATCTGCAGTTGATCGGACTTGTCGAAGATCGCGAAGTTCGATTCGAGGCCGATCAGATGAGCACGCCGCCGCAGCAGGCTGGCGCAGAAGCGATGGAACGTGCTGACCCAGACGCGGCTGCTAGGCAGCAGAGTATCGACTCGCTCCTGCATCTCTCGCGCGGCTTTGTTGGTAAACGTGATCGCCAGAATGTTGCGCGGATGAACTCCGCGTTCAACGAGTCGAGCGATACGTCGCGTGATGACTCGCGTCTTCCCAGAACCCGGCCCGGCGAGTACTAGCAGCGGGCCTTCGAAATGATCGACCGCATCGCGCTGTGGCGGAGTCAGTCCATCGAAGATCGCCGTGTCTGAAGACATTCGGGTATTTCAACGTCGCGTGAGAGATGACGACCGACCACCTCGTTCCGAAGCTCCGCTTGGGAACGCACATTCGGAAGCTCTGCTTCCCTTCATCAGACTCGTTTGTTTGACGTGCCAGGCGGGTGAAGCGGAGCTTCCGGGCTCCCGTTCCCAAGCAGAGCTTGGGAACGAGCGAAACGCCGTCGCCTACGGCTTGCCGTTAAACAATTGGCTGGAAGCTACAGGTTATTCGACGGCCGAAACGCCAGTGAAGTATTCCGGTTCGCTACCGGCCTTCCATTTGATGTTGCAGCCGATGCTGGGTTTCTGAGTGGTCAGCAGCGGACCATTGGCGAGCACTGCATCGCAAGCGGTTCGTAAGTCTGCGCCGGTGATCGGCTTGCCATTGCCGGGGCGGCTGTCGTCGAACTGGCCGCGATAAGCCAAAGCCATGTCGCCGTCGAAGAGGAAGAAGTCCGGTGTGCAGGCCGCTTTGTAGGACTTGGCTACCGATTGAGTGGCATCGAAGAGATAAGGGAAGCTGTAACCCGCGCTCTTGGCTTCGGCGATCATAGCTTCGGGGCTGTCGTCCGGGTGAGTGACGGGATCGTTGGAGTTGATGCCGACAACCGCCAGGCCCTTGGCTTGATACTCAGACGCGAACTTCGCCAGCGCCGACCGGAGATGGAGAACGAACGGGCAATGGTTGCACATGAAGACAACCAGCAGGCCCTTCTTGCCTTTGAAGTCCGACAGCGAAACTTTCTTGCCATCGACATTGGTCAGCGAGAAATCCGGAGCCTTGGTGCCGAGCGGCAGCATTGTGGATGCGGTTTTCACCATGAGTGTGACCTTTCATGAGAAAGCGAAAACCCGGCTCGAAGTGGAACCGGGCTTTTGCTGGATTGATTGAAGAGCACGGCGAACCGTGCCACTTTTTGACGCGTCAACTCGCTTAGCCGCGAGCTTCCATCGGGACGAAATCTCGGATTCCGGCACCGTTGTAGATCTGACGTGGGCGATTGATTCGGCTCTTGGGATCGTCGCGGAGTTCTTTCCAGTGAGCGATCCAGCCCGGCAGGCGGCCGAGAGCGAACATCACGGTGAACATCTCGGTGGGGATGCCCATCGCCTTGTAAATAATGCCCGAGTAGAAGTCGACGTTCGGGTACAGCTTGCGTTCGACGAAGTAGCTGTCTCGCAGAGCGATCTCTTCCAGCTTCTTGGCGATATCCAGCAGCGGGTCGTGCACACCGAGTCGTTCCAGCACGCTGTCGCAGGTCTTGCGGAGGATCTTGGCGCGCGGATCGAAGTTCTTGTAGACGCGATGTCCAAAGCCCATCAGGCGGAAGCCCGAGGTCTTGTCCTTCGCCATCGCGACATACTTATCGACGTTGCCGCCGTCGCGATGAATCTCTTCGAGCATCTCGATGACCGCCTGGTTGGCGCCACCGTGCAGCGGACCCCACAGAGCACAGATACCAGCCGAGATCGACGCGTACAGATTGGCCTGGCTGCTGCCGACCATGCGGACGGTGGACGTGCTGCAGTTCTGTTCGTGATCCGCGTGCAGGATCAGCAGGACGTTCATAGCGTCTTCGAGCACCGGGTCGACGTGATAGGCCTCACAGGGCACGGCAAACATCATCTGCAGAATGTTTCCGCAGTAGCTCAGTTCATTGCGGGGATACATGAACGGCTGGCCGAGCGTCTTCTTGTTGGCGTAAGCCGCGATCGTCTTCGCTTTGGCCAGCAGACGGATGATGTTGCGGTCTTTGGCCTTCTCATCGGACTCGGGGTAGTAAGTCGACAGCGACGCGACCATTGACGAGAGCACCGCCATCGGATGCGCCCCGTTGGGGAAGCCGTCGAAGAACTTCTTCATGTCCTCATGAATCATGCTGTGATACGTGAGGTCTTCGCGGAACTTCAGCAGTTGCTTGAGCGTGGGCAGTTCGCCGTAGATCAGTAGGTAAGCGACTTCGGTGAACTTGGCATGTTCGGCCAGTTGCTCCACCGGATAGCCGCGATAACGCAGGATGCCCGCTTCACCGTCGATGTAGCAGATGTTACTGACGCAGGCTCCGGTGTTGGCATAGCCGGAATCGAGCGTGATGGCTCCGGAACGGTCGCGGAGCGTGGTGATGTCGACTCCAACCTCGTTCTCGGTTCCCACAATGACTGGCAAGTCGAATTCTTTGCCATCGAGAACCAGTTTGGCCGTCTTGCTCATGAATGCATCCCTTCAAAGGTGTCTGTAACAAAGATGTGGCGAGGTTGTGAGTAGGTTCCTGAACCGATGAGCGTGGGCTGCATTGTGCGGATCGACCTGACCAACCGCAACCAGTCGCGGAGGAACCAAGGGGGAAATTTATGGCTCCTTCAAAGTGCCCGTTTGCGGAATCCAACTACTAGGCGCCGGACTGGATGTCCGAGTTGCTGAACGCGATATCGATCAGTGTGGTGACTCCGTAGTTGTTACGGCTGTATCCCTTGCGGAACCACAACCGCCAGACTTTTTCACCCTCGTCTTCCAGCAGCTTATCAACGTCCTTACTGGCAGTCGGAATGAATGTCTCCAGCGTCTCGCCGGGTTTGATTGTCTTGTCGATATTGTGTTCTTTGACCTTCCATGCCTCTTTATCCAGCTTGGCGTGATGGAGCTTCAAGCCCTTCTTCGTGCGTTGAGATTCCGCGCACACGAATGCAGTGCCCTGCTGTTTGTAGGCCAGGCTGCGCAGTGGAGCGATGTCCTGATTTTCCGACACGTTCTCGAATCGCACGTGCAGCATCAGTACGTTCTCGGCGGGCTTCTGTAGACCGGAAGCCATGCCGGGGAGGCGTTCGAATTCGATCTCTCCCCGCTTCACGGACAGGGGCGTCACCATCAGGTTCCCGAAACGCTTCGTTTCGCCCAGTGTCAGTTTCTGACTAGCACCGACGTCATGGAACGGCTCTACGACGACAGCACCAATCTTGTTGCCTACTTTGACGGGCTCCACGTCGGGCAGGTTGGCAGGGTCATTACCCGAGGCCGTGTTTGAGTTGAAGGCTTTGTAGGCGAAGAACGCCGCCAGAATTGTGGCAATGCTGGCGTAGTTGGCCAGCAACATGAACTTGCCTCGCGAGACTCCCGGCGGTGCGATTGGTCGCGGTGCAGGAGCGGTTGTCCCCGGTTGCGACGAAGTCATGCTCCAGTCCGTCATACCCGGATCTGCAGTCTGCAGCGTTGCGGATTGAGCGTCTGGAACCCCATACGCACTCGGCTGAGGATACGCCGCCGCGACGGGTTGTTCCGCGCCCGGATACCAGTTGGCCTGCTGGGGCTGTTGAGGAACTGCCGCCGGTTGAGCTGCGTAGGCCGGCTGCATCGCAAACTGCGGTGCTGGCTGAACTGCTTGCGGCGGTACCGCCTGCATTTCCTGCTGCGGATACGCTGCAACCGGAGCCTGTGCGTAGGCGACTGGTGCAGGTGCTGAAGGCTCAACGGGCGTCGGCGCGGCTGCCCACTGTGGCTGAGGCGGTTGCATCGCTGGTGCAGGAACGCTGACAACGGTTGGTGCGGCTGCTGATTCCGCTGCGACGATCGTCGTGCTGGGAATAGCGGGTGCCGTGAACGATTCGGTGACGACTGGAGCCGGGATCGTAGGCGTCAAGACAGTCGGCGCGGGGGCAACAACGGCGGCGGCATCGAACACCGGAGCAGGGTTGGTGCTGATCGGCCCGTCTGCCGCCGGATGCGGAGCTTGAAAATCACCCAGGAACGGCATGGTTTCGCCGACGGTTCCAGGTTGCTGTTCGGCTGCTGGCTGGCTGAACCATTCGGGTGCTGCGGGTGCTGGCTCTGGCACAATCGACGTTGGCGGCGCTTGAAACTGCGGCACAGCCGCTTGTGGCGCGGCAGCCGGTGCAGGATGGGTGATTGTTGGCTGAACCGCTGGTGGCGGAGGAGCGATGAACTGCTGAGTTGCGGCGAATTGGGGCGCGGGGGTGGGAGCAGGCTGTGGCGGTGGTGCCC